>NZ_JBITTW010000037.1:0-62106 GCF_044542195.1 Pseudomonas sp. NPDC079367
TTCATTGATCTCGGCTGTGATTTCGCCGTCGGAAAACTTGCCGACAGAGATGTCACCGAGAGGGATATGCAGCTGACGTACGACACGCCGAGCCAGATCGGGGTTGGCATTCCCCGTAAAGACCATCATCTTGGACACGCGCAGTACCTAGAGGCTGAGGGTAACCTGGATGAGTAGAGAAAATGGCAGGGGCGGCTGGATTCGAACCAACGCATGGCAGGATCAAAACCTGCTGCCTTACCGCTTGGCGACGCCCCTGTATCTGTTGCTTTCAAGTGCCGGGCACTTGATTCCTTTAGAGCAGACTTTGCAGCTTGCGATGCAACATCGAAACGTTGCTTCCTTTCGCTACAAACCCTGTAAGGGTCTCTGTCAGAAGCGCCGAGACTTTATCAGCTTCAGCTTTGCTTGGGAAGCCCCCAAACACACAACTTCCAGTTCCGGTGAGCTTTGCTTCGGTAAATTTACCTAACAAATCCAATGCGTTACGTACCTCTGGATAACGCCTTGCTACCACCGGCAAGCAGTCATTTCGACTGTTTCCCTCGGGAACGGGGCGCACTTTAATGGGCGGTGTGTTACGTGTCAACAAAGGATCGGAAAAAATTTCTGCCGTACTAACAGCAACTTGCGGCACGAGCACCAGATACCAAGGTTCCTCGGGTTCGACCGGGGTCAGTTTTTCGCCGACGCCCTCGGCAAACGCCGCGTGGCCACGGACGAAAACCGGTACATCGGCACCCAGTGACAAGCCCAGTGCCGCCAGACGATCTTCATCCCAGCCCAGTTGCCACAAATGGTTGAGGCCGAGCAAGGTCGTCGCCGCGTTTGAGCTGCCGCCGCCGATGCCGCCGCCCATGGGCAGCACTTTGTCGATCCAGATGTCGATGCCGAGTGAGCTACCGGACTGTTGCTGCAACATCTTCGCCGCGCGCACGATCAGGTTGCTGTCATGGGGCACGCCGGCGAACTCCGTGTGCAGTTGGATCACGCCGTCATCGCGCACGGCGAAGGTGATTTCATCGCCGTAATCGAGGAACTGAAACAGCGTCTGCAATTCGTGATAGCCGTCTTCACGGCGACCGAGAATGTGCAGCATCAAGTTGAGTTTTGCTGGCGAGGGCAGGGTGAGGCGTGCAGCGGTCATGCGTTATTGCCCCAACTTGCGCGGTTGCCAGGTTTTGATCACCAGCGTCACGTCGAGGTCGGTGCCGTGCAGCTTGATGCGCTCGGGCAGCCAATAACCATTCTGTTCGGTGTAGGCGGTGTATTCGACTTTCCAGCCGTCCTGCTCAAGGCTGGCCAGACGGCTGTCGGCGTCCAGGTTCAGGCGGCTTTTGCTTTCCGGAGCCGGCAGGCCACGAACCCACCAGGCCAGATTCGATACCGGCAATTTCCAGCCCAGCTGCTCTTCGAGCAAGGATTCAGGCGATTGCGATTCGTAGCGGCCCTGATTGGCGACTTCCAGCGACACCTTGCCCGGACGCCCGGTCAGGCGTGCCGCGCCACGACCCAGCGGGCCGGACAGGCGAATGTCGTAATAGTCCTGCCGCTGCAGCCAGAACAACGTGCCGCTGCCGGAATCCTTCGGTGCGCGGATGCCGATCTTGCCGTCGATCTGCCAACCATCGAGGCCGGTCAGTTGCTGTTTGTTTGCCGCCCACTGGGCCGGGCTGCCGTGGCCCTCGACCGATTCGCGAGTACCGAAACCCGAGCAGCCGGCGAGCAGGGCGATGAAGCTGAAAACGATAACGTGGCGCAAAAACATGGGTTAAAGAGTCTCGGATCCGGTCAGGCGCTTGATGGTGCTGCGCAGAATGGTGCTGTCGGGCTGATCCTTGAGGAACTTGCCCCACACTTGTTTGGCTTCGCGTTGATTGCCCTTGGCCCACAGGACTTCGCCCAGGTGTGCGGCGACTTCGTGGTCAGGGAAGCGCTCGAGCGCCTGACGCAGATATTTCTCCGCGTCATCCAGATTGCCCAGGCGGTAGTTCACCCAGCCGAGGCTGTCGAGAACCGCCGGGTCTTCCGGATTGATCTGGTGCGCCTGCTCGATCAGCGTCTTCGCTTCAGCGTAACGGGTGGTGCGGTCGGACAAGGTGTAGCCCAGCGCATTCAGCGCCATGGCGTTGTCCGGGTCGCGCTTGATGATCAGACGCAGGTCTTTCTCCATTTGCGCCAGGTCATTGCGTTTTTCCGCGAGCATGGCGCGGGTGTAAAGCAGATTGAGATCGTCCGGATATTTCTGCAGCGCTTGTTGCAGAACCTTCCAGGCCTTGTCGTCCTGTTTGTTGGCCGACAGGCTTTCCGATTCGATCAGGTACAGCTGAATCGCGTAATCCGGTTGCTCGTCACGCTCGGCTGCCAGTTTGCTCTGCGCTTCGGCGGTCTTGCCGTTGCTCATCAGGATATCGGCCTGACGCAACTGTGCCGGCAGATAGTCATTGCCCGGGCCAACCTGGGCGTATTCGATGAGCGCGCCTTGTGGATCGTTGCGCTCTTCGGCAATCCGGCCAAGGTTCAGATGCGCCGAATCGACATGGCTTTCGCGAGCGATCAGGTCTTCCAGATAACCCTTGGCTTCATCCCACGCCTTGGCTTCCAGGCACACCAACGCCAGCGAGTAACGTAGTTCGTCGTCTTCCGGGTATTGCTGAACGAGGGTGGAGAATTCGACCTTGGCATCGTCCATGCGGTCCTGTTCGACCAGCATGCGCGCATAGGTCAAGCGCAGGCGTTTGTCTTCCGGATACTTCCTGATGCTTTTTTGCAGCAGCGGCAGTGCTTCGTCGCCACGGTTGAGCAGCTGAAGCAGGCGTGCGCGCAGCAAAATCGGTGCGATCTCGCCGTCTTCCGGTGGATTGTCTTCGAGCAGAGTCAGCGCACCCTGATTGTCGCCGTCCTGCTGCAACAGCAGGGCCTTGCCGAAAATCAGCTGATTGTTGTTCGGATGACGCTGCAGCAAACGGTCGAAACTTTTCATCAGACCGTTGCGGGTTTCCTGATCGGTGTCGGCGGCCGACAGCGCGAGGAAATCGAAATGAGTGTCGCCCTTGCCCTGCAGGACCTTTTCCATGTAGACCATGGAGTCGTCGTAGCGCCCGGCGCGGGCCAGTTGCACGGCAGCGGCGCGTTGCGCTTCGAGATCGTCCGGGGCATTGCGCGCCCAGATCAGCGCGGTGTCGAGGGCCGGTTGATCGGCGCCCAGATATTCGGCGATGCGGAAAGCCCGCTCGGAGACGCCCGGATCCTGGGTGTTGATGGCCTGGGTCACGTAATTGTCCAGGGCAATGTCGAAACGATTGCGCTGGCCGGCGAGTTCGGCGCTCAGCAGGCTGAACACGGTTTCCTCGCTGAACGAGCCGTAAACCTTGGGCTTTTCAGGTGCGGGCGTGGTGTCTTCGACCGGTGGGGTGCCGTCCGGCGCAACGGGCGCCATGGCCTGGCAGCCGCTGAGGAAGACAAAAGCGAGGAGCAACGCGGAAGATCTATTCATATAGGAAGAGGACGACTAACCTGCGGTCGGATCATCATGACACAAGCCTTCGGCCAAACATAACCGAGACTCAATTGTGGCCATTATAGGGGCTGACGATTGGGACAATAGTCAGCGGTAGTTGTTCTGAATCTTTCGAAGTAGGACAATTGCCGGCTTCACGTCACCACCAGCGACCTTGAATGGCCTTCCTTGCACTCGGTATTAACCACAAGACTGCTTCAGTAGACGTCCGCGAGCGCGTGGCCTTTACCCCTGAGCAGCTGGTTGAGGCCTTGCAGCAGCTCTGCCGACTGACTGACAGTCGCGAAGCCGCGATCCTCTCCACCTGCAATCGCAGTGAGCTTTATATAGAACAGGATCAGCTCTCGGCCGATGTCGTGCTGCGCTGGCTGGCCGATTATCACCATCTGAGCCTGGACGAGCTGCGCGCCAGTGCCTATGTGCACGAAGACGATGCGGCCGTTCGTCACATGATGCGTGTGGCCTCCGGGCTCGACTCGCTGGTGCTGGGCGAGCCGCAGATTCTCGGCCAGATGAAATCAGCCTACGCCGTGGCCCGCGAGGCCGGCACCATCGGCCCGCTGCTGGGGCGGCTGTTTCAGGCGACTTTCAATGCCGCCAAGCAGGTGCGCACCGATACTGCGATTGGCGAGAACCCGGTGTCGGTGGCGTTCGCTGCGGTGAGCCTGGCCAAGCAGATATTCAGCGACCTGCAACGCAGCCAGGCGCTGCTGATCGGTGCCGGCGAGACGATTACGCTGGTCGCGCGCCATTTGCATGAGCTGGGAGTCAAGCGCATCGTCGTCGCCAACCGCACGCTGGAGCGCGCCAGTCAGTTGGCCGAGCAGTTCGGCGCCCACGCGGTACTGCTCTCGGACATTCCGGCGGAGCTGGTGCGCAGCGATATCGTCATCAGTTCGACCGCCAGCCAGTTGCCGATCCTAGGCAAGGGCGCGGTGGAAAGTGCGCTGAAGCTGCGCAAGCACAAGCCGATCTTCATGGTCGACATCGCTGTACCGCGGGATATCGAACCGGAAGTCGGCGAACTCGACGACGTTTACCTGTATAGCGTCGACGATCTACACGAAGTGGTCGCCGAGAACCTCAAGAGCCGCCAGGGCGCAGCGCAAGCGGCGGAAGAAATGGTCTCGGTCGGCGCCGACGATTTCATGGTGCGCCTGCGCGAACTGGCGGCGGTGGATGTGCTCAAGGCCTATCGTCAACAGAGCGAACGTTTGCGTGACGAGGAATTGCAGAAGGCCCTGCGGCTGCTGGCCAACGGCGGCAACGCCGAAGACGTGCTCGGGCAATTGGCCCGGGGCCTGACCAACAAACTCTTGCATGCGCCCAGCGTGCAGTTGAAAAAGCTGTCTGCCGAAGGCCGCCTCGATGCGCTGGCCATGGCCCAGGAACTCTTTGCCCTTGAGGGCTCACCGGATAGTTTTTCGGATAAAAAACCGCAATGAAAGCGTCACTGCTCAACAAGCTGGACATTCTCCAGGACCGTTTCGAGGAACTGACCGCGCTGCTCGGCGACGGCGAGGTCATTGCCGATCAGGCCAAATTCCGCGCTTATTCCAAGGAATACGCCGAGCTCGAGCCGGTAGTGGCCGCCTATAAAAAACTGCTCGGCGTACAAAGCGATCTTGAAGGCGCGCAGGCGCTGCTCAAGGACAACGACCCGGACATGCGCGAAATGGCCGTGGAAGAAGTCCGCGAAGCCAAGGAGTTGCTGGTCACGCTGGAATCCGATCTGCAGCGCATGCTGCTGCCTAAAGATCCGAACGACGGGCGCAACGTCTTCCTCGAAATCCGCGCCGGCACCGGTGGCGACGAGGCGGCGATCTTCTCCGGCGATCTGTTTCGCATGTACTCGCGTTACGCCGAGCGGCGTGGCTGGCGCGTCGAAATCCTCTCGGAAAACGAGGGCGAACACGGTGGCTATAAAGAAGTCATCGCGCGCATTGAAGGTGACAACGTTTACGGCAAGCTGAAATTCGAGTCCGGTGCACACCGCGTCCAGCGTGTACCCGCTACCGAATCCCAAGGCCGGATTCACACGTCGGCCTGCACCGTGGCGGTGTTGCCCGAGCCGGACGAGCGCGAAGCCATCGAGATTAACCCGGCGGATTTGCGCATCGACACTTACCGTTCCTCCGGCGCCGGTGGTCAGCACGTCAACACCACCGACTCGGCGATCCGCATCACCCACATACCGACCGGCACCGTCGTCGAGTGTCAGGAAGAGCGTTCCCAGCACAAGAACCGTGCCCGGGCGATGGCGTGGCTGTCGGCCAAGCTCAACGATCAGCAGAACGCAGCGGCAGCCAACGCGATTGCCAGTGAGCGCAAGTTGCTGGTCGGTTCCGGCGATCGCTCCGAGCGCATCCGCACCTACAACTACGCTCAGGGCCGGGTCACCGACCATCGCATCAACCTGACGCTGTATTCGCTCGACGAAATTCTTGCCGGTGGCGTCGACGCCGTGATCGAGCCTTTGCTGGCCGAGTACCAGGCTGACCAACTCGCAGCGATAGGTGAATAAATGACCATCATCGCGAGCCTGTTGCGCGCAGCTCAATTGCCGGATTCGCCGACAGCGCGTCTGGACGCCGAATTGCTTCTCGCTGCGGCGCTGGGCAAATCGCGCAGTTTTTTGCACACCTGGCCCGAGCGCATCGTCCCGAGCGAAGCCGCGCTGACCTTTGCCGAGTATTTGCAACGGCGACGTAGCGGTGAACCGGTGGCTTATATTCTCGGCCAGCAGGGCTTCTGGAAACTCGATCTGGAAGTCGCGCCACACACGCTGATCCCGCGGCCCGACACCGAATTGCTGGTGGAAGCAGCGCTGGAACTGCTGCCGGCCACCCCGGCCAGGGTTCTCGATCTGGGCACCGGCAGCGGCGCGATTGCTCTGGCCCTGGCCAGCGAACGCCCGGCGTGGAAAGTCACCGCCGTGGATCGTGTCCTCGAAGCCGTGGCCCTGGCCGAACGCAATCGCCAGCGTCTGCACCTGAACAACGCCGTTGTGCTGAGCAGCCATTGGTTCAGCGCTCTTGAAGGCCAGCGCTTCCATCTGATCATCAGCAACCCGCCGTACATTGCCGCCGCCGATCCGCATCTGGTCGAGGGCGATGTGCGTTTCGAGCCGGCCAGTGCTTTGGTTGCCGGTGAAGACGGCCTCGATGATCTGCGTCTGATTGTTACGCAAGCTCCGGGTCATCTGGAGGCTGGTGGCTGGCTGATGCTCGAACATGGCTATGATCAGGCCGAAGCCGTGCGTGATCTGCTGCTCACCCGTGGCTTTGAAAAGGTCCACAGCCGCACCGATCTGGGCGGCCATCAACGCATCAGTCTGGGGCGTCTGCCGTGCTGAACGATCAGGAATTGCTGCGCTACAGCCGGCAGATTCTGCTGCAACACATCGACATCGATGGGCAACTGAAGCTCAAGGCCAGCCGCGTGCTGATCGTCGGCCTCGGCGGGCTCGGCGCGCCGGTGGCGTTGTATCTGGCGGCGGCGGGTGTCGGCGAATTGCATCTGGCGGATTTCGACACGGTCGATCTGACCAACCTGCAACGGCAGATCATTCACGACACCGACAGTGTCGGCATGTCCAAGGTCGACTCGGCGCTCAAGCGCCTGGGCGCGATCAATCCCGAGATTCAACTGGTCGCCCATCGCCAGGCGCTGGACGAGGGTTCCCTCGCCGCAGCGGTGGCGGCGGTGGATCTGGTGCTCGATTGTTCGGACAACTTTTCCACGCGCGAGGCGGTAAACGCCGCTTGTGTTGCCGCGTGCAAGCCACTGGTCAGTGGCGCGGCGATTCGTCTGGAAGGGCAGTTGTCGGTGTTCGATCCACGGCGTGCCGAAAGCCCTTGCTACCACTGCCTGTACGGACACGGCAGCGAAGCCGAACTGACCTGCAGCGAGGCCGGCGTGGTCGGGCCGCTGGTCGGGCTGGTCGGCAGCCTGCAGGCACTGGAGGCTCTGAAAGTGCTGGTCGGCTTTGGCGAACCGCTGGTGGGGCGTCTATTGCTGATCGACGCCTTGGGTTCGCGCTTCCGTGAGCTGCGGGTCAAGCGCGATCCGGGCTGCAGCGTGTGTGGCGCGCGCCATGCGTGAAGCGCCGATTGGCGTGTTCGATTCCGGGGTCGGCGGCTTGTCGGTTCTCGCTGAAATTCAGCGCTTGTTGCCCCACGAATCGCTGCTCTACGTCGCCGATTGCGGCCACATTCCTTACGGCGAGAAAACCCCGGAATTCATCCGCCAGCGTTGCAGCGTGATGGCCGGGTTTTTTCGTGAGCAGGGTGCCAAGGCTTTGGTGCTGGCGTGCAATACCGCGACCGTGGCTGGTGTGGCCGATCTGCGTCGCGACTTTCCCGACTGGCCGATTGTCGGCATGGAACCGGCGGTCAAACCGGCCGCAGCGGCCACGCGAAGCGGCGTGGTTGGCGTCCTGGCCACGACCGGCACGTTGCAGAGCGCAAAGTTTGCCGCGTTGCTGGATCGTTTTGCCGCAGACGTAAAAGTCATTACCCAGCCCTGCCCGGGACTGGTCGAGCTGATTGAAAGTGGCGACCTGCACAGCCCCGAGCTGCGGACTTTATTGCAGGGTTACGTCACGCCTCTACTGGCCCACGGCTGCGATACGATCATCCTGGGTTGCACACATTATCCTTTCCTCAAGCCGCTTCTAAGATCGATGATCGCCGATGATGTCAGCCTGATCGATACCGGAGCCGCCGTGGCCCGGCAGCTGCATCGGCTGCTCGCCGAACGTGATCTGCTGGCGCAAGGTATGAACCTGCCTGTGAAGTTCTGGACCAGCGGCGATCCGCAATCGCTCAGAAAAATCCTACCCTTGCTGGGCCAAATTCCGTCGAATGTGCAAAACTTCGACTTGTAAAAAAAATGTGAAATAACTCGAAATAAGCTGAACTTCTGACCAAGCGCAGATTTCTATAGCGACAGCAGCAACTAAAACCAAACGATCGTTCCGGAAAAGGAAGTTTCAAAGTGAAGCGACTATTCTGCTTGGCCGCGATTGCGGCCGCACTAATGGGGCAAAGCATTTCTGCACAAGCCGCTGGCGTTGAATTCGCTGTAGGCGGTACCAGCGATTCGACTATGACGTATCGCTTGGGCATGAATTTCGACTGGGACAAGAGCTGGCTGCAGAGTGACGTGGGTCGCCTGACCGGCTACTGGAGCGGTGCCTACACGTATTGGGAAGGTGACAAGACTTCCAGCAACAACAGCGTATCGTTCTCGCCTGTATTTGTTTACGAGTTTGCCGGCCAGTCGGTCAAACCGTACGTTGAAGCGGGTATCGGCGCGGCGTTTTTCTCCAACACCGAATACGAAAGCAACAAGCTGGGCGGCTCCTTCCAGTTTGAAGACCGCATCGGTTTCGGCCTGCGCTTCAACGGCGGCCACGAAGTCGGCATCCGCGCCACGCACTATTCCAACGCCGGCCTGTCCAGCGACAACGATGGTGTAGAAAGCTACGCGCTGCATTACACAATGCCGCTGTAATCAGTCGCTACGCGCAATCCCATTGTGGGAGCGGGCTTGCTCGCGAATGCGGTGTATCAGTTAGCACATAAGGCGCTGACCCACCGCATTCGCGAGCAAGCCCGCTCCCACAGTTGTTTTTTGTGGTGTTCGAAAATCAGCGGTAGACGGTAGATATGCCCCGGCGCTCCTCGATGCACTCCGGCGCGCCCATTTCGAACTCGCGGCAGATCAGCGGGCGACGTTCATAAATCGTGCACATCATGCTGTCGCGATCCAGCGCGGCGCACCAGCCGTCGTCCAGACGCAGCATCACTTCGCCGCCCCATTCATCGGTATCGATAAAGCGATCAGGCACGCCGGTGTCGGTGATCAGCATGACTTCGAGTTGGCAGCAGCACGCCGCGCAGGTCGAACAGGTGACTGCCGGTTCGGCAATTTGGGTGTGGGGGATGGTTTTCATGGCCGCAGTGTAAGGCAGTGATCGCTGTGGGTGTGAGAGCGCTGACGGACGCTCATGGCGCCAGACGTCGCGCCATCAAGTGCAACAGCGGAAACAGCCCCGCCCAGAGCACGCCGATCACGATCAGCGTCTGCATTTCGCCGTAGGGAAATTGCACGCCGGCCAGTTGCCCGCCGCCGTAGTACGACAACGCGCCGCCCACCGCGCCAAGTCCGCTGGCCAGCCACCACGGCCGTGCGCTCCAGGCCAGGCAGTGGCGCAATGTAGTGGCGAGCAGCGCCCAGAGCAGCATCAGCCACAACGGAATCAACGGCGCCGCCTCTTCAAAGCGGAACACGCCGAGGTAACGCAAAACGCTGTCGACCGTCGTGCCGACAATCACCAAGCACAAAATCAAACGACCTTCCGCCGCCCAACTGCTGATCCAGCGCAGATGAATCACCAGCGCGGCCAGTGCCAGCGTTAGCCAAAAGCTGTTGCCGCCGAGCACGCAAGCCAGCCAGCCGAGCTGAAACAGCACGGCATTGGCGATTCGCTCACGCATCGAAGCGACCGAGTAGCGGCGCGGTCATCGCCGCCGGTTTGGCCAGCAGCAATTGCGCGGTGCCGATGGTGCGCTCGAGGAATCCGCCTTCGCAGTAACACAGATAAAATTCCCACAGCCGCAGGAAATAATCGTCGTAGCCCAGTTCACTCAAGCGACCGTGGGCGAGGCGAAAGTTCTCGTGCCACAGGCGCAGTGTCTTGGCGTAGTGCAGGCCGAAATCTTCCATGTGCAGCAGGTTCATGTCGGTCTCGCGGCTGACCACATCGAGCATCTTGTGCACCGAGGGCAGCGCGCCTCCGGGGAAAATGTAGCGCTGGATAAAGTCGACGCTGCGCTTGGCCTGTTCGTAGCGTTGCTCGCGAATGGTGATCGCCTGGAGCAGCATCAGGCCATTGCTCTTGAGCAACTGCGCGCATTGCTTGAAATAGGTCGGCAGGAACCGATGGCCGACCGCTTCGATCATCTCGATCGACACCAGTTTGTCGTACTCGCCGCTGAGGTCGCGATAGTCCTTGAGCAGCAGGGTGACGCGATCCTGCAGGCCGAGTTGTTCGATGCGCTTGGCGGTGAACGCGAACTGCTCTTTCGACAGGGTCGTGGTGGTCACGCGGCAGCCGTAATGCTGCGCTGCGTAGAGCGCCATGCTGCCCCAACCGGTGCCGATTTCCAGCAGGTGATCGCTGGGCTTGAGCGCGAGTTTCTGACAGATGCGCTCGAGTTTGTTCAGTTGCGCCTGTTCCAGCGTGTCGCTTGGAGAGAGGAACTGGGCGGCGGAATACATCATGGTCGGGTCGAGAAACTGTTCGAACAGTTCATTGCCGAGGTCGTAATGCGCCGAAATATTTTTCTGCGAGCCCTTGCGCGTGTTGCGGTTGAGCCAGTGCAGGCCTTGCACGAACGGCCGGCCGAGACGCGCCAGGCCGCCCTCCATGGCATCGAGCACATCCAGATTGCTGACGAACACGCGCACCACAGCCGTCAGGTCCGGCGAACTCCAATAGCCGTGGATGAATGCTTCGCCCGCGCCGATCGAGCCGTTGCTGGCGACCATGCCCCACAGCGCCGGATCAAGCACATGGACTTCGCCGAGCAGGGCGCTGCCCGGGGTGCCGAAGAGCATGTGTTCGCCATTCTCGACGACCATCAATTGTCCGTGTTTGAGCTTGGCCAATTGGCGTAACACGCCACGGCGCAGCAGCGAGCCGGTCAAACCGTTGGTGCTCAAGCGACTGAGCGGCAGGCTAGAGGATTTCATGGTGCGGCTCCTTCGGAGGCACAGTGGCGGTTTGAAAGCTGCCGTCGGCAGCCTGATAAGCGAAAATCGGCGCGCGCTTGCACAGCAGTCGCAGCGCTTGCCAGTAGATCGCCAAAGCGGTTTTTGCAGTCATCCACGGGAAGCGCCGCAGATAGCGGTGCAGGCTGCGACGATCGAGGGATTCGCGGCGCAGATTGAGCGTGGCGTCGAACAGTTTGGCGCTGCCTTGCCAGTCGGCCATGTGCACGCCAAGGGTCTGCGCGGCCGGGCTGAAGCTCATGCGGTATTCGAGGTCGCGGGGCAGAAACGGCGAGACGTGAAATGCCTTGGCCACGGCAAAATGCTGATGAAAATCCTGCAGACTGGTCGGCGCCTGCGCCGGCAGCACATAGTGATAACGCTCGCGCCACGGCGTATTGGTCACTTCACAAACGATCGCCGCCAGTTGCCCGTCGGCTTCGTGGCAATAGAAGAAGCTCACCGGATTGAACGACAGCCCCCAACTGCGCGGCTGAGTCAGCAGGCACACCGCGCCTTGTGGCTCATGACCAATGGCCGCGCCGACCTGTTGGCGCGCGGCGTCGATCAGGCGCATGCCCTGGCCGGTGAAGGCTTTCAGGTAATCGGTTTCGCGAAACGAGAACGGCGCAAAACGGCTGCGCCCCGCTAATGGCGACAGGGCCAGCACGGCGTCCTGTTCGCTCAGATCGAGATAGAGCAGGCCAATGCGATAGCGGAATTCATGGCGGCGCGGCGCAAAACGTCGATGGCCGATGAGGCCGCTGTAGAGGGCGCTGTTCACAGGGTTTCACCGAATGCAGCGGCGACGCGTAAACCGCTGACCACGCCATCCTCATGAAAACCGTTGGCCCAGTAGGCGCCGCAATAATGGGTGTGCTGCTCACCGTCGAGTTCGCCCCAACGGTTTTGCGCTGCTGCGGCGTCCAGGGTGTATTGCGGGTGAGCGTAGGTATAGCGGGCCAGCACTTTGTCCGGGCTGATGCCGGCGGTCTGGTTGAGGCTGACGCAGAACGTCGTTTCGCTTTCGATGCCCTGCAGGATATTCATGTTGTAGGTGACTGCCGCGCGGGTATGGCCGGCGCCGCCGAGGCGATAGTTCCAACTGGCCCAGGCGAGTTTGCGCGTTGGCAGCAGGCGCGTGTCGGTGTGCAGCACCACGTCGTTGTCGGCGTAGAGCAGGGCGCCGAGGATCGAACGCTCGGCGTCGCTCGGGTTGGCCAGTAACTTCAGAGCCTGATCGCTGTGACAGGCGAACACGACCTTGTCGAAATGTTCGAGGCCGGCCGGGCTGTGGATAATCACGCCGTGCTGGTTGCGCTCGACGCTTTTGACCGGGCAGTTCAGGCGAATCCTCTCGCTGAATGACGCGGTCAGCGGCGCGACGTAGGCACTTGAACCGCCATCAATAACCTGCCACTGCGGCCGATCACTGACCGACAGCAGGCCATGATTCTTGAAAAAGCGCAGGAAAAACTGCAGCGGGAAATTGAGCATTTCGGCCATCGGCATCGACCAGATCGCCGCGCCCATCGGCACGATGTAATGCAGGATAAAGCGCTCGCCGTAGCCGCCAGCCTTGAGGTAATCGTCGAGGGTGGTGTCGGCGGCGATGCGCAGTTCCAGCAGGTCGCGCTGGGCTTCTTTGTTGAAGCGCAGAATGTCGCGCAGCATGCCCCAGAACCCCGGCGACAACAGATTACTGCGCTGGGCGAACAGGCTGTTGAGGTTATTGCCGTTGTACTCGACGCCGGTGTCCGGGTCGGTTACCGAAAAGCTCATTTCGGTCGGCTTGAACGCCACGCCGAGCTGGTTGAGCAAGCGAATGAAGTTCGGGTACGTCCAGTCGTTGAACACGATGAAACCGGTGTCGATGGCGAACGATTGCCCGGTCACGGTGACCGGCACGGTGTGGGTATGCCCGCCGATCCAGTCACTCGCCTCGAAGACGGTGATGTCGTGGCGGCGGTTCAGCAGGTAGGCGCAGGTCAGGCCGGCGATACCGCTGCCAATCACGGCGATTTTCATATCGGGTCCTGCTGCGGAGGGTCTTTGCGCACCATGCGTTTGCCGATCGCCAGTTGCGCGCGGGCCGGCAGTTTCGACAGCGGCCACAGCGCGGCCATGAACAGCGCCGGGAAAGCGATTTCCAGCGGACGATCCTTGAGTTTGGCGTAGATGTGCCGCGCGGCTTTATCCACAGGCCAGCTCAGCGGCATCGGGAAATCGTTCTTCTCGGTCAGCGGCGTTTCGACAAAACCCGGGCTGATGATCGTCACTTCAATGCCTTCGTCCGCCAGATCGATACGCAGCGATTCGAACAGGTAACGCAGCCCGGCCTTCGATGCACCATAGGCTTCGGCCCGTGGCAGCGGCAGGTAAGTCACCGAGCTGGCCATGCCGACCAGATGCGGCGCGGTGCCCTTGCGCAACAGCGGCAGAGCGGCTTCGATGCAGTAGCTGCTGGCGAACAGATTGGTGCGCACCACGTGCTCGATGATCGACGCATCAAACTGACGCGCGTCGACATATTCACAGGTGCCGGCGTTGAGAATCACACTGTCCAGCGAGCCCCAGGCCTCGGTGATCTGCTCACCGATTTCACGCACGGTCTGACTGTTGGTCAGGTCGCCGGGCACTACCAGCACCTGTCCCGGATAACGCTGGGACAAGACTTTCAGCGGCGCGGCCGAGCGCGAGCTGACCGCCAGATGCGCGCCGCTTTTCAGAATGTGTTCACACAATGCTGCACCGATGCCGCTGCTGGCCCCGGTCAACCAATACCGGCGTGGAGGTGTACGACTCATCCCATTCTCCTTTTCAGCCAGGCAATCACCCGGCCCAATATTGGCAAGTGCTCATACAGCAGCGCCCCGGCATCGAAATAATCCCGATGGCGATAAACCTTGTCGCGCCATAGCAGGTGCGAGCACCCGCTGACGCGGATTTCCCGACCCTTGGCCAGGCGCGGATGGCGGTAACTCATGACCCAGCGCAGGTAGCCTTCGCCTTCGCCGATCTGATCGAAACCATGAAAATCGAAACGCAGATCGCTGACGTTGGCGTACAGCTCATTGAAGTAATCGCGCAGTTGCGCCAGGCCCTGAACTTCATGCAGCGGATCGGTGAAATGAATATCGTCGCTGTACAACTCGCCGAGGCGATGGAGGTTGTCTTTGTTCAACCCGGCAAATTCGCGGGCGAAGCTGCGCAGGAATTCACTCATCGCTGCCGCCGACAGGCTGGCGCGACGGCAGGTTCTTGAACGCCGTCAGCGCTCGCTCGCGTGAGGCGCTGAGGTTGACGATCGGCGCCGGATAATCCGCCCCACCGAACAGTCCACCGGCGCTCGCCGGATTGTGTACTTCTTTCTTGTTGAGGCCGGCCAGTTCCGGTAACCAGTGCTTGATGAACACACCCTCGGCGTCGAATTTTTCCGACTGGCTCAGCGGGTTGAAAATACGGAAGTACGGCGCCGAGTCGGTGCCGGTCGATGAGCTCCACTGCCAGCCACCGTTGTTGGCCGCCAGGTCGCCGTCGATCAGGTGGCGCATGAAAAAGCGTTCGCCCTCGCGCCAGTCGATCAGCAGGTTTTTGGTCAGGAACATCGCCACGACCATGCGCAAGCGATTGTGCATCCAACCGGTTTCGAGCAATTGGCGCATCGCCGCGTCGATGATCGGCAGACCGGTGCGTGCCTCTTGCCAGGCCTTGAGTTCCTCCGGCGCATCGCGCCAGGCCAGCGCTTCGGTTTCCGGGCGGAAGGCGCGATGCCGCGAGACGCGTGGATAGCCGACCAGAATGTGTTTGTAGAATTCGCGCCACAGCAACTCGTTGATCCAGGTCACCGCGCCGACCTTGCCGCTTTCGAATTCGCCCTGATTGCTTTGCAGCGCGGCGTGCAGGCATTGGCGTGGCGAGATCACCCCGGCGGCGAGGTACGCCGACAGTTGGCTGGTGCCGGGTTTGGCCGGAAAGTCGCGCTCGCTGCGGTAGTAGTCGATCTGCGCGTCGGTGAAGGTATCGAGGCGACGCCGCGCCTCTTGCTCACCCGCAGGCCACATGCTGCGCAGGGATTCGCTCGGCGTAGCGAAGCCTTTGACCGCCTCGGGAATTGCGTCACTTTCGATATCCAGCGCGGCCTGTTTGCCCGGTGCTTTGATCAATGCCGGTATCGAGCGGTGCAGGCGTTCGTAGCAGACCTTGCGGAACTGACTGAACACCTGGAAATAAGTGCCGGTCTTGGTTAGCACCGTCCCGGGTTTGAACAGCAACTGGTCCAGGTAACTGTGGAATTCGATGCCCTCGGCCTGCAACGTTTCGGCCACAGCTTCATCGCGGCGGCTTTCGTGGACGCCGTATTCCTCATTGACGTGCACCGCCTCGATCTTCAATTGCCGGCACAGCTTGAGCAATTCTGCCGGCGCCTGATCCCAGTGCGGCGCGCTGCGAATCAACAGTGGAATGTTCAGCGCGCCGAGGCTTTGCCTCAATTCGCGCAAGTTGCGCAGCCAGAAATCCACTTTGCACGGCGCATCGTCGTGTTCCAGCCACTGCTGCGGACTCAACATATACACCGCCACGGTCGGGCCGCGCGCTGCGGCGGCCGCGAGGGCAGTGTTGTCATGTTGGCGCAAGTCGCTGCGCAGCCAGATCAGTTGCATGTGATTAAACCCATCATCAGATCAATCCGCGCTCGAGCAGCGCCTGGTGTGCCGCAAGCGGATCTTCAGCCAGGAACAGATCGGCGGTTTGAGAGGTGCGTGCCGACAGCTCGCTGTGGTGGATGTGCACCGTGGGGCCAGCAATCAACGTCGGGCAATTGACGTTCGCCAACAGCTTGGGCAGCTGCGCCAGTTGCATGGCTTTGCTCGAATACAGCAGCACGCCACGGGCTTGCAGATGCTCGACAGTCAGCGCCAGCTCGCCGACCGGCAGCGGCCAGTCGAACACTTGCACCGGGCAATCGGCGCTGCTGATCAGCCACGCGCATAGCCACAGATGCGGCTCCAGCGGCAGGTCGGAATGATTGATCAACAGCAGCGGCGCCGAATGCAGTTGGCGGTTGTTGTGGTAGATGCGTGCACCGAACTTGCTGCGCAGCCAGGAGAAAAAAAACGTCCGCTCCATCTGCGCGCCGAACTGCCCCTGCCAACGCTGTTCGAGCTCGGCCAGCAGCGGCATCAGCAACTGCTCGCACAAGGTCCGTGGCGGGTAGAGAGCGATGGCCTGATTGACGCTGTCGTCCAGCGTGCGCTCATTCAGCGCGGTCACCGCCGACAGCAAGGTCTGACGCAGACGCTGCCAATCGTTTTCCACGGTTTCGGTGAAGGCCTGCGGCGCGTCGAGCAGCGGCTTGACCTGGCTGACCGCCACGCCACGATTGAGCCAGGTAAGGATGGCCATGATCCGCTGCACATGTTCAGCGCTATACAGTCGATGGCCCTTGGGCGTGCGCTGGGGCACCACCAACCCGTAGCGACGTTCCCATGCGCGCAGGGTGATGGCGTTGACGCCGGTCTGCCGCGCGACTTCGCGGATCGGCAACCAGCCTTCGTCGAGGGCTTTCTTGAAGTCGGCGCCGAGGTCTTCCCGGGCGCTGCTGTCGGTTTTATCGTTCATTAGATCGCGTTTCGCAGACTGAGGTTTTCCGGATGCGGCTGCAGGTAAACCTGCTGCGCGATGTACGGGTCCGGATGGAGTCGGAAGTGGTGTTTGAGCAGCGTCAACGGCACCACCAGCGGCACGATGCCTTGGCGGTACTGCCCGATGACTTGCTGCATTTCCTGTTTGTCTTCGGCACTCAGCGATTGTTTCAAATATCCGCTGAGGTGCAGCAGCACGTTGCAATGGGTGCCGCGGGTGGCGCATTTCTTCAGTGCGGCCATCAGTTCGCTGAAGTAGCGCGGACCAAGTTCGGCAGGATCGCTGTCGGCCATGTTGCCGAGCAGTTTGCCCAGGGTTTTGTATTGCAGCGGGTTGTGCGCCATCAGCAGGTATTTGTAGCGCGAGTGGAATTCGGTAAGGGCGCGGCGGCTCAGGCCCTTAGCGAGCACTTGCTGCCAGGCGCTGTAGGCGAGCACGCGGGTAATGAAGTTTTCCCGCAGCACCGGATCGTTGAGGCGCCCGGCTTCTTCCACCGGCAAGTCAGGATGTTGGGCACAGAATGCCTGCGCATAGATGCCACGCCCGCCACCGTTCACCGGGGCGCCGTTGGCGTGATAGACCTTGACCCGTTCCAGCCCGCAGGAGGGCGATTGCTGCATGAAAATGTAGCCGGAAAGATCCTGCTGCTCGCCGGCCATTTTCTCACCGTACTCGGCCAGTGGCCTGGTGACATTGATGGTGCGGTCGACGGTGCCGACGGCCTCGGGTTGCTGCGGGTCGCCTACCAGCCGAATCGGCTCGCGCGGAATGCCCATGCCGATGGCGACCTCAGGGCAGAGCGGGACGAAGTCAAAATATTCCGCGAGGGTACGGCTGCATAGCCGCGATTCCTTGTGCCCACCGTTGTAGCGCACTTCTTCGCCCAACAGGCAGGCGCTGATGGCGATCTTCGGCTTGGACAGGGAAGCAGTAGACATGAGCACCTCGAATCTATACCTGTACAGAGAGTTATCTCTGTACAACTTTTCCTCAGCATAGATCGATGGATGTACAAGTCAAATGATTTGTATAAGTTTTTTGTGCGGCGCCTAATCTTTGGACAGAAATCTACTTCCAGCCGAGTAACCAGTGCTCGCTATCTTTGAGCACTTGCCAATCCAGCCGCTCGCTGCGCTGGGTGAGTACCGCCTGCAACTCGACCTCCTGCACCGTACCTTCCTCGTCGCGGATCAGTTCGGTTACCAGAAAATGTTTTTCGCGGTTTTGCGGGTGGGCTGCTGTCCACTTCGACAGCAGCAATTTGCGCGGATTGATGCGATTCATTGCAGGTGTTCGTGCAAGCGACGTGCAGCCTCCTGCCCGCTGAGCCAGGCGCCTTCAACTCGGCCGGACAGGCACCAGTCGCCGCACGCGTAAAGGCCCAGATCGACGTCCGCCAGCGTCGTCCATTCATGGCCAGTGGCAGGGCGGGCGTAGAGCCAGCGGTGGGCCAGGCTGAAGGTGGGCGCAGGCATGGCGCTGTGCAGCAGCTCGGCGAACGCACCGTGCAGATGCTCGATCACTGCTTCCTTGGGCAGGTCGATGTGCTGCCGGCTCCAGGCGCTGGTTGCATGCAGCACCCACGTGTCGAGCGTGGTCTCGCGCCCGGGTTTGCTGCGGTTGCGCGCCAGCCAGTCGAGCGGGCTGTCCTGCACAAAGCAACCTTCGATCGGCGTGTCGAGTGGGGTTTCGAAGGCAAGGGCGACGGCCCAGGTCGGCTCCATTTTCACCCCGGCAGCGACGCCGGCGAGTTTCGGCGCGGCGGCGAGCAGCGCGGTGGCTTGCGGTGCCGGCGTGGCGATCACCACATGGCTGAAGGGGCCGTGTGTCCCGCCGTCGGCGTCCTGCAAGTGCCAGTGTTCTTCACCCCGGTAGACCTCGGTGATGCGGCAGGCAAACTGCACGTCCAGGCCATCGAGCAGGCCACGGGTGATGGCGCTCATGCGCGGCGTGCCGACCCAGCGGGTCTGCTCGTCCGGCGACATGTTCAGTTGCCCGCCCTGGAAGGTGTACAGCTGCGGCGTCCACTCGGCGGCCCAGCCCTGGCTCTGCCAGCGCTGCACCTCGGTGACGAAGCGCCGGTCGCGCGCGGTAAAGTATTGAGCGCCCATGTCCAGCGAGCCAGCGTCGCTGCGCTTGCTCGACATGCGCCCGCCGCTGCCACGGCTTTTATCGAACAGTTGAACGGTATGCCCGGTCTCTGTCAGAGCCTGGGCGGCGGAGAGCCCGGCGATGCCGGTGCCGATGATTGCGATAGGTACAGTCATAGGGGCCTCGTTTACCTTTCTGTACAGACTACGCCGTCGATGAAACCTGTACAATTATGTTTTTTGGTATAACTTCTGCCATTCTCGTTTCGTTAGCTTGGCCTATGGTTAAACAATAGAGCCCGCCCGAAGGAAAAGATCCCTGTTTATAAAAATAGACTAGTGATCCGGGTTAAATGCCACGCGAGGAAGATGTCATGCACATATTGCTGACCGGCGGTACTGGTTTGATCGGACGTCAGCTCTGCCGGCACTGGCTGCAACAGGGCCATCGCCTGACGGTGTGGAGTCGCCGCGCAGAAAAAGTCGCGCAGATCTGCGGCGCCCAAGTGCGCGGGATTGCGCGCCTGGAAGACCTCGGCGAAGAGCCGCTGGATGCGATCATCAATCTTGCCGGCGCGCCGATTGCCGATCGCCCCTGGACCCATCGGCGCAAGGCGTTGCTGTGGAGCAGTCGCATCACGCTGACGGAAACGCTGCTGGCGTGGCTGGAAACTCGTGCGCAGAAACCGTCGCTGTTGATTTCCGGCTCGGCGATCGGCTGGTACGGCGACGGTGGCGAGCGCGAGCTGACTGAAGAATCGCCGCCCGGCATCGACGACTTCGCCAGTCAGTTGTGCATCGCCTGGGAAGAGACCGCGCTGCGTGCCGAGAACCTCGGCATCCGCGTGGTGCTGGTGCGAACCGGTCTGGTGCTGTCAGCCGAGGGCGGCTTTTTGTCGCGGCTGTTGCTGCCGTTCAAGCTCGGGCTGGGCGGGCCTTTGGGCAATGGCCGGCAGTGGATGCCATGGATTCACATCGACGATCAAATCGCCCTGATTGATTTTCTTCTACACCGCAATCAGGCGAGCGGTCCATATAATGCCTGCGCGCCCAAACCTGTGCGCAACCGCGAATTTGCCAAGACGCTGGGTAGTGTGTTGCACCGCCCGGCGTTCATGCCGATGCCGACCCTGGCGCTGAAAGTCATGCTCGGCGAGCTGTCACTGTTACTGCTCGGCGGCCAGCGCGCCACGCCGGCACGCTTGCTGGAAGCGGGGTTCGCTTTCCGCTTTACGGATTTACGCGCGGCTCTGGATGATCTCTCCAGCCGCCTCTGAAATAGGACGTTGCATGACCGATCACGCTTTGCTTCTGGTCAACCTGGGCTCTCCGGCCTCCACCTCGGTGGCCGATGTGCGCAGCTACCTCAATCAATTTCTGATGGACCCGTACGTGATCGACCTGCCATGGCCGCTGCGGCGGCTGCTGGTGTCGTTGATCCTGATCAAGCGCCCCGAGCAATCGGCGCATGCCTACGCCTCGATCTGGTGGGAGGAGGGCTCGCCGCTGGTGGTGCTCAGCCGCCGGCTGCAGGAACAGATGACCCGGACGTGGAAACACGGCCCGGTGGATCTGGCGATGCGTTACGGCGAGCCGTCGATCGAAACCTGTCTGCTGCGGCTGGTGAAAGCCGGGCACAAGAAGATCACTTTGGCGCCGCTGTATCCGCAGTTTGCCGACAGCACCACTACCACTGTGATCGAAGAAGCGCGGCGCGTATTGCGCGAGAAGAAACTCGACGTGCAGTTGTCGATCCTGCAACCGTTCTACGATCAGCCGGAATACATCGAAGCACTGGCCGCCAGCGCGCGCCCTCATCTGCAGCAGGATTACGACCATTTGCTGCTGAGCTTTCACGGCTTGCCGGAGCGGCACCTGACCAAGCTCGATCCGAGCGGCAAGCACTGCCTCAAGGGCGCCGATTGCTGCCAGACCGCCTCGCCGGCGGTGTTGGCGACTTGCTATCGCGCGCAGTGTTTCCGTACCGCCGCCGCCTTCGCCAAGACCATGGGCTTGCCGGACGGCAAATGGTCGGTGTCGTTTCAGTCACGCCTGGGCCGGGCGAAGTGGATCGAGCCGTACACCGAAGCGCGGCTGGATGAGCTGGCAAAAAGCGGGGTGAAAAAGATTCTGGTGATGTGCCCGGCGTTCGTCGCCGATTGCATCGAGACGCTGGAAGAGATTGGCGATCGCGGCGAGGAACAGTTCCGCGAAGCGGGGGGCGAGGAGTTGGTGCTGGTGCCGTGTCTGAACGACGACGCGCAATGGGCCAAGGCCTTGGCGACCCTCTGCGAACGAGCGCCGCTGGCCCTCTGAAAGTCAAAAGCTTCGCGAGCAAGCCCGCTCCCACATTCAAATGCGATTAAATGTGGGAGCGGGCTTGCTCGCGAAGGCTGACTGTCAGGCGCTGAAGATCTGCAAGGGTTAGATCAGCGGCTCATCCGCCTTCTTCTGCTTCCAGCCATCATTGCCCGGCAGGATCAGGTTCAGCGCAATCGCCACCACCGCGCACAGCGCGATGCCTTTGAGGCCGAAGTCGTCCGGGCCGGTGCCGGTGCCGACCAGCACGCCGCCGATACCGAACACCAGCGTCACCGAAACAATCACCAGATTGCGCGCTTCGCCCAGGTCGATCTTGTGGCGGATCAGGGTGTTCATGCCCACCGCCGCAATCGAACCGAACAACAGGCACAGAATCCCGCCCATCACCGGCACCGGAATGCTCTGCAGCAGGGCGCCGAACTTGCCGATGAACGCCAGACTGATGGCAAAGATCGCCGCCCAGGTCATGATTTTCGGGTTGTAGTTCTTGGTCAGCATCACCGCGCCGGTCACTTCGGCGTAGGTGGTATTGGGCGGACCTCCGAACAGGCCAGCGGCGGTGGTGGCGATGCCGTCACCGAGCAGGGTGCGATGCAGGCCCGGCTTCTTCAGATAATCGCGACCGGTCACGCTACCCACAGCAATCACACCACCGATATGCTCGATGGCCGGAGCCAGCGCCACCGGAACGATGAACAGAATCGCCTGCCAGTTGAACTCCGGCGCAGTGAAATGCGGGATCGCAAACCATGGCGCTGCAGCAATCTTCGCGGTATCAACAACGCCGAAATAGAACGCCATACCAAAACCGACCAGCACGCCGGAGATGATCGGCACCAGACGGAAGATGCCTTTGCCGAACACCGCCACGATCAGCGTGGTCAGCAGCGCCGGCATCGAAATCATCATCGCCGTCTGATAATGAATCAGCTCGGTGCCGTCCCCGGCTTTGCCCATTGCCATGTTGGCGGCAATCGGCGCCATGGCCAGGCCGATGGAAATGATCACCGGACCGATCACCACCGGAGGCAGTAATCGGTCAATGAAACCGGTGCCTTTGATCTTCACGGCAAGGCCGAGGAAGGTGTAGACGAAACCGGCCGCCATCACCCCGCCCATGGTCGCGGCAAGGCCGAATTGGCCTTTGGCGAGAATGATCGGTGTGATGAAGGCGAAGCTCGACGCCAGGAAGACCGGCACCTGCCGCCCGGTGACGATCTGGAACAGGATCGTCCCCAGACCCGCGGTGAACAGTGCCACGTTCGGGTCCAGGCCCGTGATCAGTGGCATCAGCACCAACGCGCCGAAAGCCACGAACAGCATCTGCGCGCCGGACAGCACCGTGCGCCAGAGCGGATCGTTGAACTCTTGCTGCATGGTTACGCGTCCTTCTGCTTGGTGCCGAAGATCTTGTCACCGGCGTCGCCAAGCCCAGGGATGATGTAGCCGTGCTCGTTCAGACGTTCATCGATGGACGCGGTATAGATGGTCACATCCGGGTGCGCCTGTTCTACGGCAGCAATGCCTTCCGGCGCGGCCACCAGGACCATGGCGCGGATGTCGCGGCAACCGGCCTTTTTCAGCAGGTCGATGGTCGCAACCATGGAGCTGCCGGTGGCGAGCATCGGGTCGATGATCATCGCCAGGCGTTCGTCGATTTCCGGTACCAGTTTTTCAAGGTAGGTGTGCGCTTGCAGGGTTTCTTCGTTGCGGGCAACGCCCACAGCAGAAACCTTGGCACCCGGAATCAGGCTGAGCACGCCTTCGAGCATGCCGATGCCGGCACGCAGGATCGGTACAACGGTGATTTTCTTGCCGGCGATCTTCTCCACCGACACAGTGCCGCACCAGCCGGCAATGTCGTAGGATTCGAGCGGCAAATCTTTTGTAGCTTCATAGGTCAACAGGGCGCCGACTTCCTGAGCGAGCTCGCGGAAATTCTTGGTGCTGATGTCAGCGCGGCGCATCAGGCCGAGTTTATGGCGGATCAGCGGATGGCGGATCTCGAGAATGGGCATGGAAAACTCCGGCGGCGGGCAAAAAAACCGGCCTAGATTAATCTATCCGAGGGTGATGTCCTATAGGACATACAGTACGTTAGTCCATAAAGGCTTGATTCAGCCGTTGCGGATGCGTACCTTTGCCCGCTTTTCCGAATCCGAAGCCCCCCTGGAGAGCGCCATGTCCGCTGATCTCGAGCATATCCGTCAAATCATGCGAGAGGCTGACTGCCTGTACACCGAATCTGAAGTCGAGGCGGCCATCGCCCGCGTCGGTGCACAAATCAACGAACAACTGGCTGATAGCAATCCGGTGGTGTTCTGCGTGATGAACGGCGGCCTGATCTTCTCCGGCAAACTGCTGACGCATCTGCAATTCCCGCTGGAAGCGTCCTACCTGCACGCGACCCGTTATCGCAACGAAACCAGCGGCGGCGACTTGTTCTGGAAAGCCAAGCCGGAAGTCTCGTTCATCGACCGCGACGTGCTGATCATCGACGACATCCTCGATGAAGGTCATACCTTGGGCGCGATCATCGACTTCTGCAAACACGCCGGCGCACGCAAAGTGCACACCGCCGTGCTGATCGACAAGGACCACGACCGCAAGGCACGTCCTGACCTGAAAGCCGATTTCGTCGGCCTGCCGTGCATCGACCGCTACATCTTCGGTTATGGCATGGACTACAAAGGCTACTGGCGCAATGCCAACGGGATTTACGCCGTTAAAGGCATGTAATCCAAGCCCCGATCCAATGTGGGAGCGGGCTTGCTCGCGAAAGCGGGGTATCAGTCGACATCCATTTTGAATGTCAGGCCGCCTTCGCGAGCAAGCCCGCTCCCACAGTTGTTTTTGTGTGTGCTGATCCTTCCGCGACACCCATGCTAGAGTGCTCGGCCCCGCCCCGGAGTCCGTCATGCGCCTCTTGTCCCGTAGCCTCGCCGCCCTGTTGCTGTCCCTCAGCCTGCCGCTGTCCGCCGCGCCGATGCACAGTCAATTCCTGCCGCCCGATGATCTGACCGTGCGCGATGCCGAGCCCGAGCAGCAACAACTGATGCAAGTCAGCGAGTACTCGGTGGTGGTGGGTGCGCAACGCCAATCCAATCAGCAGCCGATTCCGGTCACGTCATCCTTGTTGATCCGCCTCAAGGGCAAGTCGCTGAACAAAGGCGCAACCATCAATCAGGTATTGGTGAGTTTCGACGGCGAAAGCAAAAGCCTGAAAAAGCCGGCCTACGACGACAAGAGCAAAACCCTGACGCTGTTCTACCCGCTGGCGCAATACCGCGTGGTGATGGATCTGCTGCGCAACGACACGGTGTATGTGCAGTTCCTCAGTTACGCCAACGGCCACATCTGGGCCGATTTGCACACCGGGGCGATTCGTCCGCGTTGAGCCGGGCGACCGGGCAGGGGTAAACTGCCCGCCCCGTGTCATGTCTGCAAGCTGGAGTCGGCAATGCGTAAAGATAAGAAACAAGTGATTGGTGACGAGATCGGCGATGAGCAGATCAAGCTGTTCCTCGATTTTGAGCCGGTCGACGCCACTTCGCCGTCGCTGCACAAACTGATCAAGGCCTATCGCGGTTTGCGCATCGACGACTTCGAACGTTTTCTGGGGTTCTTCGTCGCGGCCGGTTTTGACGTCGATGGCAAGGACGAGCAGGGCAAGACCTTCGTCGAGCTGATCAAGGATCAGCGTAATGCCGCCGACTACATCGAGCTGATCGACAAGGCTCGCGGCTAGGATCAAAAGCAAGATCAAAAGATCGCAGCGTTCCGCAGCTCCTACACGGGATCGATGTACACCCTGTAGGAGCTGCGGAACGCTGCGATCTTTTGCTTCTCACAGGCAAAAAAAACGCCCCGAACGGGGCGTTTTTTATGCAGCGAGATCAAGCGAAGCTTGGCGTCTCGCTGCTTTCCTCAACCAGCTCCAGGGCGATGTTGTTCTGCGTGTTGATCTTGCGATACAGCGCAGCATCGGTTTCCAGAACCTTTTCCCGGGCCGGGAAGATTTCCGCCAGTTTGGCCGCCCATTCGCCGGACGCCTTGCCCGGGAAGCACTTCTCGATCAGCTCGAGCATGATCGAAACGGTCACCGACGCGCCAGGCGATGCGCCGAGCAGGGCGGCGAGAGAGCCGTCTTTGGCGGCGACCAGTTCGGTACCGAACTGCAGAATTCCGCCCTTTTTCGGGTCCTTCTTGATGATCTGCACCCGTTGGCCGGCCACTTCCAGGCGCCAGTCTTCGGCTTTTGCCTGCGGGTAGAAACGGCGCAGGGAATCCAGGCGCTGCTCCATCGATTGCATCACTTCGCTGACCAGGTACTTGGTCAGGTCCATGTTGTTTTTCGCCACCGCCAGCATCGGCCCGATGTTGCCGGCACGCACCGACATCGGCAGGTCCATGAAGGAGCCGTGCTTGAGGAACTTGGTGGTGAAACCGGCGTATGGCCCGAACAGCAGGGATTTCTTGCCATCGACCACGCGGGTGTCAAGGTGCGGCACCGACATGGGTGGCGAACCTACGGCGGCCTGGCTGTAGACCTTGGCCTGGTGCTGTTTGACCACTTCCGGGTTATCGCAACGCAGCCACTGGCCACTGATCGGGAAGCCGCCGAAGCCTTTGCTTTCTTCGATGCCTGAAGCCTGCAGCAACGGCAGCGCCGCGCCACCGGCGCCGAGGAAGACGAATTTGGCGTCGACTTCGCGTGTGTTGCCGTTGTTGACGTCCTTGATGCTGACGGTCCAGCCGGCGCCGTTACGCTTGAGGCCCGTCACGCGCTTGCAGTATTTGACTTGGGTATCCGGAGCGCTGGTCAGGTGCTTGAGCAACTGATTGGTCAGGGCGCCGAAGTTGACGTCGGTGCCGTTCATCACGCGGGTGGCGGCGAGGACTTCGTCGGGCGAACGGCCCGGCATCATCAGCGGCATCCACTCGGCCATCTTGCCTTTGTCTTCGGTGTATTCCATGTCGGCAAACGCGTGGTGTCTGCTCAGGACATTGAAGCGTTCCTTGAGGAATGACACACCGCTGTCGCCCTGAACGAAACTCAGGTGCGGCACCGGGCTGATGAATGATTTGCACGAGCCGAACGTGCCTTTCTTGGTCAGGTACGACCAGAACTGCTTCGACACCTCGAACTGAGTGTTGATGTGCACGGCTTTCTTGATGTCGACGCTGCCGTCGGCGGCCTGCGGCGTGTAGTTCAGCTCGCACAGACCGGCATGGCCGGTACCGGCGTTGTTCCATGGGTTGGAACTCTCGGCAGCACCGGAATCCATCAGCTCGACGACTTCCAGCTTGATCGCGGGGTCGAGCTCTTTGAGCAGTACGGCCAGGGTGGCACTCATGATGCCGGCCCCTACCAGAACTACGTCGACTGCTTCGTTATGCGCCATTTAACGCGTCTCCCAAATCTGCAGCACCAAATTGTCGGCATGGCTGCCAGGCGTTCCAGGGCAGGTCAGTGGGCCCGGGCTATCCGTGGTCAGGTTGGCCATGTCCGAATCTTCGCAATTTTTCGCAACTTCGACGGATGCGTGCGGCCTGGTTTCAAGCGTTCAATGAACGCATTTTCACACAGGGCTGGCAATTCGACTTATGGCCGAGACATCCGTTTTCGTGCAACCAAATCCGTAGCGGACAGGCTTCAGGCTCCGGTATTCGAGGTATACCCGGTCCTGTGTCGTTGGGCTGTTTCAGACGCCAATGGTGCATGTTCAGACGCAAAACTATTCATTTGCTCGCCACACTCTTGTGAAGTTGTGAAAACCCGTTTTTTTCACGCTCTTTTGAAGACGTGAACCTCAAAAAGGGCTGCCTTGGCCTGGCACCTGCCCGCTAGGGCAAAACAACGCGGTGGCCGAGCGAATGACAGCTCTGCAGATTCGCGAAAAGCGGGTTTTTGCCGGAAGAACAGGCAAGCGCGCCAACTTCACTCGATCTGTGTGGGCGGCTCTCTGTGGGCGATTTTGATGTCAATGCGTGCGCATTGACGCTGTTGCGGGGCCCGATCAGGAGACGTCCTTATAATCGGGGGGAGATTGTAGCGAAGAAATGCGCGCAGTTGCTCGTGTTTAATGACTTTTATTAGGCATCCGGTCAGATGCTCAACTGCACCTGGCCCCGTGCGCGCATTTGTCGCGGTACGACGCGGGCGCTGGCGGGCAGCGGCTGGTTCAACCAGGTCAGGCGAATTTCCTCGATTTCCACCCAGCCGTCACCCATCGGTTGCAGGCTGCACTGCTTGAAGGCCTGGCAATGACCGTTGCGGTCGAGCAGGGCAAAGCTGCGGTGCAGCGGGCGTGGGGCGAACAGCGAGATCAGATAACGCATGGCAGAGTTCCTTGAAGGAGGACTGCTGTGAAGAATGCCGGCGAGGCGTGACGCGGCGGTGTATGGACGATGAAGAATGTGTGACAGGAACCGCTTTGGGCGGGGTTTGTCTGACATTTCAGTATTCACTGTGCGGCGCTGGTTACGCGCCGTGGCCCACCGCTATACTGCCGGCCTGTTTGTGCCTGATTCTGGAGAGAAGAGCATGTTGCAACGCCTGTTGTTCGGTTTGATCACTGTCGCCGGTTTGACCCTGGCCGGCTGCGCCCACAGCCCGCAACAACTGAATCCGGAGCCGAAGCTGACCACGCAACTGCCAGCGGTAGGTCGTGGCCAACCTGTGGTGGTGCGTGTGGTCGACGGTCGTCCGTCGCCAACCCTGGGCACCCGTGGCGGTCTGTATCCGGAAACCAGCGCCATCACTGTGCAGCGCGAGCAGATCCTGCCCAAGCTGCAGGCCCAGGCCGAAGCCGCCGTGCGTCTGCTCGGCTTCACCCCGACCACCAGCGCACCCAACGCGCCGCAGCTGACCGTGACCCTGGCCGAGCTGAAGTACCAGTCGCCGAAAGAGGGCATGTACGTGACCGAAGCCACCATCGGCGCAACCTTCCGCTCCGACGTGCAGAACGCCAACCGCCGCTACAGCGGGCGCTACGGTGCTTCGCTGGACCAGCGCTTCGGCATGGCGCCTAATCAGGAGACCAATACCAAACTGGTCAGCGACGTGTTGAGCGATGCGTTGACGCGTCTGTTCAAGGACCCGACGGTGGGTCAGGTTCTTGCTGAGTAAGCTTTTCGGCAGAGGCAAAAAAGCCCGGGGCCAGTAATGGCCCCGGGCTTTTTCATGCAGATCGATTCCCTGTAGGAGCTGCCGAAGGCTGCGATCTTTTGATCTTAAAACCAACATCAAAAGATCGCAGCCTTCGGCAGCTCCTACACGGGGAGTTTCATTCAGGCAGCCTGCGAATAAAAATCGAGCACGCTCACTCCGGTCAGCAAATCGGTCTCGGGCAGGTCCGCATGCTGATGCCCGCCCAGTGCGCAGTACACCAGCCAGTGCCGATCCTGCACGTTGAAGGCAAGGCCGCCGACCAGGCTTTGCTGGTCGTCGTAAGGAGTAATGAGATAAAGGCGATCCTGGTTTTCCGCGTGCAGCATGTCGCATTCCATTCGGGTTTCGAGGCGCGCAGGGTGAAGCATCCACGTGACGATGCCATGACACAGGGCAGCCATCGGTCGATTGTCGGGTTATTTGTCGCAAAGGCTGGGGCAGGGCGCTAGGGTTTGGGTAGAATCCGCGCCGCGGTCGTCGATCTGGCGTCTGCCATACCGGTTTAGTTCGAGGTCTGTGATGTCGCTGCACTTGATGACGCTGTTTACCGCCCATCCCGCCAAGTTGATCAACCTGCTGGCCTTGCTTCTGGCCTTTCCAGGCAGTTGGCTGCTGCACGCAACCCGCCGCCGCGAGCAACGCGCGCAGGCCAGTCTCGCTGCCCAGCGCCAGGCGCAGCCGAATGCCGAGCCGATCCTTGATTGGGCGACGTTGCGCATGAACCGGTTTTTCTATCGTTTTGGTTTTGCCTGTTTAGGCCTGGCTCTGCTGGTCTCCTGGATCAGCACACGCTTCTGACCCGCTTACGCATAAAAAACGGCGCCCGTTGGCGCCGTTTTTGCGTTTGCCGGAAACCGCTTACAACGGCAACCCAGCCTTGACCCGATACTGATTGCGCACCGGCGTCGCATATTGCAGCACCAGATACGGACGATGCTCGGCGGGGCAGGCATCCAGTCGGCTCTGCCACTCATCCTGCGCCTTGGCCAGTTCGTCAGCCGGGAACACCTCAGCTGCCTTCGGCACATTCAATTGCGGATCGGCATCGGCCCACTGCGCGTACGCCAGGTAATGCACCGGGAACAACCGGTAGCCGCCGAGAATCTGCTTGTCCATCTCGATCGCCAGTTGCTTGGTGTCTTCGAACACCTCGGTAATCGGCGCGGCAAAGTTTACGTGCACCCGGCCCTTGTAGCCGGTGATGCCCTTGGCAATGCTCACGTCATCCTCGCCCGGCGCCTTGGCGTAGGTGCCGGTGGTAGCGCGGATGTACAGTTCGCGGGCCTTGGCCTGGTCGCACGGGTCGTACTCATAACTGATCGACACCGGGGTGACGTTGAGCGAGCGGATCACTTCGCCGAACGGCTCGTCCTTGCGGCTCATGTGGAACATCTTGAGGATCGCCGACTCGGTGCGGTCGTCGCCATCCTTCGCCCGACCTTCAGCCTGCGCGATCCAGATCGAGGCGCAATCGTTGCGGATCGAGTGGTTGATGTACGCCGACAACAGTTGATACGCCGCCATTTTCTCGCGACGGCCGGTGATCGAGCGATGCACGATGAAGCTCTTGTTCAAGCGCATCAGGTCGCTGACAAACGGCTTTTGCAGCAGATTGTCGCCAATCGCGATGCGCGGCGTCGGCAGGCCAGCGTGGTACACGGCGTAGTTGACGAAGGCCGGGTCCATCACGATATCGCGGTGGTTGGCGATGAACAGGTAGGCGCTGCCGGACTTGAATTGCTCGACACCGGTATACGTCACACCGTCGGTGGCGCGTTCGATGGTGTGGTCGACGTAGAACTCGACTTTGTCCTGTAAGGTAGCCACGGAATTCACGTCGGCAAACTCACGACGCAGCCGATGGGCTATAAGAGGTTTGAGCATCCAGCCGAAGGCACCGGCAAAACGCGGGAAGCGGAAGTGGGTGAGGATATCTAGAAACGCCTTGTCGCCGAGCAGCCTTGCCAGTACCGCAGGTACTTCGCTGTCGTCGTAAGGTCGGATGGCATCGAATTCGCCCATCATGCTCTCTTGTTGGAAACGGCTAGGGTAAGTAAAGGGTTTGATCGAAAACCCGCGGGGCGCGGTCTGAAAGTAGCCAGACAAAAATAGCCCTGCAAATAGACCGGCGATTATACGCACAAGTCACTGGGGAGACCGCGATGCTGGAAAATGCAGTGTATGAATGTCCTTATTGCGGTGAAGAAGTCGAGACCACGCTGGATCTGTCCGGCGGCGACCAAACGTACATCGAAGACTGCCAGGTGTGCTGTCGTCCGATCACCTTTGTCCTGCAGGTACATGAAGACGAGTGGCATCTGGAAGTCTTCAGCGAAAACGAATGAGGGGCCGCGTATGCAGCGCATCTACGAACCGGCGAACCTGATGGAAGGCGAAATGCTCAAGGGCATGCTCGCCAATGAAGGGATCGAGGCGCACCTGATCGGCCGTGATCTGGTGGGCGGTGCGGGTGAATTGCCGATCTTCGGACTGCTCTGGCTGTCGGTTGAGAACGATCAGGCCGAATACGCCCGCGAGCTGATCACCGCGTACAATGCCGCGCTGCCGCTGCCCGGCGACGAACCGGAAAGCTTCCCCGGGACGCTGGTCTGTTAGGCTGACGTTGGTTTTATCAAGAGTCGTGTTGCCCCATGTGTGGACGTTATGCCCTGTTTCGCTGGAACCGCGACTTCGCGGCCCTGCCAGGTTTTCCCGCCGATCAGCAGGCGCAGTGGAACATTTCCCCCAATGATTCGGTGTTGATGCTGCGTGCCGACGAAGCCGGCGGGCGCACGTTGGCGCGTGCGCGCTGGGGGCTGACGCCGCCGTGGCTGACCGATCTGTCGAAGACCCCGGCTCATGCCCGCGCCGAAACCGTGGCTGAACAGCCAATGTTTCGTGAGGCCTTGCGTCTGCGCCGCTGCCTGCTGCCGGCCAACGGTTTTTACGAATGGCGTGGCACCCAGCGCAAACGCCCCTATTGGCTGACGCCGGGGGAGGGCTCTTCGCTGTTTTTCGCGGCGATCTGGGAAGCGTATCCGGTGCAGGAGCAGGTCTGGCTGAGCGCGGCGGTGATCACTCAGTCGGCGGCGAGTCAGCGGCGGCCGTTGATTCTCGATGAAGCGGGGCAGGCTGCCTGGCTCGATCCCGAAACGCCGCTGCATGTGTTGCAGGGATTGCTCGCCAGTGAACCGGCGGCGCTGCGCGAGCGGGTGCTGGCGAATCTGGTGAATGATCCGAAGCTGAATGGGCCGGAGTGTCTCACCCCGGCGTGATGTAAAAAGCGAAAAGATCGCAGCCTTCGGCAGCTCCTACAGGAAAACGCACATCCCGATGCAGGAGCTGCCGAGGCTGCGATCTTTTGATCTTGCCCCTAGACCTTGAACTGATTGATCAAGCGCCGCTGCTGCTCGGCCAGTTTGGTCAAACCGGCGCTCGCCGAACTCGACTCATCCGCACCGCCTGCCACTTCATTGGCCACCTGACCGATATTGATCACGTTGCGGTTGATGTCATCGGCCACTGCGCTCTGCTCTTCCGCCGCACTGGCAATCTGCGTGTTCATGTCGTTGATCACTGATACCGCCTGCGTGATCGTCTCCAGCGCCTCGGCCGCTTTCGCCGCGTGTTGCACGCTTTCGTCGGTGCGGTTCTGACTATCTTCCATTACCCGAACCACGTCGCGGGTGCCCTGTTGCAACTGTTGGATCATCGTCTGGATTTCTTCAGTGGCTTTCTGGGTTTTCTGCGCCAGATTGCGCACTTCGTCAGCGACCACGGCAAACCCGCGACCCTGCTCGCCGGCCCGTGCTGCTTCGATCGCCGCGTTGAGCGCGAGCAGGTTGGTCTGTTCGGCGATGCCGCGAATGGCAGTGAGGATGGCGTTGATGTTTTCGCTGTCCTTGGCCAGCGTCTGCACCACGTCGACAGCCTTGCCGATTTCCACTGCCAGCACGCCAATCGAATTCGACGTGTCGCGCACGATCTGCATGCCCTGGCTGGCGGCCTGATCGGCGTGGCTGGCGGCTTGTGCGGCCTGGGTGGCGTTGCGCGCAACGTCCTGGGCGGTGGCGGTCATCTCCTGCACGGCGGTCGCGACTTGATCGATTTCGGCCATTTGTTTCTGCACGCCGATGTTGGTGCGGATGGCAATGTCTGCAGTGTGTTCCGAGGAATCGCTGACGCTCTGCACCGAGGTCACCACCTGGGTGATCATGGCCTGCAACTTGGCGAGGAAGGTGTTGAAGCCTTTGGCAATCGAGCCCAGTTCATCGCTGCGGTCACTGCTCAAGCGACGGGTCAGGTCACCTTCGCCCTGAGCGATGTCATCGAGCATGGCGACCATTTGCTTGAGTGGCCGCGCGATGCCATGTCCGACCAGCCAGATCACCAGCAGGCCGAGACCGGCGATGATCAGGCCGACCATCGCCATGCCGAAGGTGTCGGATTTACGCTGCGCATCGAGGTCGGCCTGCAGGTTTTGCAGATCGGCCATGACGGCGTTGAGCGGCAATTGCAGCATCAGCGTCCAGCGCGCGTCGGTCTGGCCGATGCCGAACGGCAGGTACAACTCGATACGGCCCTTGGCCTGATTGACCGAGTAGGTGACCTCATCGCGCTTGAGATTGGCGAGGTTGCTGGCCTGTTCGGCATCGAGGATGTCGCTGACTTTTTCACCGAATTTGCTCGAGTCCCTGGTGTAGGCAACGATTCGCCCGTTGCCGCCGACCAGAGCCATTTCACCGGCGCCGCTGTAAAGCTTCTGGTTGGCGGCGAGGAGCATGTCCTGAATGAAGTTCACCGAAAGGTCGGCGCCGACAATGCCCTGGAACGCGCCGTTGACCATGATCGGTTCAATGAACGAGGCGAGCATGACGATCTTGTCGCCGACTTTGTACGGTGCCGGGTCGATCACGCAGGGTTTCTTGGTTTCTTTCGAGCACAGGTAGTACTCGCTGGCGCGCACCCCGGTAGAGAGGGTTTTCTGGTCGTCGACATCGGCCAGTTTGTCCACGCCCAGGCTGCCGTCGGTATTGCGAAACCACCACGGTAGAAAGCGGCCGTTGGCGGGATCGATGCCGACCACAGAGCTGCCAACGTAGGCCGCGTCGTTGTGGTCCAGTGCGTTTTTTTCCCAGCCGATGTAGGTGCCGAGAATTTTCGGGTTCTTCTCGACGTTTTCCTTGATCAGGCTGATCAGCTGCTCGCGGCTGACGCTCAGGCGCGGCTGGCCATCGGCGCCGGTTGTACCGAGCAGAGCGTTGACGCGCACCAGGCCGCCGGCGATCAGCAGCGGCGCTTCGAGCTCGCGCTGGATCTGGCTGACCTGGGTCTGCGCCAGCGAAGTCAGGCGCTGTTCAATGACTTGCTCGAACTGCGCCTGGGTGCGCTGTTGCACCATTTCTTGAGTGCGGCTGCCGGAGAACAACGCGTACAGCACCAGCGCCGCAACCACGCTGAGAACGATGGCGCCGGCCAGGGCGGCGACGGAAAACTGGATCGACTTGAACTTCATGGGAGCTCCGCACGCAAGAGGACAATCTGCGAGGGATTTATCGGCGGGGTGAGCGTGGCCATGAGAGACGTTGGTCGGAATCGCCGCGCGATGTCGCTGATGGATCGGTGCGCGGCGGATTCAATGCGCGTTGAGGAATTTCCAGCGAGTCTTGCGGCCATAGCTGAATGTACGCGCAATGCGTCCGTTGTATCTGGCGCCAATACAATTAGCCGCCTAGGATACGCCTCAGGTTTTCAGGGAGCGTTTGAATGAACAAGACATTGGTTACAAGTGCACTGAGCGCAGCGCTGTTGCTGGCCGGTTGTCAGTCGGTCAACACCACCAGCGGCGGCGCCGTGGGCGTGGAGCGCAAACAGTACATGTTCAGCATGCTGTCCTCGCAAGAGGTCGACCAGATGTACGCGCAGTCGTATCAGAAGACCGTCGGCGAAGCATCGAGCAAAGGTGTGCTGGACAAGACCAGCCCGGAAGCCAAACGCGTGCAGACCATCGCCAATCGCTTGATCGCCCAGGCGCCGACCTTCCGCCCGGACGCGGCGCAGTGGCAATGGGAAGTCAATCTGATCAAGAGCGATGAACTCAACGCCAACTGCGGCCCTGGCGGCAAGATCATTTTCTACACCGGGCTGATCGACAGTCTGAAACTCACCGACGATGAAATTGCTGCAGTCATGGGTCATGAAATCGCCCACGCCCTGCGCGAGCACGGTCGTGAGGCGATGTCGAAGGCCTATGGCATGGAAATGGCCAAGCAGGGCGCCGGCGCCTTGTTCGGTCTGGGGCAGGACAGTCTCGCGCTGGCCGACACCGTGGCCAACTACGGTATGACCTTGCCCAACAGCCGCGCCAACGAAAACGAAGCCGACCTGATCGGCCTGGAACTGGCCGCCCGCGCTGGCTACAACCCGAACGCGGCGATCACCCTGTGGGACAAGATGAGCAAGGCTTCCGAGGGCGCGCCACCGGAATTCATGAGCACTCACCCGGCGTCGAGCAGCCGCATTGCTGCGTTGCAGGCAGCGATTCCGAAGGTGATGCCGTTGTACGAAAAAGCCCCGAAATCCTGATTATCTTTCAGCAAGGCTGATGGCCTCTTCGCGAGCAAGCCCGCTCCCACACTGGATCTGCTTGAACACATAATCTGTGTTCACTGCCATCTAATGGGGGAGGGGGGGTGCTCCCGAAGAACGGCCACACGGTTTATCGACGTGCGTTGTCAAACCCAGCCGCTGCTCTGCATCGCTTTATAAACCGCGACAATCGCCAGAATCATGAACGCCGAAGCCGCGAGGCGGCGGATCAGGGTCAGCGGCAGTTTGTCTGCGGCAAAGTTACCCGCCAGCACAACCGGCACGTTGGCAATCAGCATGCCCACGGTGGTGCCGATAATCACCAGCCACAGTTCCGGATATTGCGCGGCGAGCATCACCGTGGCGATCTGCGTCTTGTCGCCGATTTCCGCGAGAAAGAACGCGATCAGCGTGGTCAGGAACGGCCCGAATTTGCGCGCGGTGCTGGCTTCGTCGTCATCCATTTTGTCTGGAACCAGGGTCCACAGCGCCGTGGCGGCGAAGCTGGTGGCGAGGATCCAGTGCAGGACGGCGTCGGAGAAGAAACTGCCGAACCAGGCACCTACCGCACCGGCTGCTGCGTGGTTGGCCAGCGTCGCGGCGACAATCCCGGCAATGATCGGCCAGGGTTTGCGAAAGCGAGCGGCGAGAATCAGCGCGAGCAGTTGCGTCTTGTCGCCGATTTCGGCCAAGGCAACGATAGCGGTGGGAACGAGTAACGAGTCCAGCATCAGGGATTTCCTAAGGGGCGGGTCGACACGGCTATGACACGTACAGCCTTCCCGCCCCGGGTAAGGTGTGCGTGTCATAGGTCTTGTCAAACCCTGCGATCCGTCTGGTGCGGACGCTTGGGTCGCATACGCCATGATCTGAGGATCAAGTATGTTGACGTATGCCGGACGAGCTTGGCGCTCGTGGGAGACTACTCCCCTAGGACGGAGCGGATTCTGCCTAGGCAAATCCGATTGGGCAAGAACAAATTTTCAACCGCGCTTGGCCCGGTAGATCCGGAAACCATTGCCTTCAGCCTTGATCGCACACACGCCCAGGTGCTCCTCGATCAGCGGCTGATACTTGAGGAAGCTGTTGGCCACAAGACGAAGTTCGCCGCCGTTTTTCAGATGTTTCGCCGCTTTTCGCAACAGATTCTCGGTGGCGAAATAATCGGTGTGCACGCCGACGTGGAACGGCGGATTGCTCAGAATTGCGCTCAAACCCATCGGCGCGGCATCGATGCCATCACCGGTCAGCACTTCCGCTTCCAGGCCGTTGGCCGCCAGCGTCAGACGGCTGCTGGCGGCAGCGAATGCGTCGACATCGAGCAAGGTCACCTGATTGTGCGGATAGCGGCGCTTCACAGCCGCCCCGAGCACACCGGCGCCGCAACCGAAGTCGAGCAGATGGCCGCTCGGCAGTTTGTCCAGATGCTCCAACAGCAGGGCGCTGCCGCGATCCAGTCGACCGTGGCTGAACACGCCCGGCAGGCTGATGACTTTCAACGGGCCTTCGGCCAGCGGCAATTGGTAAGTCTGTGCGAGGCTTTCCAGTGATTTTGCTTCAGGCGCGTTGGCCACGGTGACTTGCCAGAGCTGGCAGTGGCGAGCGCTGTCGAGTTTGCGCGGCTTGCCGAATGGGTTGAGTTGCTTGGACGCGCCCTCGATGCCGCTGCGTTTTTCCCCGACCAGAAACACTTCACGCCCGGCCAGACGCGATGCCACTGCGTTGAGGATGTAATCGGTCAGGTCCTTGGATTTGGGCAGGAACACCACAGCGCTGTCGAATTCGCGCTCCGGAACATTCACACCGAACTGGCTGCGGCCCTCGAAACGCGCGTCCAGCGCGGCTTGATCGCCAGCGTGCCAGCACCAGCCGAACGCGTTGGGCAAGCGCCCGAGCAAGTCATCGGCGGGCAGGCCGGCCAACAGCAGCGAACCCTGGAATAACTCGGCCTGACGAAGCAGTACTTCACTGCGCGGATCCATAACTGCTCCTTGAAAAAAAGTGCCGCAGTTTATCAACTGACGACCCGCAGCGCCTCACCGCTGAAGAACGCCCGGGCGTTTTCGCTCAGTTGGCCGACGATGCGCTGGCGGGCTTCGCGGCTGCCCCAGGCGTTATGCGGGGTGACGATCAGGCGCGCAATGTCGCCGGCCAGAAGAGGATTGCCCATTGTGGGCGGCTCGACGCTCAGCACATCCGTCGCCGCGCCGCCGAGGTGCCCGTTGCGCAGCGCGTCGGCCAGCGCCTGCTCATCGATCAGCCCGCCCCGAGCAGTGTTGACCACGAACGCGCCAGGTTTCAGCGAGGCCAGCTCGCGCGCACCGATGAAATGGCGGGTGTGCTCGTTGAGCGGGCAGTGCAGGGTGAGCGCGTCGATCTGTGGCAGCAGTTCATTCAGTGGCAAGCGATCCGGGCGGGCAGGGCGCCCGGGAATCTGCCCGAGCAGCACGCGCATGCCGAACGCTTCGGCCAGCCGCGCCACGGCGCCACCGAGTTCGCCATGGCCGAGCAGGCCGAGGGTTTTGCCTTGCAGCTCAACGATCGGGTAGTCGAGCAGGCAGAACTGTTTCGCCTGTTGCCAGCGGCCCGCGCCCACAGCTTTCTGATAGTCGGCGAGGCGGGTGGCGAGGTTGAGCAACAACATGATTGTGTGTTGCGCCACCGACGGCGTGCCGTAAGCCTGGCAATTGCACACGGTGATGCCGTGGGCGCGGGCGGCAGTGAGGTCGACGTTGTTGGTGCCGGTGGCGCTGATCAGGATCAGTTTCAGCTGCGGGTTGGCGGCCATGGCGGCCGCGTCGATCACCACCTTGTTGGTGATCGCCACACTGGCGCCTTGCACGCGTTCACGGACCTGCTCCGGCAAGGTCTGGGCGAACAGTTGCAAGTCGCTGAAGCATTCACGCAACGGACCGAGATCCAGATCGCCGAGATCCAGTGAAGGGTGATCAAGGAATACCGCGCGGCGCGTGTTCGTCATCAACTGTACCTTTTGTGCTGTGAGCGGAGGGCGTACTCTGCCGAGCCTAACAGATGAAACAATTGGTTACTTGATGCCGAAGTTTTCAAGTGAGAGCGGGCTTGCTCGCGAAAGCGGTGGGTCAGTCAGCGCAAGGGTTGAAGGTGACATCGCATTCGCGAGCAAGCCCGCTCCCACAGAAATTGCATTTACCGGCTGGCAACAATGTGACCGTTTAATTTAAGAGGAGCCCCCAATGTACTGGACCGAATTCTTGACCGTGGCATTGATCCATTTGCTGGCCGTCGCCAGCCCCGGCCCGGACTTTGCGGTGGTCGTGCGCGAAAGCGTGACCCATGGGCGCCGCGCCGGCACCTGGACGGCCATGGGCGTGGGCACGGCGATTTTCCTGCATGTCGGTTATTCGCTGCTCGGCATCGGTCTGATCGTGTCGCAATCGATTGTGCTGTTCAATGCGCTGAAGTGGGCAGCAGCGGCTTATTTGCTGTACATCGGCTTCAAGGCGTTGCGCGCGCAGCCGGCGAAAACCGTCACCGATGATCTGCACAAGGAAGCCGGCGTGCGCACCGCGCGCGGTGCGTTCACCTCGGGCTTCGTCACCAACGGCCTGAACCCGAAAGCCACGCTGTTTTTTCTCTCGCTGTTCACCGTGGTGATCAATCCGCACACGCCGCTGGCTGTGCAGGCCGGTTACGGGGTGTACCTGGCGGTGGCGACGGCGTTCTGGTTTTGCCTGGTGGCGATGCTGTTCAGCCAACAGCGCGTGCGCGCCGGTTTTGCCCGCATGGGCCACTGGTTCGACCGCACCATGGGCGCGGTGTTGATTGCTCTCGGCGTGAAAATCGCGTTCACCGAAATGCACTGACCGCTAGGCATTTCTTTCTTGTAGGAGCTGACGAGTGCAACGAGGCTGCGATCTTTTGATCTTCTCTTTTCATCAATGAATCAAAAGATCGCAGCCTTCGGCAGCTCCTACAGGTGCCATATTCCATTTTCTTGATACCTGGGATGCTGGCGCAAAGCTAGCATTTGTACGGCTCTGCAAATCATTCCTTTGGCTGATTTGACTGTCATGCAGGCGCACTAGAGTACGAATCTTTCCGCCAACACCGTGCAGTCAGAAAAGGGATTCTTATGTTGCAGACTCGGGTCATTCCGCCGGCCGATGGGGCCTACCAGTATCCATTGCTGATCAAACGGCTGCTGATGTCTGGCGCCCGTTACGAGAAAACCCGCGAAATCATCTACCGCGACCAGCTGCGCTACAGCTATCCGACCTTGATCGAACGCGTTGCGCGGTTGGCCAACGTGCTGACGGCGGCCGGGGTCAAGGCAGGTGACACCGTGGCGGTGATGGACTGGGACAGCCACCGTTACCTGGAATGCATGTTTGCCATTCCGATGATCGGCGCGGTGATTCACACCATCAACGTACGCCTGTCGCCAGAGCAGATTCTTTACACCATGAACCACGCCGAGGACCGCTTCGTGCTGGTCAACAGCGAGTTCGTCGGGCTGTATCAGAGCATCGCGCCGCAGCTGACCACGGTCGAGAAAACGTTACTGCTGACCGATCTTGCGGAGAAAACCGCCGAGCTGCCGAACCTCGTCGGCGAATACGAGCAACTGCTGGCCGCTGCGAGCGCGCAATACGATTTCCAGGATTTCGACGAAAACTCGGTCGCCACCACGTTCTACACCACCGGTACCACCGGCAACCCGAAAGGCGTGTATTTCACCCATCGGCAACTGGTGCTGCACACCATTGGCGTGGCGACGATCATGGGTTCGATCGACAGCGTGCGCTTGCTCGGCACCAGCGACGTCTACATGCCGATCACGCCGATGTTCCACGTTCACGCCTGGGGTTTGCCGTACGTCGCGACCATGCTCGGGCTCAAACAGGTCTATCCGGGGCGTTACGATCCGGAGTATCTGGTGGAGTTGTGGCGCAAGGAGAAGGTCACCTTCTCTCACTGCGTGCCGACCATCCTGCAGATGCTGCTCAACGCCAAAGCCGCCCAGGAAACCGATTTTGCCGGGTGGAAAATCGTCATTGGCGGCAGCGCGCTCAACCGCAGCCTCTACGAAAACGCCAAGTCGCGCGGCATTCAACTGACGGCCGCGTACGGCATGTCGGAAACCGGTCCGCTGGTGTCCTGCGCGCACCTTAATGACGAGCTGATGGCTGGCAGCGAGGACGAGCGCACCACTTACCGGATCAAGGCCGGCGTGCCGGGGCCGTTGGTCGAAGCGGCGATTGTCGACGGCGAGGGCAACTTCCTGCCGGCCGACGGCGAAACCCAGGGCGAGCTGGTGCTGCGCGCGCCGTGGCTGACCGAAGGTTATTTCAATGAACCGCAGAAGGGGGCCGAGCTCTGGGCCGGTGGCTGGCTGCACACCGGCGACGTCGCCACGCTCGACAGCATGGGCGTGATCGATATTCGTGATCGCATCAAGGACGTGATCAAGACCGGCGGCGAGTGGATCTCCTCCCTAGACCTCGAAGACCTCATCAGCCGCCACGCGGCGGTACGCGAAGTAGCAGTGGTGGGCATCGCCGATCCGCAGTGGGGCGAGCGCCCGTTTGCCTTGCTGGTGGTCCGCGAAGGGCATGTAATTGGCGCACGGGAACTGAAGGAACACCTCAAGCCATTCGTCGAGCTGGGGCACCTGAGCAAGTGGGCGATTCCCAGCCAGATCGCCCTTGTTACCGAAATTCCCAAGACCAGTGTCGGCAAGCTCGACAAGAAGCGCATCCGCCTCGACATCACCGAATGGCAAGCCAACAACAGCACCTTCCTTTCGACACTTTGAGTGTCTGCTGGCGCGCCGAAACCGGCGTGCCAGACCCACCAAGCAAGCGCTTGGCTTGTGAAATCGAAAAAATCAGCCATCCTTGCCGTGCCGACTTGTGTCGGACTGGCGAAAGGACTGTTCCAGAGTGGTTGACGGCTGCAAATCACACTTTAGAGGGATCAAGCACTACCACCCGCTGGCTATAGTCCGCTCAAGGACTTTTTGAAAACGGAGCACACGCACTGAACGGGGCGAGCAACTCTGGAGCGATTTCGGGCAGCCCTGGCGCCCGGTCCTCCACAGCGTTTTTAAAAGTACTCACTGCCATAACAATAATGCACATGGAGTAGCGTCGATGACCTCAGTAAACCAGTTCTGGCGCCGGGCGAAACTGCCTCTGGCGGTCAGCCTTGCCTCCTCGCTCGCCGGACCTGCATTCGGCGTCAGTTTCAACGTCGGTGAAATCGAAGGCCAGTTCGACTCGTCCCTGTCGATCGGTGCCAGTTGGTCTACTCAGAGCCCGAACAAGAACCTCATCGGCGTCAACAACGGCGGCCATGGCCTGTCGCAGACCTCCGATGACGGTCACGCCAACTTCAAGAGTGGCGAAACCTTTTCGAAAATCTTCAAGGGCATCCATGACCTTGAATTGAAATACGGCGACACCGGCGTGTTCGTCCGTGGCAAGTACTGGTACGACTTCGAACTGAAGGACGAGAGCCGCCAGTTCAAGGACATCAGCGACAGCAACCGCAAAGAGGGCGCCAAGTCCTCCGGCGGGCAGATCCTCGACGCCTTCGTCTACCACAACTATGCGATTGCCGATCAGCCGGGCTCCGTGCGTCTGGGCAAACAGGTCGTGAGCTGGGGTGAAAGTACCTTCATCGGCGGCGGCATCAACTCGATCAACCCGATCGACGTCTCCGCGTTCCGTCGCCCAGGCGCCGAGATCAAGGAAGGCCTGATTCCGGTCAACATGTTCTACGTGTCGCAGAGCCTCACCGATAACCTCTCGGCCGAAGCGTTCTATCAACTGGAATGGGATCAGACCGTCGTCGACAACTGCGGCACCTTCTTCTCCCAGCCGGACATCGTTGCCGACGGTTGCGACAACAATCTGCGCGTGCTGAACAAACGTTCGCAGATTCCGGCCATTGCTCTGGGGCCATTGGCCAATGCCGGCGTCGATGTGAACCAGGAAGGTGTCCTGGTGCGCCGAGGGCCGGACCGCGACGCACGTGACAGCGGTCAGTGGGGCGCCTCCCTCAAATACATGTTCGAGCCACTCGACACCGAGTTCGGCGCCTACTTCATGAACTACCACAGCCGTGCGCCGATCTTCAGCGCCACCGGCGCACCGCAGTCGGTCTACAACAGTGCCGCCGCGTTGCCGGGGCCGTTCGCCGCGCTCGCGCCGCTGCTGGTGGCGGGCAACTCCAATTACTTCATCGAATATCCTGAAGACATTCGTCTCTACGGTCTGAGCTTCTCCACCACCCTGCCTACCGGTACGGCGTGGAGCGGTGAGATCAGCTACCGTCCGAACGCGCCGGTGCAATTGAACTCCACCGACATCCTGTTTGCCGGCGTACGTCCACTGGGCGGTGCACTGACCAACGCTTCGCTGCTGACCGGCGTGCCGGGTCAGGATCTGCATGGCTACGAGCGCAAGGAAATCACCCAACTGCAAACGACCTTCACGCACTTCTTCGATCAGGTTATGGGCGCCAGCCGTCTGACCCTCGTCGGTGAAGTCGGCGCGACCTACGTCGGTGGCCTGGAAAGCCGTTCCGACAAGCGTTATGGCCGCGATCCGGTCTACGGTCCGGGTGAGTTGCCGGCCACTGGCACAGTCGATACCTGCGCCAACATCCTTAACGCCAGCACCATCAACGGCGCAGGCCCTGGTTCGCCGCAAAACAATCGCAGCCGCAATTGCGACAACGACGGTTTCACCACCTCGATGTCGTGGGGCTACCGTGGTCGTGCCATCTGGGAATACAACGACGTGTTTGCCGGTGTGAACCTCAAGCCGAACGTGGCCTGGTCCCACGACGTCAGCGGTTACTCGCCAGGCCCTGGCGGCAACTTCGAAGAAGGTCGCAAGGCGGTCAGCCTGGGCGTCGATGCCGAATACCAGAACACCTACACCGCGAGCCTGGCTTACACCAATTTCTTCGATGGCAGGTACACCACCGTGGATGACCGCGACTTCGTGGCGCTCAGCTTCGGCGTGAACTTCTAAGCACTGCATTTCAGGACGAACGAATTTATGAAAATAACAAAGAGTCTGTTCCACGCCGGTGTTCTGGGTCTGTCGCTGCTTGCGACCAGCGTCATGGCGGCGGTGCCTGCTGCCGAAGCGGATAAACTGGGCAAGAGCCTGACGCCGATGGGCGCGGAAATGGCGGGTAATGCCGATGGTTCGATCCCGGCCTGGAAACCGCTGCCGAAAAATGCCGGCAGCGTCGACAGCAAGGGCTTCCTGTCCAACCCTTACGCCAGTGAGCAGCCGCTGTTCACCATCACAGCCAAGGATGTCGACAAGTACAAGGACAAGCTTGCCCCGGGCCAGTACGCGATGTTCAAGCGCTACCCGGAAACCTTCAAGATGCCGGTCTATCCGTCCCATCGCGGCGCCACCGTGCCGGATAACGTGTTCGCGGCCATCAAGAAGAACGCCACCAGCACCAACCTGGTGTCGGGCGGCAACGGTCTGGAAAACTTCGATACCGCCGTGCCGTTCCCGATTCCGAAAACCGGTGTGGAAGTGATCTGGAACCACATCACCCGCTATCGTGGCGGCAGCGTGACCCGTCTGGTGACCCAGGCCACGCCGCAACCGAACGGCTCGTACAGCCTGGTCTACTTCCAGGATCAGTTCGTGTTCCGCGACAAGATGAAGGACTACGATCCGGCGAACCCGGGCAACATCCTGTTCTACTTCAAGCAGAAAGTGACCGCGCCGGCGCGTCTGGCCGGTGGCGTTCTGTTGGTGCACGAAACTCTCGATCAGGTGAAAGAGCCGCGTTCGGCATGGGTCTACAACGCCGGTCAGCGCCGCGTGCGTCGTGCACCGCAAGTGTCATATGACGGCCCGGGTACTGCCGCCGACGGCCTGCGTACCTCTGACAACCTCGACATGTACAACGGTGCTCCGGATCGTTACGACTGGAAGCTCGAAGGCAAGAAAGAGATGTACATCGCTTCCGACAGCTACAAGCTCGACGATCCGAAGCTCAAGTACTCGGACATCATCAAGGCCGGTCACATCAACCAGGACCTGGCACGTTACGAGCTGCGCCGCGTCTGGCATGTCGTCGCGACCCTGAAGGAAGGTCAGCGCCATATCTACGCCAAGCGTGACTTCTACATCGACGAGGACACCTGGCAAGCAGCGGTGATCGACCACTACGACGGTCGTGGCCAACTGTGGCGCGTAGCCGAGGCGCATGCCGAGAACTACTACGACAAGCAAGTGCCGTGGTACGCCCTCGAAACCCTCTACGACCTGCAGTCCGGCCGTTACCTGGCACTGGGCATGAAGAACGAAGAGAAGCAGGCGTATGACTTCGGCTTCACCGCCACCACCAGCGACTTCACCCCGGCGGCTCTGCGTCAGGACGGTGTTCGCTAAACCTGCGTAAACCCGAGGCAGCATCCTCGTGAAAACGCCCCGACCGGTTCGGGGCGTTTTTTTGCGTGCGGCTTGCGCCGCACCGCTCATGTAGGAGCTGCCGAAGGCTGCGATCTTTTGACTTTGCCTTTGCAACAGCAAAAGCGAGATCAAAAGATCGCAGCCTTCGGCAGCTCCTACAGGGAAGGCGGGTGGATGTAGCCTTTTTGTAGCCATTTGTAGCAGCAACCTTCATAACCGGTTCGATTAAGGCTAGGCTGCGGACATCTGCAACGCCGCCAATCGCCTTCGAACAAGAGCCGGCCATGACTGATCTGTCCCCACTTCCGGGTCCCGCAAGCATTACCGTCGCCGCACTGGACGGGCGTTTTTTCCGCCCGCCGCTGCCTGACGGCTATGTTCTGCGACCGCGCCTTTGCCAGCGCCTGCAGGCCGGGCTCGGTGGGCGGTTGCTGTTGGTCAGCGCCCCGGCCGGGTTCGGCAAGAGTTCGCTGGCAGTGGAGTTCTGTCAGAGTCTGCCGGCGCATTGGCAAAGTCTCTGGCTGGGTCTGAGTCCGCGAGACAGCGATCCGGGGCGGTTTCTTGAACGCTTGCTTGAAGGTCTGCAAGACTATTTTCCCGCGTTGGGCGCGGGCGCTCTCGGGCTGTTAAAAATGCGTCAGCGCCATCAGCCGTTTGCCTTCGAAGAGTGGCTCGACGGACTGCTCGATGAGCTGGCGCTGCATCTCGATCCTGCTGCGCCGTTGCTGCTGGTGCTCGACGACTACCACCTTGCCCAGGGGCCAGTGCTGGATCGTTGCCTGCAATTTTTTCTCAATCATCTTCCCGATGGCCTGCTGGTGATGGTCACCAGCCGCCAGCGCCCGGACTGGCATCTGGCGCGTTTGCGCCTGTCGCGGCAGTTGCTTGAGTTGCACGAACAGGATTTGCGCCTGACCCACGACGAAGCACTGACCTTGCTTGATCGCCACAGCAGCTCACTGCGCGGCGAAGCGCTGGAAAACCTGATCCAGCGCAGCGAAGGCTGGGTCGCCGGCCTGCGCTTCTGGCTGCTGGCGGCGTCCGAAGCGGGCAACGATGCCGCGCTGCCGCAAGCGCTGAATGGCGGCGAAGGCCTGATTCGCGACTATCTGCTCGAAGAGGTCATCGATTGCCTGCCCGCCGAAGTGCAATCGTTTCTCTACGAAACCGCCCCGCAGGAACGCTTTTGCAGCGAACTGTGCGACGCCGTCCGCGAAGCCCACGACAGCGCCGAGATCCTGCGCTTTCTGCTTGCCCATCAGGTTTTCCTGGTGCCGCTGGACGAGCACGGCCACTGGTATCGTTATCACCATCTGTTTTCTGACTTGTTGCGCAGTCGGCCGATCGCGCAGGCGATGGTGCCGACCGCCTCCCTGCATTTGCGCGCCTGCCGCTGGTTCAATGCCCAGGGCTTGCTCGACGAAGCGGTGGAGCAGGCCTTGCGCGCCGGGCATCTGGATGTCGCGGCGAACCTGGTACAGAACCTGTCCGAGGAACAACTGCTTGCCGAGCAGAACGTCGGCATGCTGTTGCGCTGGAAAATGGACTTGCCCGACAGCCTGCTGATCAGTACGCCACGGCTGATCGTACTCTACAGCTGGGCACTGGGCCTGGCCTGTCAGCTCGATGCCGCCGAAGAGCTGGCCAGCCATTTGAGCCGCTTCCTGCCGGCGCCTTCTGCTACCGCGCAGAAATCGATGCTGGCGCAATGGCTGGCGCTGAGCGGGATCATTGCCCGCGGGCGCGGCCATCGCGAATTGACGCTGCGCTATTGCAGCGAAGCGTTGGAGAGCCTGCCGGCCAAGCGCTATGGCCAGCGCCTGATGTGCTTGTCGACGCTGTCCAATCTGGCGATCGCCGACGGTGATTTATGGCGCGCCCGTGGCTTTAACCGTGAATCCCTTGAGCTGGCGCAACGGGTGGGCAATCCCTTGTTCGAAGCGCTGGCGCATTACGACCGTGCCCGGGTGTTGCAGTCGCGTGGCGAAATATTGCGAGCGCTTGATGAGGTGCATCAGGGCCTGGAGCGCTTGCGTGGATTGTCGCCGCAACGACTCTACGCCGTGCGCGCGCGGTTGACGCTGTACGAGGGTTTTCTGCTGGCAATGCGTCTGCAGCCTCAGGCTGCACGCGTGCGTCTGCTGGCGGGTATTGGCGAAGCGCGGGCCTGTCGTGACATCAGCGTGCTGATCGGTCACTGCGTGATCGCCCGCCTGGATGGCGCCAGTGGCGAGTTCGCCAAGGCCTTTGCCGAGCTTGCCGAAGCCGAACGCCTGATGCACATCTGGGACGTGCCGCCGATCTACTATCTGGCGATGATCACCCTGGTCAAATGCGAGCTATGGCTGGCCCAGGGCCGCATCGATCTCGCCGAAGCGTGGCTCGCGCGACTGGGTCAGACCTATACCGGCGAACACGCTGCCGCACCGCCAGAGTTTCATCCACAGCTGCCACTGCACGTGGAGCTGCAACAGGCGCTACTCGATGTGATTCAGGGGCAGCCGATGCTCGCCGAAGGGCGCTTGAACGTGTTGCATGAAAACGGCCAGCTGACCGGGCGCCAGTTGCTCAGTGTGATGGCGTTGACGCAGAAGGTGGCGCTATTGCTGTCGAGCGGACGAGAGCCCGAGGCGCGCAAAACCTTGAATTTGGCGCTGGAAGCCGCTGCAGGCGGTGTCTATCAACCTTTTGATGCACTGCTCAGAAGCCATGCCGACTGGTTGCGAGGGCAATTGCAGGCGCTCACTTGCAACGCGGTCAGCCAGCAATTGCTCACGCATTTTCCAACGGTCGCTCCGCGCCCGAGCGGGGAAAGCTCAGCGACCGAACAACTCAGCAGCCGTGAGTTGGCGGTACTGCGCCTGATTGCTCAGGGCTGTTCGAATCAGGAAATCAGCGAGCAGTTGTTCATTTCCCTGCACACCGTGAAAACCCACGCCAGCCACATCAACAGCAAGCTCGGGGTCGAGCGGCGTACGCAGGCGGTGGCGCGGGCGAAGGCGTTGGGGTTATTGCTTTAGCAACGGTAAAATTTGCCATCGGCCGTTGCCAACGGTGTTTAACCTGCCCAGGATTTTTCCATGACCACGCCCAGCCCTGCGCTTATCCGCGAAACCTTCCCCGTCGGCCCGCTCCAGTGCAACTGCACGATCATCGGCGACCCCATCACAAAAAAAGCCATCGTCGTCGATCCGGGCGGTAACCCTGATCTGATCATGGCGCGCCTCGACGCCCATGGCCTGAAAGTCGTCAGCATCATCCATACCCACGCGCATCTCGATCACTTTCTCGCTTCCGGGCAGATGAAGGAGAAAACCGGTGCGACCCTGCATCTGCACAAGGACGACCAGTTCCTCTGGGACAATCTGGAAATGCAATGCCAGATGTTCGGCGTGCCCTACACCCCGGTGCCGTCGCCGGATCGCTGGTTGAGCGATGACGAAGAACTCGCCTGCGGTTGTGGCGTGGCCCTGCACACGCCGGGACATACACCCGGTTCCATGAGCTTTTGGTTTTCCGAGGCTAAGCTGTTGATAGCCGGCGACACGCTGTTTCGTCGCGGGGTAGGGCGCACGGATTTGTGGGGTGGCGATCAGGCGACCATCGTGCGTTCGATCAAGCAGCGGCTGTATACGCTGGACGAGGACGCGACGGTGGTTACCGGGCACGGTCCGGATACGCGTCTGGGTGATGAGATGCGTGAGAACCCGTTTGTGCGTGCCTGAATTTTTTGTCACGAGTGCCGGGCGGAATTTTTAGGCATTGTCATGATCCAACGCCCGCACGGGTCCATTCATCGATGGCCGCTGCACCATAGAATGCAAAAAATGTAGGAGCTCTCCATGTTCACCACGCGTCGTTTGATTATTGTCGCTACTGCCGTGGCCGTGCTGTCCGGCTGCGCCTCGCCTAACCCGTATGACAATCAGGGGCAGGCCGACGGTGGCTCGCAAGGCATGAGCAAAACCGCCAAATACGGTGGCCTCGGTGCGCTGGCCGGCGCGCTCGCCGGTGCCGCCATCGGTCACGACAACCGTGGCAAGGGCGCCTTGATCGGCGCTGCCGTGGTTGGTGCCTCCGCGGCCGGCTACGGCTATTACGCCGACCAGCAGGAAAAGAAACTGCGCGCGAGCATGGCCAACACTGGCGTTGAAGTGCAGCGTCAGGGCGATCAGATCAAGCTGATCATGCCGGGCAACATCACTTTCGCCACCGATTCGGCGAACATTGCCCCGAGCTTCTACCAGCCGTTGAACAACCTGGCCAACTCGCTGAAGGAATTCAACCAGAACCAGATTGAAATCGTCGGCTACACCGACAGCACCGGCAGCCGCCAGCACAACATGGACCTGTCCCAGCGTCGTGCGCAGAGCGTGGCGACCTACCTGACGTCGCAAGGCGTCAGCGGCGCCAACCTGTCGGCCCGTGGCGCCGGCCCGGATAACCCGATTGCCAGCAACGGTGACGTCAATGGCCGCGCGCAAAACCGCCGGGTTGAAGTCAACCTGAAGGCGATTCCGGGCCAGCAATATGGTGGTCAGCAGCAACAGCCGGGTACGGTGCAGCAGTATCCGTAAACGATTGCCTGATTGAAGAAATGCCCGATCCTGTGATCGGGCATTTTTTTTGGCTGGGCAGTGCCGGCCTCTTCGCGGGCAAGCCCGCTCCCTCAGGTATTGGCGGTGGCCACAAAATCTGTGTCCCACACCTGACCCCTGTGGGAGCGGGCTTGCCCGCGAAGAGGCCAGTGTTGTCACCGCAAAATCAGCCGATACAAAAAAGCCCCCGGACAACAGCATTGTCCGGGGGCTTTTTGTTGGGCGCGAACCCTGATTACTTCTTCAAACCATAGTGCTCATCGAGCATGCCCGGTGAATTTGGCGATTTCGGTGCGTAATCACGCGGCGGTTCCTGATCGCGCGGTGGCGTCAGGCGTTCGCGTGGTGCCTGCGCCGCGTCGGCGTGCAGGGCGGCGATCAGGCGCTGGCGGGTCTGCTCGTCCAGGGCCAGACGATTGGCGCCCTCGGCGAGGTGGTCCTGCACTTCCTGATAGCTCTGGGTCAGCTTCTTGACCAGCATCGCGGTGCTGTTGAAGTGGGTGACCACTTCGTTCTGATAACTGTCGAAACGCTCCTGGATATCATCCAGTTGACGCTGCGTACGGCTCGGTGCGGCGTTCGGCGCAACGCGCGCGATCAGGAATCCAATGGCGACACCCACAACCAGGGCAAGAGTCGGTAACAACCAAACTAAGAGCGAGTGTTCCACGAGTCCTTCCTCTATAAACGGCTTTGCTTTACGTTAACGGCTCGAACCTGCGCTGTATACCGCGATTCACTCGCAATAGATCGGCACAGACAATTTGCTAGACGAGTCGACCCGATTCGAGGTCACGGAGTTCCTCCCTTGCTGATGCGCGAAACCCCTGTAGTGATTGACGGCCCGGTGGGTCAACTGGAGTCCCTGTACCTGGATAGCGAGCAGCCGCGCGGCATCGCGCTGATCTGCCATCCGAACCCGGTGCAGGGTGGCACCATGCTCAACAAGGTGGTCTCGACCCTGCAGCGCACCGCGCGTGACGCAGGCCTGATCACCTTGCGCTTCAACTATCGCGGCGTCGGCGCCAGCCAGGGCACGCACGACATGGGCACCGGTGAGGTCGACGACGCTCAGGCGGCCGCCACATGGCTGCGCGAAAAACACCCGAACCTGCCGCTGACCCTGTTCGGTTTCTCCTTCGGCGGATTTGTTGCAGCAAGTCTCGGTGGCCGCCTCGAAGCACAGGGCGTGCAGATTCAGCACCTGTTCATGGTTGCCCCGGCGGTGATGCGTCTGGGCGAGCAGGATCAACTGCCGCAGCACGGCGCATTGACCGTGATCCAGCCGGAAACCGACGAAGTCATCGATCCGCAACTGGTCTACCAATGGTCGGAACAACTCCAGCGCCCCCATGAGCTGCTGAAAGTGGCAGAATGCGGACACTTTTTTCACGGCAAGCTGACCGATCTCAAGGATCTGCTGCTGCCGCGTATCTCGAATTGATTGCAGTCTGACAAGCGATTACCCATGACCAACCGTACCCGCATTCTCACCGGCATCACCACCACCGGCACGCCGCACCTGGGCAACTACGCCGGCGCCATCCGCCCGGCAATCCTTGCCAGCCGCGACAGCCAGGCCGATTCGTTCTACTTCCTGGCCGATTACCACGCTTTGATCAAATGCGATGACCCGCTGCGCATCCAGCGCTCGCGTCTGGAAATCGCCGCGACCTGGCTGGCCGGTGGCCTCGATGTCGATCGCGTGACCTTCTACCGCCAGTCCGATATCCCGGAAATCCCTGAGCTGACCTGGCTGCTGACCTGCGTCGCCGCCAAAGGTCTGCTCAACCGTGCGCACGCCTACAAGGCCTCGGTGGACAAGAACGTAGAAACCGGCGAAGACCCGGACGCCGGTATCACCATGGGCCTCTACAGCTACCCGGTGCTGATGGCCGCAGATATCCTGATGTTCAACGCGCACAAGGTGCCGGTCGGTCGCGATCAGATTCAGCACGTGGAAATGGCCCGAGACATCGGCCAGCGTTTCAACCACCTCTTCGGCCAAGGCAAAGAATTCTTCACCATGCCCGAAGCGCTGATCGAAGAAAGCGTGGCGACGTTGCCGGGCCTCGACGGTCGCAAGATGTCGAAGAGCTACGACAACACCATCCCGCTGTTCTCCAGCGCCAAGGAGATGAAGGACGCGATCTCGCGGATCGTCACCGACTCCAAGGCCCCGGGCGAAGCCAAGGATCCGGACAACTCGCACTTGTTCACGCTGTTCCAGGCCTTCGCTACCCCGGCGCAGGCTGACGAATTCCGCAGCGAACTGCTCGGTGGTCTGGGTTGGGGCGAGGCGAAGAATCGTCTGTTCCAGTTGCTCGACAGCGATCTGGGCGAGGCGCGCGAGAAATATCACCAGTTGATCGAGCGCCCGGCGGACCTGGAAGACATTCTGCAGATCGGCGCAAAGAAGGCCCGCGCCGTGGCCACGCCGTTCCTCAATGAATTGCGCGAAGCCGTTGGCCTGCGTTCTTTCGTCAATCAGGTTCAGGTCGCCGCGACCACCAAAAAGAAGGCCGCGAAAGCCGCGCGTTTCGTCAGCTTCCGCGAAGCTGACGGCAGCTTCCGTTTCCGTCTGTTCGCGGCTGATGGCGAGCAACTGTTGCTGTCGCGCAACTTCGCTGACGGCAAAACTGCCGGGCAGGTGACCAAGCAGCTGCAGTCCGGTGAGCCGCTGGACGTGCGTACTGAAGAACTGAGCTTCAGCGTCTGGCTGGCGGGTGAGTGCGTCGGCGACAGCCCGGCGTTCGCCGACGCGGCTGCGCGGGACGCGGCCATTGCGGCACTGCGCGTCGCGCTGACTCCAGCTCAGGACTGATCGGCGGCACGACCCGACCAAGGGCCGATTGCCATTCCTGCGGGCCGTCGCTACAGTGACGGCCCGTTTTTGTTGCCTTGCTAACGAATTATGACGCCCCTAGAACGATATCAAGCTGATCTGAAACGCCCGGACTTCTTCCATGACGCCGCGCAGGAAACTGCTGTGCGTCACCTGCAGCGTCTGTACGACGACTTGATCGCCGCCGACCAGAACAAGCCGGGATTTCTCGGCAAGCTGTTTGGCAAAAAGGATCAGGCACCGGTCAAGGGCCTGTATTTCTGGGGCGGCGTCGGTCGCGGCAAGACTTACCTGGTCGACACGTTCTTCGAAGCGCTGCCGTTCAAGGAAAAGACCCGCACCCACTTCCACCGTTTCATGAAGCGTGTGCACGAAGAAATGAAAACCCTGGGCGGCGAAAAGAACCCGCTGACCATCATCGCCAAGCGCTTCGCGACCGAGTCGCGGGTGATCTGCTTCGATGAGTTCTTCGTCTCCGACATCACCGACGCGATGATCCTCGGCACCTTAATGGAAGAGCTGTTCAAGAATGGCGTGACCCTGGTTGCGACCTCGAACATCGTCCCGGACGGTCTGTACAAGGACGGCCTGCAACGTGCGCGTTTCCTGCCTGCCATCGCGCTGATCAAGCAGAACACCGAGATCGTCAACGTCGACAGCGGCGTCGATTATCGTCTGCGTCACCTCGAACAAGCCGAGCTGTTCCACTATCCGCTCGACGAAGCCGCTCACGAAAGTCTGCGCAAGAGCTTCAAGGCGCTGACACCGGAGTGCACGGCGGCGGTGGAAAACGATGTGCTGATCATCGAGAACCGCGAAATCCGCGCACTGCGTACTTGCGACGACGTGGCCTGGTTCGACTTCCGTGAACTGTGCGACGGCCCGCGCAGCCAGAACGACTACATCGAACTGGGCAAGATTTTCCACGCCGTGTTGCTCAGCGGCGTCGAGCAGATGAGCGTCACCACCGACGACATCGCCCGGCGCTTCATCAACATGGTCGACGAGTTCTACGACCGCAACGTCAAACTGATCATTTCTGCCGAAGTCGAGCTGAAGGATCTTTACACTGGCGGCCGCCTGACGTTCGAGTTCCAGCGCACGCTGAGCCGACTGCTGGAGATGCAATCTCACGAGTTTCTGTCGCGGGCGCACAAGCCTTAACGGATTCGACCCATTGGAAGGCCTGCGATTGCAGGCCTTTTTTTATGGGGCCGGTTCAGCGAGGCAGGTTGCCAACTTTGATTGTTGTCGGCAGCCAACCAGAAGCCACAGCAGAATTCTCGCTTTGCGCGGGCACAGGAACCCGGCCATCAGGGCGCCTTTGCGGGTGATATCGATTTCACTGCCGGCGAAGCCATAGGTCGCTTGCGCCGTCGCGCCGCAGCCGGTGCGGGTGGCGATGATCACCGGAATGTGCCGGGCAATGCCTTCGATGACATCGGCCCACTGCGCTGAAACATGGCCGGCACCGAAGCCTGCGATCACCAGGCCGGCGTAACCCAGCTCCACAACTTTATCCAACAGCCGACTGTCGGCACCGAGTGACGCTTCCAGCAAAGCAATATTCTGGTGGGTGTCTTGTGGTATCGGTAAAACATGGCGCGCAACCGGCGTCCGGAAGTAGCGCGCAGCGCCTTCGATTATCAACCCAGCAGGACCGGTCAAGGGTGAGGCGAAGGCGTGCATGGCCATTGAGTCGACCTTGCGCACGCTACTGGCGCGGTGAATCTCGCCGTTGATAACCACCTGCGCGCCGCGCCCACGACTGCACGCCGCCAACGCGACACGACCGGCATCCAGAAGGTTCGCCGGTCCGTCAGCCCCGACTTGCGCGGCAGAACGCATGGCACCTGTCAGCACCAGTGGTTCGTCATGCGCCCACAGGTAATCGAAAAACGTCGCGGATTCCTCCAGAGTGTCCGTGCCCTGGATGACGATGACTGCGGCCGCGCCTTGGCTGATTTGCGCGTTGGCCCAGTCCAGCACGTTCAAGAGGTAGTCGAAATCCAGTGACGCGCTGGGCAGCAGTCCGAAAGTTTCGACGGTTAGATGCCCATGCTTTTTCAGTTCGGGCACGGTGTCCAGCAGCGTTTCCCCGGACACTGCAGGGACGACCCCTTGACCGCTTTGCGTCGATTGCATGCTGACAGTGCCACCGAGCGCGGCAATGGCCAGTGTTGGCAGTTCCATGTGATACCTCGCGAAGGAAGCCCGGCTGTACCGGAAATAATCCAGAGGCCAGCCGGGGCAGGGGGTAAGGTCAGTGGCTGGCCAGCCATCCGACGATTGGCACGATCAAGAGCGTACTGAGGGCCATCGACAACACGTTACCGATAAAGCCATGCATGTAGCCTGGCAGCCGCTGCGCGAGGGCGCAGGCCAATGGCGGCGCGATCAGCGCGCCGAGCAGCGCACTGGAAATGATCACTTGCCAATCTGCGCCGTAAGTGAGAATCGCGGCCGGAACAACGGACACCAGCGGTACATACGTCGGATACCAGCCGCGCGCCATCCACTGCCTGCGCCAGATCACCACGCCCAAGGCTGACGTCAACGCCTGTCCCGCGAGCAGTTGCGGCAACAGACCTGTCCCGTAGACCGGGCTCATCGGGTTGAGTGTGAATGCGAGCAACGCACCGACAATCAGCCCCAGACTGGCCCACTCATTACCGAAGAAAGGCGCTTCGGAGAAATCTGCCAAGACCCGGCGCATGCTCCACACCACGCCGTAATCCGGCGCCTTGGTGGGCACGGTGACACTGGCTTGCACGTCGGCCTGCGCAGGTTCTGCGGATTTCACCAGGCTCGGCACGCAGCGACACAGCACGAAGGCGCCAATGCTGGCAATGGCCATGCCCGAAACGTTACCGATCACCACCGGCAAGCCGAGTGGATTGCATACGTAATTGACAATCACCAGGCACAGCGGTGTCACTGACAGGGCTCCCAGGATTGCGCCGTTGATTGCGACTTTCCAGCCGCCGCCAAACATCAGCACCATCGCCGCCGGCAACGACACGAACGCCGCGAAGGTGGGCTGCCAACTGGTGGCGGTGACAGTCCAGCCCCACAGCAGATTGCTCAGTGCCAGCCCCAGCAATGAACTGGTGACCAGCCACGGCCAGAGCCCGCTGCCGTAGCAGATGGTGAAACCTTGCCAGGATTTCCCCGTTCGATTCGCCCAATAGCCCAGGTATGCACCGGCCAGCAGGCCAATCGAGGCGAACTCGTGCTTATAGAACGCCACCTCGCTGATATCCCCGAGCACCCAGCGCAGCCAGGCAGCCGCGTCGGGAAAGCTCGAGACCATATGGCCGTAATCCGGCCAGCGCGCTGACCACAGCGAATGATAGGTTAGAGAAAGCCAGGCGATGACTGCCGCTGCACCCACCAACAGGACGATGATCGTGTTGTCCATCGATGTTCTGGCCACGATTGTTTTGCGTTGTTTTGCGTGAACGTCCATAGGCTGGCCTCCGGTTAACGCGGCAGGCATGGATGCTGGGTGTAACCGAGCATCCGGTCGTAGACATCACAGCGCCGATCTCGGTGCAGATCGTTCAGCTCGTTCCAGATTGGCGCACTGCGCGAACTCGTCAGGTCGATATCGGCGTAGAGGATTTCCTGCTGATCGGCGGACGCCACGCGGCCGATCGGCCAGCCGTTAGTGCCAGCAATCAGCGAACATCCAAGGTAACGAGCGCCACGCTCTTCGCCGATTCGACTCGCCGCCGCGATGAACACGTTGTTGACGTGCGCTGCGGTCATGGTGAGGTACGAAGCCATGCACTTGCCGGCGTCATCGAACAAGGGCGGTGGTGTCCAGACCCAGTTGTTCAGGCTGCAGATGATGTCCGCGCCCTGCTGGCTGAGGATCCTCGGGACTTCAGGAAACCAGATGTCCCAGCAGATCAGCAGACCGATGCGACCGATCGGCGTTTCGAACACCGGGAAACCGCTATCGCCGGCAGTGAACCAGAGCTTCTCCAGATTCCACAGGTGCGCCTTGCGGTATTTGCCGATGAAACCGTCAGGTCCCAACAGCACGGCGGTGTTGTACAACCGCGCCCCTTCGCGCTCGGCCAGCCCAGCCACCAGATACACCTGATGCTGACGGGCAAAATCCTCCCAGCGGCTCACGCTTGGTCCATCCGGAACCGATTCGGCGTGATCGAACGCATCCTGTCGAGTGCGAAAGAAATAACCGGTACTCGTCAGCTCGGGCAAAACGATGAGATTGGCACCACCATTGACCGCCTGCAGTGCCAACTCCAGGCTGTTACTTAGATTCGCTGCACGATTTTGCGTACCGACCTGCGGATCACATTGCACGACCGCAACACGAACGGGGCTTGTTGACTCACTCATTTTTCATGATCCCTTATTGTTGTTTTCACGCCATCGGGTGGCGGGGAACATAAGAGTCGAGTCAGCCGTGGAAGGTAAGTCGGCGCTTTCCGGTTAAGTTGTAGTACGCCTCCTAGGACGATTAAACACATATCGACGGTGCGCGCTCACCACGCTGTATTTTCCAGGGGCAAGAGCCTGCTCCGAAAAGTTCATGGGCCGGCCTGGTAGTGTGGATAGTCGGCTATCTCGAAGCCGCCATTGAACTGCGCCGAGGTTTTTTCGCAAATATGAATCACAGCATCGATGGCGCCGCGAAAGCAGGGCTCTGTCCAACCGGCATCTACCGAAAACGACTCGCCCGACAGATACAACCCAGAAACGCTCGAGTAGTCTCGGTTGTATCGCATCAGGCTGACAGCGTCGTGATAGGCGCCGGGGCGGTAAAGCTTGGCGCAACCCAGTGAGTTCCTGTCGGTCATCCAGCGCTGCACGACGGCCTGCTCCAGGCCGATGTAAGGCGAGATGCGCTGCCCGATATTGCTGCAGTTCACCAGGATCCGATCAAGTTCTTCGGCGCATTTGGTGATCAGTTCCTTGTCGCTGAAACAGCAAAGTTTGGTCGCGTCGTCTTCCCAGGTATAACTGAGAAGAATGCAGTCGTAACTGTAGTGATCGTTATAGCGGTAGGTATAAACATCGTGGATGAAACTGTCCGTGACGATCGCTTGGGGGATAGCGGTGTTGCCGGACAGAAAAGATTTCTTCAGCGGAGCGAACACCTTGCAGCTGGTTTCCCAATGCGCAGTCTTATAGGCATTGATCGTCTCGAACGGCAACATTTGTGCAGTGAAATTTTCAAGCTTGATTCGTGTTTCGATCAGCCACGAAGGCAGCGTCATGATCACTGAATCAAAATCGCTGAAGTGTTCCTCGGCCTGCTGCGGCCGACTTTGCTTCCAGTTGTAGTAGACACGGGTTTTACCGTTGGCGAGCTTTTTCAACCGCGTGACGGAGCTGTCGGTCAGCAAGCCTTCGCGGTATTGCAGGCAGTGTTGGTAGAAAGACATCGGCACTTCATCTGGCTTGATGAACATAAGGCCTTCGCTCAGCGCCGCGAGCCCAAGGTAGCGCGGGCCTTCAAACTGCAGGCCGGTTGAATCGAAAACCGCATTGCTGCGGGCATGCTCACCAGATCACGGAAGGAAATGGCGTGATACCTGGCGACAATAGCTGCCCATACGGATTCCCATTGCTCACTCGCATAACTGTCGCAAACGTGTCGGGTCATACGGTCGGCGAACGCTCTCCATTTCGCATAGACCGCTTGTAGTTCCTCTCCGGGAGGCAGGGTGCGACCATCGGCGTTTTTCCAGATCAGCATTTGCGGCGTAGCCGGCTTTGACAGGCTGCCCTCGCGCAGATAAATGCCGGTCGATCTGACCCATTGGCTGCCGGGATTGGCAAAGTCTGACAGGGCCAGCTCGAATATCGTCGCGTAGTAGGCCATCAGCGAACGACCGTCCTTTGGCGATTCTCCTTCGCGATTGAACAACGGCATGCGCATCGCGCCCATTTCGAAAGGGGTATGACTGGCCTTGGATTGAGGACTGCCGGGAACGGTCAGATGCCTGCCGCCGATTCGCGAGGATTGTTCAATGAGGGTTATATGGGGGAAGCCGCAGCGCAGTAATTCTCGGGCGGCCGTGAGGCCTGTAATGCCGGCGCCGATAATGCATATTCGATGGCTGGAATCAGTCGCTCGGGCGATTCCGCCTGGCTGCTCCAATAACGCCCGGTAGTCAAAACACAGATCCGGCGGATTGGGGAAACGAGCTTTCCATTTGCCGGATGGCGAACGTTTGTTACGGGTTTCGAGGCCAGGAGCCTGGGAGGGGTAGTTGTAGCTGGAGCCGATGGTCACTGTTCATCTTCCCTGATGCGATGTGCTTGGAAAGAAGTCTGATCGGCGCAGCCTCGTCTGAACAGTCGTAAAACCGAGCCAGATGCTGTTCTGTTTTCGCTCATTTGTGTCGGAAGAAGGACAAAAATGAAGCTGTGCCCTGTGGGAGGACTACACCCACAGGGGCTTCAAACTGACGGGAGTTTATGCAGCCTGCTGGAACTGCTGCCGATACTGGTTCGGCGACAGTTCGGTGTGCTGGCGGAACAATCGTGCGAAGAAACTCGCATCGTCGTAACCGACCTCATAGCTGATGGTCTTGATGCTCTTGCGCGTGCCGGAGAGCAAACCCTTGGCGGTCTCGATGCGCAGGCGCTGCAAGTAATGCAGTGGCTTGTCGCCGGTGGCGGTCTGGAAGCGGCGCATGAAGTTGCGGATGCTCATTCCATGCTCGCGAGCGACGTCTTCGAAGCGAAACTTGTCGGCGAAATGCTCTTCGAGCCAGTGCTGGATCTGCAGAATGATGACGTCCTGGTGCAGCTTTTGCCCGCCGAAGCCGATACGCCCCGGCGAGTAACTGCGCTGCACCTCGTACAGGATGTCGCGGGCCACAGCCTGCGCTACGTTCGAGCCGCAGAAGCGTTCGATCAGATAGATATAGAGATCGCAGGCTGAGGTGGTGCCGCCGGCACAGTAGAGGTTGTCGGCATCGGTCAGGTGCTTGTCCTGATTCAGATAGACCTTGGGGAAGCGCTCTGCGAAGGCATTGAAGAAGCGCCAATAGGTGGTCGCTTCCTTGCCATTGAGCAGCCCGGCTTCGGCAAGCCAGAACACCCCAGTGGCTTCGCCGCACAACACCGCGCCGCGCGCATGCTGTTCGCGCAGCCACGGCAGGATTTGCGGGTAACGGCCGCACAGCGTATCGAAATCGTCCCAGAACGCCGGGAGGATGATCACATCGGCGTTTTCCAGGCCGCCGTCGACCGGCATGACCACATCGCTGAAGCTTTTCACCGGTTTGCCATCGGGGCTGACCAGGCGCGTTTCGAACGCCGGCGTCAGGCCATGGCCCAGTTGTTTGCCGTAACGCAGGCTGGCCACGTGGAAAAAATCCTTGGCCTGCATGAGGGTGTAAGCGAAAACCCGGTCGATAGCCAGGATGCTGACGCGCCGCAAGGGCGGGGAGACGTGCTTGGACATAATTCAACTTTTGTTTTGTTTTTATAAGGGAAAGTGGTCACCAGACGGCTGGATCGTCTTATTTTTTGTCGGATGTGTCCAGTGTCCCGTAGCAGGAGTCGGGCTTAGTCTCTGAGAGCCTTATCCCTCCAACAACAAAGAAAGGTGCCGCATGATCCCCAGAACCCTGTTCAGTTCCGAGCACGAATTGTTCCGCGACAGCGTACGAACTTTCCTCGAAAAAGAAGCTGTGCCGTATCACGCGCAATGGGAGAAGCAGGGGCACATCGATCGCGCACTCTGGAACAAAGCGGGGGAGGCCGGGATGCTCTGTTCGCATTTGCCGGAGGAGTACGGCGGGCTGGGCGCGGACTTCCTCTACAGCGCCGTGGTGATTGAAGAGGTCGGGCGTCTCGGGCTGACTGGCATCGGGTTTTCGCTGCATTCGGACATCGTCGCGCCGTACATCCTGCATTACGGCAGCGAGGCGCTGAAGCACAAATACTTGCCTAAACTGGTCTCGGGCGAAATGGTCACAGCGATTGCCATGACCGAGCCTGGCGCTGGTTCCGACCTGCAAGGCGTGAAAACCACGGCGGTGCTGGACGGTGACGAATATGTGATCAACGGCTCGAAAACCTTCATCACCAACGGCTTCCTGGCTGACCTGGTGATCGTGGTGGCCAAGACCGACCCGAAGGCTGGGGCCAAGGGTACCAGCCTGTTTCTGGTGGAGGCGAATACGCCGGGCTTCGAGAAGGGCAAGCGCCTGGAAAAGGTCGGCATGAAAGCGCAGGACACTTCGGAACTGTTCTTCCAGGATGTGCGCGTGCCGAAGGAAAACCTTCTCGGCCAGGCGGGTGCCGGGTTTGCGTATCTGATGCAGGAGTTGCCGCAAGAGCGACTGACCGTGGCCATCGGCGGGCTGGCCTCGGCCGAGGCGGCGCTGCAATGGACGCTGGATTACACCCGTGATCGCAAGGCGTTCGGCAAGGCGATTGCCGACTTCCAGAATACCCGCTTCAAACTGGCCGAAATGGCTACCGAGATTCAGATCGGCCGGGTCTTCGTCGACCGCTGCCTGGAGCTGCACCTGCAGGGCAAACTCGATGTGCCAACAGCGGCGATGGCCAAGTATTGGGGCACCGACCTGCAATGCAAAGTACTCGACGAGTGCGTGCAACTGCATGGCGGTTACGGCTTCATGTGGGAATACCCGGTCGCCCGGGCGTGGGCGGATGCACGGGTACAGCGGATTTATGCCGGCACCAACGAAATCATGAAGGAGATTATTGCGCGGTCGCTCTGAGAGGCATGATCGTTCCCACGCTCTGCGTGGCAATGCCGCCGGGGACGCTCCGCGTTCCGCTGTGGATGTAACGCGGAGCGCCACGGGAAAAATTCCCACGCGGAGCGTGGGAACGATCAGACGGGACGGTTGGGCGGTGGGTCAAGGCGCGGGATTCGGATGATCCTTGTGAATCGCCTCAATCCCGGCCAGCACTTCATCAGACAGTTTCAGATCAAAACTGGCAATGTTGCTGTCCAGCTGTTCCAGCGTCGTCGCGCCGATGATGTTGCTGGTGACGAAGGGTTGCTGGGTCACAAAGGCCAGGGCCATTTGCGCCGGATCCAGACCATGTTCACGGGCCAGCGCAACGTAACGGCTGCACGCCGCCTCCGATTGTGGGTTGAAATAGCGGCTGAAGCGGCTGTAGAGACTCAGGCGGCCTTTCGGTGGCCGGGCGCCGCCTTCGTACTTGCCGGAAAGAAAGCCGAACGCCAGCGGCGAATAGGCCAGCAGGCCGCACTGTTCGCGAATGGCGATTTCCGCCAGCCCCACTTCGAAGCTGCGATTGAGCAGGTTGTACGGGTTCTGGATCGACACCGCACGCGGCCAGCCACGGGCTTCGGCCAGCGCGAGAAAACGCATGGTGCCCCACGGCGTCTCGTTGGACAGGCCGATGTGGCGGATTTTGCCGGCCTTCACCTGCTCGTCAAGAGCCTCGAGGGTATCTTCGAGCGGGGTCAGGTTGGCTTCGATCTTGTGCTTGTAGCCCAACTGGCCGAAAAAATTGGTGCTGCGCTCCGGCCAGTGCAACTGGTACAGGTCGATGTAATCGGTCTGCAGGCGCTTGAGGCTGCCGTCCAGCGCTTCAGTGATGTGCTGGCGGTTGTGGCGCAGGTTTTTATCGCGGATGTAGTCGATGGTGTTGCCGGGGCCGGCGATCTTGCTGGCAAGGATCCAGTCGGCACGGTCGCCGCGACTCTTGAAGTAATTGCCGATGTAGCGCTCGGTAGTGGCGTAAGTTTCGGCTTTTGGCGGTACCGGGTACATCTCGGCGGTGTCGATGAAATTGATCCCGGCTTCCTTGGCCCGTTCGATCTGGGCGAAGGCTTCAGCTTCAGTGTTTTGCTCGCCCCAGGTCATGGTGCCGAGGCAGATTGCGCTCACGTTCAGGTCGGTACGGCCTAGCTGGCGATAGTCCTTCGGGTGCTCCTTGGGCAAAACATTCATAAAAGCAGGTTGAAATAATTTTCGCAATCTGCATAATTGCCGACCTCTTTCTGCAGTGGAAGTGATGCGCCGCCGCCGAAGAAACTTGCCGTTGAACGGACGCGCCGACCCGAGCCCCCGAAAGCGTCTGTATCCGGCTGCCTTTGACTTGTCAAAG
>NZ_JBITTW010000038.1:0-61880 GCF_044542195.1 Pseudomonas sp. NPDC079367
GTCGGTCCTGACGCTTACAACCAGAAACTGTCCGAGCGTCGTGCAAACGCCGTTAAGCAAGTTCTGACCAACCAGTACGGTGTTGAATCGTCCCGCGTTCAGTCTGTTGGCTACGGCGAATCCCGCCCAGTTGCTGACAACAAAACTGACGCTGGCCGCGCTGTAAACCGTCGCGTAGAAGCGCAGGTTGAAGCTCAAGCTAAGTAATTAGCTGCCGCTGATGGAAAAGCCCGGCTCAGGCCGGGCTTTTCTTTGTCTGCGATTTGGCTTTGAATTTTGAAAGATCGCAGCCTGCGGCAGCTCCTACATTCAGATCATATGTGTCCTGTAGGAGCTGCCGAAGGCTGCGATCTTTTGCTCTTCCACGACAGCAGCCACCGCGCCGATCACCAGAATCGCCGGGCTCTTCAATTCAAACGCCGACGCATCCTCAGCCATCGCATTCAGATCACTGCGACATTCGCGCTGATGCGCCAACGAGGCGTTTTCGATCATCGCCACTGGCGTATCCGCCGCCATCCCCCCGGCCAACAGCTGATCACGAATCTCCCCCAGTTTGGCCACGCCCATGTAAATCACCAGTGTCGTCCCGCCTTGCGCCAGAGCCTGCCAGTTCAACTGACTGTCGTCCTGAGTGTGCGCGGTCACCAACGTCACCCCGCGCGCCACGCCACGCAACGTCAAGGGGATATCGCATTGAGTCGCCCCGGCCAGCCCGGCGGTGATGCCGTTGACCAGTTCCACCTCAACGCCACGCTCGCGCAGCCACAGCGCTTCTTCACCACCACGCCCGAAAATGCACGGATCGCCGCCCTTGAGCCGCACCACGCATTTACCCTGACGGGCGTAACGCAGCATGAGCCGATGAATGAACGCCTGCGGTGTCGAACGGCAGCCGCCGCGCTTGCCGACGGGGATAACCCGCGCACTCGGGCAGTGTTCGAGCACCGCTCCGTTGACCAGATCATCGATCATCACCACGTCGGCCTCGCGCAATGCGCGCACCGCTTTGAGCGTCAGCAATTCCGGATCGCCAGGGCCTGCGCCCACCAGCCAGACTTTCGCATTCATGGTGTTGTCCTCGTTAAATGACCGCCACCGGCCGCGCTTCGGCAGCCAGCAGACGCTTGATTTCCGGCACGCAAGAGCCGCACTGCGTGCCGCATCGGAGATTGTTTTTCAGGCCTTGCAGATCCAGGCCTTGGCGAATGCCGGCGCAGACTGTATTGAGGCTGACGTTTTCGCAATTGCACAGAATTCTGTCGCTCGCGATGGCGCCGACAGCGCCCGGTGGTGCACTCATCGGCGCGAGCAGCCAGCGGCGCAGTTGCTGGTCGGCGCGGCCCTCCAGCCATAGGCTTTGCAACCAGTGTTGCGCAAGGGTTTCGCCGGCCAGGCGAATGGCGGTGATACGGCCGGTCTCGATGCGCACTCGCTTGCCAATGGCGCGACGCGGATCGTCGTAGGCCAGAACCGGGCCATCGAGCAGCGACAAGCACTGGTCGATCTCGGCCAGCAACTGTGGCGCCGGCGCCTCGGCATGCGCAGCGCGTATCAGCAACGCTGGCCGCTCACGACCAACGAGGCTGAGGCTGACGTAGGAAAACGCCTCGCAGAGCGGGCGTAGCATCTCGAAATGCCGCTGAACATCACCCTCGATCAAGGCGAACAGCTGCCACGGCAGGTTGACTGCCTCCAGACGCACGCCGCTGTGCTTGAGCTCCGGTTGCCTGGACAGCGGATCAAACGCCGGCAAGGTCAGCTGGTTTACACCGCCCTTGAGATAGCGATCGCCCCAGTGCATCGGCAGGAATGCCTGGCCCGGACGCACACTGTCGTCGCTGCCGACCGCAACAATCACCGCGCCACGGCGGCTTTTCAGATTGACCAGATCGCCGGGCTGCAATCGGTGCCGGCGCATCTCGTCAGGGTGCAGGCTGAGCACGGCTTCGCTGACGTGGCCGAACAATTGCGCGGCGGTGCCGGTGCGGCTCATGCCGTGCCACTGGTCACGCAGGCGACCGGTGAGCAAGGTCAGGGGGAAGCGCGCGTCACGTTGTTCCTTGGCGGCGCGGTACGGATCGGCAATGAACTGCGCGCGGCCATTGGCCGTAGGAAAAATGCCGTCGCCGTACAAGCGTGGCGTGCCTTGGCGGGCGCCGGCAGGGAAGGGCCATTGCTGCGGGCCGATCTCGTCGATCAAGGCATGACTGATCCCGGAGAGATCCAGATCGCGCCCCTGGGTCAGCAGTTTGAATTCGTCAAACAACTGCGAAGGCTGATCGAAAGCGAACAGACTTGGCTGCTGAGGACGCAGACGTTGTTCCAGACGCTGTGCGAAATCCACCGTGATTGCCCAGTCCGGCCGCGCTTCGCCCGGTGCGACAACCGCTTTGCGCACGTGGGAAATGCGCCGTTCGGAGTTGGTCACCGAACCTTCTTTCTCGCCCCAACTGGCGGCGGGTAACAGCAGGTCGGCAAACGCAGCGGTTTCGGTGGTTCGAAAAGCTTCCTGCAACACCACAAAAGGACAGGCCTCAAGCGCTGCGCGGACTGCGCTCTGATCAGGCATTGATTGCGCCGGATTGGTACAGGCAATCCACAGTGCTTTGATTTTGCCGCTGCGCAGGTTTTCGAACAGTTCGATGGCGCTAAGGCCCGGCGCCTCGGGCAAGCTCTCCACGCCCCAGTACGCCGCCACTTCGGCGCGATGCTGCGGGTTGGCGGCATCACGATGGCCCGGCAGGAGATTGGACAGACTGCCGGTTTCACGCCCGCCCATGGCATTCGGCTGACCGGTCAGCGAGAAAGGTCCTGCACCGGGCCGGCCAATTTGCCCGGTGGCCAGGTGCAGATTGATCAGCGCACTGTTTTTTGCGCTGCCGGCGGTGGACTGATTCAGGCCCATGCACCACAGCGACAGGAAGCTCGGCGCAGTGCCGACCCATTCTGCGCATTGCTGCAGTTGCTCGATGCTGATGCCGCACAGCTGCGAAACCATTTGCGGGGTGTAATCGCGGACCAGCGTTTTGAGTTCGGCTAGGCCTTCGGTGTGCGCCTTGATGAAATCGCGATCGATCCAGTCTTCCCACAGCAGCAGATGCAAAATCCCATGGAACAACGCGACATCTGTGCCCGGAAGAATCGCCAGATGCAGGTCAGCCAGTTCGCAGGTATCGGTGCGACGCGGGTCGATGACGATCACTTTCATCTGCGGACGACGGGATTTGGCTTCCTCCAGTCGACGGAAAAGCACCGGATGGGCGTAGGCCATGTTACTGCCGACGATCATCACGCAGTCGCTGAGCTCCAGATCTTCATAGCTGCACGGCGGAGCATCGGCGCCGAGGCTGCGCTTGTAGCCGACCACCGCTGACGACATGCACAGCCGCGAATTGCTGTCGATGTTGTTGGTGCCGACCAGCGCCCGCGCCAGTTTGTTGAAGGCGTAGTAGTCCTCGGTGAGCAACTGCCCGGAGATGTAGAACGCCACGCTGTCCGGGCCGTGCTCGGCGATGGTTTCGGCGAACACGTTGGTCGCGTGGTCGAGGGCGGTATCCCAGTCAGTACGGCTGCGCGCCAGGCCTTTGCCCAGGCGCAGTTCCGGGTACAAGGCGCGCGCGGCGAGGTCGCCGGTCAGGTGCAGCGTCGAGCCTTTGCTGCACAGTTTGCCGAAGTTGGCCGGGTGCGCCGGATCGCCGCTGACGCCGAGGATGCGCTCGCCGTCATGCTCGATCAGCACGCCACAGCCGACCCCGCAGTAACAGCAGGTCGATGCGGTCGTCTGGCGGTTCATCAGATGGCGTCCCGCAGGGCCAGTTGCACTCGGCCATTCTCGACCCGCGCCGGATGATGGTGCGCACAGCCGATGTCCGGCGCCTGGGCTTCGCCGGTTTCGAGGTCGATCTGCCAGTTGTGCAGCGGGCAGGCCACGCGCTTGCCATAAATCAGGCCCTGCGACAGCGGGCCGCCCTTGTGCGGGCAGCGATCATCGAGGGCGAAAACTTCGTCGTCGCTTGTACGAAAAATCGCGATGTCACCTTTCGGCCCGGCAATGATCCGCGAACCGAGGGCGTTGATCTCTTCCAGCGCACAGATATCGAGCCAGTTCATGCCGGCACCTCCAGGTTTTTCACGGGGATCACGTCGAATTCTTTCTTCAGTTGCGGCTGTGCCAGGCGTTCTTTCCATGGGTCCTGTTCGAACGACAGGGAGAATTGCAGGCGCTCGTTCAAGGCCTTGCGCCGCTCGCCGTCTTCGAGCACGTTTTTCCTGATGTGCTCCATGCCGACCCGCTGCAGGTAGTGCACGGTGCGCTCGAGATAGAAGGCCTCTTCGCGATACAGCTGCAGGAAGGCGCCGTTGTATTCGCGGACTTCTTCGGCAGTCTTGAGCTTGACGAAGAACTCGGCGACTTCGGTCTTGATCCCGCCGTTGCCGCCGATGTACATCTCCCAACCGGAATCGACGCCGATGATTCCTACGTCCTTGATGCCCGCTTCCGAGCAGTTGCGTGGGCAACCGGACACGGCCAGCTTCACCTTGTGCGGCGACCACATGTTGAACAGGTCGTGCTCGAGTTCGATGCCCAGTTGCGTCGAGTTCTGTGTGCCGAAGCGGCAGAATTCGCTGCCGACACAGGTTTTCACCGTGCGGATGGATTTGCCGTAGGCGTGGCCGGACGGCATGTCGAGGTCTTTCCACACGCCGGGCAGGTCCTGTTTCTTGATCCCCAGCAAGTCGATGCGCTGACCGCCGGTGACCTTGACCATCGGCACGTTGTATTTGTCGGCCACATCGGCGATCCGGCGCAGTTCCGATGGGTTGGTCACGCCGCCCCACATGCGCGGCACCACCGAATAGGTGCCATCCTTCTGGATGTTGGCGTGGGCGCGTTCGTTGATCAGGCGTGATTGTGGGTCATCCTTGGCTTCGCCCGGCCAGGTGGAAATCAGGTAATAGTTGAGCGCCGGGCGACAGGTCGCGCAGCCATTGGGCGTGCGCCAGTTCAGGTAACTCATGGTCTCGGCGATGGTCAGCAGGTGTTCCTGACGGATCGCCTGACGAATCTGCCCGTGGTTGAGGTCACTGCAACCGCAGATGGCTTTTTCGCTTTTCGGTTTGACGTCCGCCGCGCCACCCACCGTGTTGATCAGGATCTGCTCGACCAGGCCAGCGCAGGAACCGCAGGAGCTGGCGGCTTTGGTGTGTTTCTTCACTTCATCGACGCTGAACAGGCCGTGTTCCTGAATCGCCTTGACGATGGTGCCCTTGCACACACCGTTGCAGCCGCAGACTTCGGCGCTGTCGGCCATGACCATGGCTTTGTCCTGGCCCTGATGTCCTACGTCGCCTAAAGCGTTTTCGCCGAACATGAGGTGATCGCGGATCTCTCCAATGGCGTGATTCTCACGAATCTGCCGGAAATACCAACCACCATCTGCCGTATCGCCGTACAGACAGGCGCCGACCAGCACGTCATCCTTGATCACCAGTTTCTTGTACACACCGCCGATCGGGTCGGAGAGAGTGATGGTCTCGGTGCCTTCGCCCCCCATGAAATCGCCGGCGGAGAACAGGTCGATGCCGGTGACTTTCAACTTGGTCGAGGTCACCGAGCCCTGATAGCGAGCGAAACCCAGTTGCGCGAGGTGATTGGCGCAGACCTTGGCTTGTTCGAACAGCGGCGCGACCAGGCCGTAGGCGATGCCGCGATGGCTGGCGCATTCGCCGATCGCATAGATGCGCGGATCGTAGGTTTGCAGGGTGTCGTTGACCAGAATCCCGCGATTGCACGGGATGCCGGCCTTTTCTGCCAGTTCGGTGTTGGGGCGGATGCCGGCGGCCATCACCACCAGATCGGCAGGAATGATGTCGCCGTTCTTGAACTGCACCGAGCCGACCCGGCCATTGCCGGCGTCGTGCAGGGCTTGGGTCTGTTCGCACAGGCGAAAATGCAGGCCACGGGATTCCAGCGCCGATTGCAGAAGCTGGCCGCTGGTCTTGTCCAGTTGCCGCTCGAGCAGCCATTCGCCGAGGTGCACCACGGTCACGTGCATGCCGCGCAGCATCAGGCCGTTGGCCGCTTCGAGGCCGAGCAGGCCGCCGCCGATGACCACGGCGTGCTTGTGGGTCCTGGCGGTGTCGATCATGGCCTGGGTGTCGGCGATGTCGCGGTAACCGATCACGCCCTGCAACGTATTGCCGGGGATTGGCAGGATGAACGGGGTCGAGCCGGTGGCGATCAGCAGGCGATCATATTCGGCCTCGGTGCCGTCCTCGGCAATCACCCGGCGCTTGACCCGGTCGATCTCCACCACTTTGCGGTTGAGCAGCAGCTTGATGTTGTTTTCCAGGTACCAGTCGAGGTCGTTGAGGACGATCTCTTCAAACGTCTGCTCGCCGGCCAGCACCGGCGACAGCAGGATGCGGTTGTAGTTGGTGTGCGGTTCGGCGCCGAAGACGGTGATGTCGTAGAGCTCGTTGCTCAGCTTGAGCAGTTCTTCCAGGGTACGCACCCCGGCCATGCCATTGCCGATCATCACCAGTTTGAGTTTTTTCATCAGGTTCTCCGGGAGCTGCGGCTGGCCTCTGGTGGGCCGTCGGGCCTTGCTCGACAAATTTTGCGCAAACAAAAAAAAGGCGTCCCGCTAGTTGCCTAGCGAGGACGCCTTTGTCCTGGTCCCGTGCTCTCGGGAAGCGCAGCCTTCGTCGTTGAAGGTTGGGCTTTATGTATGGTGAGAAAGGTAATGCAGTGGTTGTGCCAACTTTGGAAGGCGCGGGTTTATTGGGGTTTGGTACGGCTCACGAAATTTTTCTGCACCGAATGGAGGCGCGTTGCTCGTTCGTGGCGCGTTATCTATGGAGGACCTGGGGTGTCGGTCTGGCGCCTTCGCGAGCAAGCCCGCTCCCACAGGGGAACGCGTTCTAACGTGGGAGCGGGCTTGCTCGCGAACGGCGCGCCTCGGTTCAACTGTGAAACAACAAAACCAGCAGCACAACATTCCCCAGCAACGCCACCAAAGCCATCGTCCGCCAGACCTTCAACGGCTCCCGCTCCAATAACGGCCGGGGCCGCACACTCAGGCTGCGCCGCTCACCCTGTTCCAGCACCAGCAACCACTCTTCGGCGGTTTCAAAGCGTTGCTGAGGATCGGCCGCGACGCCGCGTTCCAGACTCTGCGCCAGCCATTCCGGCAAGTCCGGGCGATAGCGACCGGGATTCACCGGCACGCCAAATCGAGGCCGCTGAAACGCTTCGATCTCACCGTAGGGAAAATGCCCGGTGAGCAGGTAATAGAGCGTTACGCCGAGCGAATATAAATCCTGCTGTGCACTTGGCGGTTCGCCGCGAAACCCTTCCGGGGCGATAAAACTTGGCGTTCCCGGCAGTGTCGCCGGCGCGTCCTCCGAAAGTCCCGGGCAATAAGCCAGACCGAAATCCAGCACGCGCAGCTCGCCATCATCCCCCAGCAACAGGTTTTCCGGTTTGATGTCGCGATGCAGAATCTGCCGCCGATGCAGCAGCCCGACCGCGCGCAATAGCCGCTCGGCGATGTCCTGCCACTGCGCCAAAGGTAACGGGCCGCTGTGTTGAAACATTTCGGCCAGCGTCGTCCCGGCGTATTCGCGCATGACGTAATACAAATGCTGACGCTGAGGGCAGGCATGAATTTGCGGAAAATGCCGACCGGCGACGCGCCTGAGAAACCATTCTTCCGACAGCAACGCTTGCCCGGCCTGCGCATCGTCGGCCAGTCGCGTCGGCAAGGTCTTCAACAGCCAGGGCTGGGCCTGGCCGTCGAGCACGCGATACAGCAATGATTGCTGGCTCTGGCCGACGACGCTCTGCACTTGCCAGCCCTCGAACGCTTGCCCGGGTTTCAGCGCGGGCGGCAGCGGCCACTGCTGCAGCTGCACCAGCGCATCGCCAATGCTCGCTTCGCCCAGCGCATCGACGCGCACCAGCAGGGCACTGGCGTTGTCCTGACTGCCGGCCAGATGCGCGGCGTTGACCAAGGTTTGCGCTGCGCTGTGCAGGTCCGGCTGATCACGCAGAACCGCCGCGATCGCGGTATCGCCCAAGGTCGACCAGACGCCGTCGCTGAGCAGCACGAAGCTTTCGCCCTCACGCAGTTCGCCGTCGAGGAAATCCAGGACCAGATGCTGATCGAGTCCGAGCGCACGCTTGAGCACGTGTTGCATGCCCGGTTGCTCCCAGACGTGATCCTCGCTGATGCGCTGCAAACGCTCGGCGTGCCAGCGATAGACCCGGCAATCGCCAACATGGGCGAGGGTGAAGCGTCGACCGCGCATCACCAGCGCGCTGACCGTGGTCAGCAGCGGTTGCCCGCCGCCGTTGGCCTGCAGCCAGCGGTTTTGCGCAAGCAGCAGACGATCCAGCGCTTGGGCCACGCTCCAGGTTTCCGGCGTCGCGTAGTAGTCCAGCGCCAGCGCCTGCAAGGTCGAACGCGCGGCGAGGCCACCATCGGCGCACTGGCTGACGCCGTCGGCAATGGCAAACAGATAACCCTTGCCCAGCGCCAATGCCGGCGCCGGGGTCACCGCTCGCAGGGCGTCCTGATTCTCTGCGCACGGCCCGGTGGCGCTGGCTTCGGCAAAGCTCAGTTGCAGGGCCATCGACGCCTCAGACCCGCGCCGCCGTCACCGCTGCCGAACCCCAGGTGGTTCTCCAGCGACGCTTGACGCCATGCAGGCCGAACCACGCCAACACACCGAGGCTGGCGAACAACCACAGCGCCAGTTGATAACTGCCGGTGCTTTGCTTGATTGCGCCCATACCCGCCGCCAAAGCGAAGCCGCCAATGCCGCCGGCCATGCCGATCAGCCCGGTCATCACGCCGATCTCCAGGCGAAAACGCTGCGGCACCAATTGGAAAACCGCACCGTTGCCCGCGCCCAAGCCGAGCATGGTGCAGACGAAAAGCGCCAGCGCCGCGTAGGAACTTGGCAGATTGAAGCCGACGGCCGCGATGCAGATGGCGGCAACGGTGTACATCGCCAGCAAGGTGCGGATGCCACCGAAGCGATCGGCCAGTGCGCCACCCAACGGCCGCATCAGGCTGCCGCCGAACACACAGGCAGCGGTATAGTAACCAGCGGTCACCGGGCTCAGACCGTATTGATCGTTGAAGTAACCGGGTAGGGCGCTCGCCAGGCCGATGAAACCGCCGAAGGTGACGCTGTAGAAAAACATGAACCACCAACTGTCGCGATCACCAAGGGCTTTGAAGTAATCGGCCATGGCTTTCGGTTTCGGTCGCTGTGGGGCGTTTTTTGCCAACAGGGCGAACAGCGCCAAAGTCAAAACCAGCGGGATCAGGGCGAAGCCGAAGACATTGCTCCAGCCGAACGCGGCGGCAATCACCGGCGCCAGCAGCGCGGCAAACACAGTGCCGGAGTTGCCCGCGCCGGCGATGCCCATGGCTTTGCCCTGATGCTCTGGCGGGTACCACTGCGAGGCCAGCGGCAGGGCTACGGCGAACGAGGCGCCGGCCATGCCGAGAAACAGACCGAGGATCAGCGCCTGTTCGTAACTGTGGATGCCCAGTTTCCAGGCGCCGAACAACGCGCAGATGACGATGACCTGGCCGATCAGCCCGGCGGTTTTTGGCGACAAGCGATCGGCGAGCATGCCCATGGCGAAGCGCAACACCGCGCCGGCGAGAATGGGCGTGGCGACAACGAGGCCGCGCTGCTGGGTGGTCAGGTGCAGATCGGCGGCGATCTGCACCGCCAGCGGGCCGAGCAGGTACCAGACCATGAAGCTCAGGTCGAAATACAGGAAGGCCGCGAACAGGGTCGGGGTATGGCCGGATTTCCAGAAGCTTGAATTCATCGCGCACCTCGGCTGAAAAGAGTCTCGAAAGGAGTCATGCACAGCAGGTGGAGCGCCTGCACGGCCGCACCACCGGCCCCGCTCTGTGGGGCCAAAACGCAAAAACGCCGCTACCGGATCCGCGCGAGGGCGAATGGGGTGAGCGACGTCTTTGTCGTGGGTGGGGCAACCGCCGTTGGTTACCTGTGCGGTTTACATAGCGAGATTTGTGCCAAGGCTCGAAAAGATCGCAGCCTCGTTGCACTCGTCAGCTCCTACAGGAGGGTCAGATCGTTCCCATGCTCCGCGTGGGAATGCCGCCATGGACGCTCTGCGTCCGCTCTTGCGAGGTGACGCAGAGCGTCACGTGATGCATTCCCACGCAGAGCGTGGGGACGATCATTCAGCCCAGCAACTCACTCATGGCAATGATCTGCTCCGCCACTTGAATAAGCTTCTGCTGGCGGCTCATGGCCTGGCGGCGCATCAGCGTGTAGGCCTCTTCCTCGTTGCAGTCCTTCATCTTCATCAGCAAACCCTTGGCCAGTTCGATGCGCTTGCGTTCGGCCAGTTGCTGGTCGCGCGCCTGCAATTGCGCGCGCAAGGCCTGGTCAGTCTCGAAGCGCGCCATCGCCACGTCGAGAATCGGCTGCAAGCGCTGTGCGTGAATGCCTTCGACGATGTAGGCACTGACCCCGGACCTGATCGCCTGACGCATCACCCCTGGGTCATGTTCGTCGGTGAACATCACGATCGGCCGTGGCTGGTCGCGGCTGACCAGTACCACTTGCTCCATGACATCGCGGCTCGGTGACTCGGTATCGATCAGGATCACGTCCGGACGCACCGTTTCGACGCGCGCCGGCAGGTCGATGGTCAGGCCGGACTCATCGATCACTTCGAAGCCGGCCTCGGTCAGCGCCGCTTTCAGGCGTCCGACTTTTTTCGCGGTGTCGTTGATCAGCAGAATGCGCAACATGTTCGCGATCTCCTGTCAGCGCTGGGCGAGTAGGGGGGTGGCGTCGTTCAGGGCGTGCAGTTTGAAACTGCGCGCATAGCCCGCCGGATCGCTGCCATCCCAGACCTTGCCGTCGAGCAACTGGCTGCTGCGCAGGTCTGCATATGAAGTCGCGACACCGATAGCGCTGGCGGCCTCGCGATACAGATCCAGATGCTGAACCTGACGGGCGACGGCCAGATAATTCGGGTCCTCGCGCAACAGGCCCCAGCGGCGGAACTGGGTCATGAACCACATGCCGTCGGAAAGGTAGGGCAGATTGACCTCGCCATCGCCGTGAAAACGCAGCGCGTGCGGATCCTGCCAGCGATTGCCGAGGCCGTCGGCGTAGTCGCCCATAAAGCGCGGCTCGATGCAGGTGGCCGGGGTGTCGAGGTATTCCGCAGCGCTGAGTAATTGGGCGGTGCTGCGGCGGTTTTCCGGGCTTTGTTCGATGAAGCGGCTGGCCTCAAGAATGGCCATGACCAGCGCCCGCGCGGTGTTGGGGTATTGCTCGACGAACGCCCGGGTGCAGCCGAGGACTTTTTCCGGGTGGTCGGGCCAGATGCTCTGGCTGGTCGCCAGAGTGAAGCCGAGCCCCTGTTGCACCGCGCTGGCCGCCCAGGGTTCGCCGACGCAAAAACCGTCGATGCGCCCGGCTTGCAGGTGCGCGACCATTTGCGGCGGCGGCACTACCACACTGTCGACATCCTGCAACGGATGGATGCCCTGGCTCGCCAGCCAGTAATAAAGCCACATCGCGTGGGTGCCGGTGGGAAAGGTCTGGGCGAAGGTGAGTTTTGCGCGGCTTTGGTGCACGTGGCGGTCGAGCGCTTCAGGACTGTTCACGCCAGCCTGTTGCAAGCCATGGGACAGGTTCAGGCTCTGGCCATTCTGGTTCAGGCCCATCAGCACCGCCATGTCGGTCGGGGCGACGCCGCCGATGCCCAGGTGCACCGCATAAATCAGCCCGTACAGGCTGTGCGCGGCATCCAGTTCGCCGCTGACCAGTTTGTCGCGCAGGTTGGCCCATGACGCCTGACGCTTGAGGTTCAGGGTCAGGCCGTAGGGCTGAGCGAAGCCCTGGGTGGCGGCGACCACCACCGAGGCGCAGTCGCTCAGCGCCATGAAACCGAGATTGATCGCGCTCTTTTCCGGCGCATCGCTGCCATTGACCCAGGCCTGCGGCCCCAAGGACGTTTCGTTCATACGCTACCTCAAAAAAAACGCCGTCCCGGATTCTGCGCAGGCAAAACCCGGGGACGACGCCATTGTCCTGGCCTGCGCGCCGTCATTGGTCGGCAGACTGATGAGCGGGGTGGTGCAAGGCATATGCCAGTCGCCTGATTCGCGCAGGCGCCTCGCGCCGGGGGACGATGCCCGGCTATAATCGCCGCCTCTTTTCGCCGCTCGAGTCATCGCCGCCCATGTACACCCTGGCCCGTCAGCTGTTGTTCAAACTTTCCCCGGAAACCTCCCACGATCTGTCGCTGGATCTGATCGGCGCGGGTGGGCGTTTGGGCCTCAACGGCATGCTGTGCAAGGCTCCGGCGCAAGTGCCGGTGACCGTCATGGGGCTCCAATTCCCGAACCCGGTGGGGTTGGCGGCCGGTCTGGACAAGAACGGCGCGGCCATCGATGGCTTCGCGCAGTTGGGTTTCGGTTTTGTCGAAATCGGCACCGTGACCCCGCGTCCGCAGCCGGGCAATCCGAAGCCACGGATCTTCCGCCTGCCGGAAGCCGAGGCGATCATCAACCGCATGGGCTTCAACAACCTCGGCGTGGATAACCTGCTGGCGCGGGTCGCTGCGGCAAAATACAAGGGCGTACTGGGGATCAATATCGGCAAGAACTTCGACACCCCGGTCGAGCGCGCGGTCGACGATTACCTGATCTGCCTGGACAAGGTTTACGCCTACGCCAGCTACGTCACCGTCAACGTCAGCTCGCCGAATACCCCGGGCCTGCGCAGCCTGCAGTTCGGTGACTCGCTCAAGCAATTGCTCGCGGATCTGGCCACGCGTCGCGCCGAACTGGCCCTGCGTCACGGCAAACATGTGCCGCTGGCGATCAAGATCGCCCCGGACATGACCGACGAAGAAACCGCGCAGGTTGCCCAGGCGTTGATCGAAACCGGCATGAACGCAGTGATCGCCACCAACACCACCCTCAGCCGTGTCGGCGTTGAAGGCATGGAACATGGTGACGAGGCGGGCGGTCTGTCGGGGGCGCCGGTGCGCGAGAAGAGCACGAATACCGTGAAAGTGCTGGCCGGCGAATTGGCCGGGCGCTTGCCGATCATTGCCGCTGGCGGGATTACCGAAGGCAAGCACGCGGCGGAGAAGATTACTGCCGGCGCGAGCCTGGTGCAGATTTACTCCGGCTTCATCTATAAGGGCCCGGCGCTGATTCGTGAATCGGTAGACGCAATCGCCGCGTTGCGCAAATAACACAGGTCAGTGTAGGAGCTGCCGAAGGCTGCGATCTTTTGATCTTTTTTTTAGAATCAAAAGCAAGATCAAAAGATCGCAGCCTTCGGCAGCTCCTACACGGGATGTGTGTCAGCCACACCGGCAATAAAAAGGGCTCCTCGAAGGAGCCCCTGGGCCGAAGCCCGCCGTCCGGGAAGGACGTGCGTGGTTAATTCATTGCATATTCAGATTGTCGTGTCGGAATAAATGCCCTGTGTCAGCCGACGGCGTGAAGTTCGTTGAGTCTGTGGATTCCCGCAGTGCCGGTCATACCGTCCCAGTTGTCGCCGCGTCCTTCTCGCCAGCCGTTAATCCAGGCTTGGCGTACCGACGGTAGAGTAAATGGGCAAAGCTCACGGGATTTGCCACCAACGCCATATTGATATCCGCGCAAAAATGCTCTTTCCAACGGATCACGCTTAAGTCTTCTCATAGGGTGTTTCCCTCACTTGTTGACTGTAGTGTCGCGTTGACCTCAACCGAGGTCGGGCAGAAAAAACCTGCCAGTGTGCGGCTCGCTGCCGGCGTGGCGAGCCAAGGTGTTGACGCCGTTGCGACGTCAACCTGTGCTCAGTTCTAACCAATGAGTCACACCGAGGGAATGATCGTTTTGTCATAAGCACGTAACGTAAAGGATGCTATGGCGATAAGTAACCGCGCATTTATTCAACGTTCGCTGCGCAAACCCCGGTATGATCGGCGCCCCGCTGGCTCAGCGGGTTAATCCTTTAGTGAGAATGACCCACGTTTGCGCTTGGGTACTATTCGACGAAGGGTCGCTTTCAGTCTTTTTGTTTCATCAACTTTTTTATCTGTCCCGGCATCTAAGCTCTTTTAACCCGAGCAGCGGGGATGGAACGGCACACCTTCGTGCCACGCGGGCGCTCTTTCAGAAAAGCGCCTGATTGAAAACCGGGTCGGCAATGCGTTGCCGGCCCACTAGCCAAAGGCTCTGGAATTACCATGTCCGATCGTTTCGAACTCTTCCTCACTTGCCCCAAAGGCCTTGAAGGCCTGCTCATCGAGGAAGCCGTCGGGCTTGGCCTTGAAGAAGCGCGCGAGCACACCTCCGCCGTGCGTGGCATGGCGACCATGGAAACCGCCTATCGCCTGTGCCTCTGGTCGCGTCTGGCCAACCGTGTGTTGCTGGTGCTCAAGCGTTTCCCGATGAAGGACGCCGAAGACCTCTACCACGGCGTGCTCGACATCGACTGGCAGGATCACATGCTCAGCGACGGCACCCTGGCCGTCGAGTTCAGCGGCCACGGCTCGGGCATCGACAACACCCATTTCGGCGCGCTGAAAGTCAAAGACGCCATCGTCGACAAACTGCGCACGCCGCAGGGCGATCGTCCATCCATCGACAAACTCAACCCGGACCTGCGCATTCACCTGCGTCTGGATCGCGGCGAAGCGATTCTCTCCCTCGACCTGTCCGGCCACAGCCTGCACCAGCGTGGTTATCGCTTGCAGCAGGGCGCGGCGCCGCTGAAGGAAAACCTCGCGGCCGCGATCCTGATCCGTTCCGGCTGGCCACGCATTGCGGCCGAAGGCGGCGCGCTGGCTGACCCGATGTGCGGTGTTGGTACGTTCCTGGTTGAAGCAGCAATGATTGCTGCCGACATGGCGCCGAATCTGCGTCGCGAACAGTGGGGCTTTACCGCGTGGCTCGGTCACGTGCCGGCGCTGTGGAAAAAGCTTCACGAAGAAGCGGCTGAACGTGCTGCTGCCGGTCTGGCCAGACCGCCGCTGTGGATTCGCGGTTATGAAGCCGATCCACGACTGATTCAGCCAGGCCGCAACAACGTCGAACGTGCCGGTCTCAGCGAGTGGATCAAGATTTATCAGGGCGAAGTGGCGACCTTCGAGCCGCGCCCGGATCAGAACCAGAAAGGTCTGGTGATCTGTAACCCGCCGTACGGCGAGCGTCTCGGAGACGAAGCCAGCCTGTTGTATCTCTACCAGAATCTCGGCGAGCGTCTGCGTCAGGCCTGCCTGAACTGGGAAGCGGCGGTGTTCACCGGCGCCCCGGACCTGGGCAAGCGCATGGGCATTCGCAGCCACAAGCAGTATTCATTCTGGAACGGCGCGTTGCCGTGCAAGCTGCTGCTGATCAAGGTGCTGCCGGATCAGTTCGTCACTGGCGAACGCCGCACCCCGGAACAGCGTCAGGCCGAGCGCGAGCAAGCGGCTTACGATCAGACCCCGGACGAGCCGCAAGAGCGCAAGTTCAACAAGAACGGCAACCCGATCAAGCCGACGCCAGCCCCGGCACCAGTGATCGAGCAGCCGCGCCTGAGCGAAGGCGGGCAGATGTTTGCCAACCGCCTGCAGAAAAATCTCAAAGCCATGGGCAAATGGGTCAAGCGCGAAGGCATCGATTGCTACCGCGTCTATGATGCCGACATGCCGGAATATGCGATGGCCATCGACCTGTACCACGACTGGGTGCACGTTCAGGAATACGCCGCGCCGAAATCCATCGACCCGGAAAAAGCCTCGGCGCGCATGTTCGATGCGCTGGCGGCCATTCCGCAGGCGTTGAACGTCGACAAGAACCACGTCGTGGTCAAACGTCGCGAGCGGCAGAGCGGCACCAAGCAGTACGAGCGTCAGGCGGCGCAGGGCAAGTTCGTCGAGGTGAATGAGGGCGGCGTGAAGTTGCTGGTCAACCTCACCGACTACCTCGACACCGGCCTGTTCCTCGATCACCGGCCGATGCGCATGCGCATTCAGAAGGAGGCGGCCGGCAAACGCTTCCTCAATCTGTTCTGCTACACCGCGACCGCCAGCGTGCACGCGGCCAAGGGCGGCGCACGCAGCACTACCAGTGTCGATCTGTCGAAAACCTACCTGGACTGGGCCCGGCGCAACCTGTCGCTGAACGGTTTCTCGGACAAGAATCGTCTGGAACAGGGCGATGTGATGGCGTGGCTGGAAAGCAGCCGTGACGAGTACGACCTGATTTTCATCGACCCGCCCACGTTCTCCAATTCCAAGCGCATGGAAGGCATCTTCGATGTGCAGCGTGATCAGGTGCAGTTGATCGATCTGGCGATGGCGCGTCTGGCACCAGGCGGTGTGCTGTATTTCTCCAACAACTTCCGCAAGTTCCAGTTGGAGGACAACCTCGCCGAGCGTTACGCGGTCGAGGAAATCAGCGGGCAGACCATTGATCCGGATTTCGCCCGCAATACCAAGATCCACCGCGCCTGGAAAATCGCGGCCCGTTGACGCTAGTCGGGATTGGATCCTCAGAGCCTTGATTTTAAAAGGCTCCGTGGATCCGCCCGAGCTAGCTAAATTAGTGGCTAATAGCTATAACTCACACACGGTCAATGGGGTTTTCCCGTCTATGCTCGCGTAGTGAGTGGTCTTTATGTCGTTGCACCCCGTGCGCCCGAAGATACTGGGCTTTATCAGCGAAGACGTCTCGGCCTGGCTGGTCGCGATGCTGGTATTGCTTGCCGGCGGGATTCTCACCGGCCTGCTCGCGTGGGGTACCTTCAATCAGTTTCAGCAACAATCGCGTCAGCGCTTTCAACTGCTGGCCAATGAACGCTACAGCCGCATCGCCGAACGTTTTCAGGACCAGGAGCAACGCCTGGATGGGCTGCGCCGGTTCTTCGCCAACTCCCAATCGGTGTCCCGCGCCGAGTTCGACGGTTACTCCCGGCCCTTGCTGCTGCGCACTCAAGCCTATACCTACGCCCCGAGAATCAGCGGCGCTGACCGGGAGGCGTTCGAACAGCGTGTGCGTGACGAAGGCCTGAGCACCTTCACCATTCGCGAGCTGGACGCCAAAGGTGAGTTACTACTGGCGCCATCGCGCGAGGTCTACGTGCCGGTGCTGTACACCCAGACCCAAAGCCGACTGGCGCCACCGCTGGGCTACGATTTACTCGCCCAACCCTTGCGCCGCGAAACCCTGCAACGCGCCGACCAGCTCGGCAGCATGGCGGTGTCAAAACCGATGCATCTGGTCGGGATCGAGCCGGCCTATGCGCGTGGAGTATTGCTGCTGGCGCCGGTCAATCGCCCGGGTGAGTCGAAGCCATTCGGCTATGTGATGGCGGTGATCAGCATGCGCCAATTGCTCGCCGACGGTTTGCCCGATGCCCTGCACGATTACCTGTCAGTGCGCATTCTGGATCTGTCGACCCCTGATCAGCACGAGGCTCTGTTCGAATCGAGCAATGAGGCGGTGCCCGGCGATCTGGCGGCGACGCGTTTGCTGCGCATGGCCGACCATGACTATCAGGTTGATATCCTGCCGAGCGACGCGTTCATGCAGGCCAATCATTCTTCTGTGGGCAGCGTGGTCGTTCTTGGCGGCTTGCTCAGCGTGCTGCTCAGCGCCTTGCTTTACGTGCTGGTCAGCCAGCGCCAGCGCGCGGTGCGGCTGGTCGAGGTGCGCACCCAGGAATTGCACGAGCGCGAGCAGGAACTGCGCGGCACCCACGGTCAACTGCGCGGCGTGCTGAATGCCGCCACTCAGGTCGCGATCATTGCCACCGACCTGCGCGGCGTGATCAACACTTTCAACCCCGGCGCCGAGCAAATGCTCGGCTACAGCAGCGCCGAAGTGGTCGGGCGCATGACTCTGGAGAATTTGCATTTGCCTCGCGAGCTGGCGGCGCGTTCCGCCGAGTTGAGTGCCCGCTACGGCAAAAGCATTCCGACTTGCCACGCGATGCTGGTCGAGGGCGGCGAAGTCGGCGGCCATGAAGCGCGCGAGTGGACGCTGGTGCGCAGCGATGGCAGTCATCTGCCGGTGAACATGCTCGCCACCCCGGTGCTCGACGAGCAGGGCCTGTGGGTGGGGCATCTGGCGATCTGCATCGACATCACCGAGCGCAAGCGCGTGCACGAAGTGTTGGCCGCGCGGGACATTTTGCTAAAGAAGCTCAGCGCCCATGTGCCCGGTGGCATCTATCAATTCAAGATGGAATTCGACGGCCGCTTCAGCGTGATCTACGCCAGCGATGGCATCCGCGAGATCTACGAACTTGAGCCGGATGCGCTGCTGTTCGACGCCGAGGCGATCTTCAGCCGCATCCACCCGCAGGACGCCATTCGCGTGCGCTCATCGATCCGCGAATCAGCGGAAAACCTCAGCCCCTGGCGCGAGGAATACCGCGTGCAACTGCCCGAGCGTGGTTTGCGCTGGGTGCGCGGCGAGGCAACACCGGAAGAGCTGCCGGGCGGCGGGGTGCTGTGGCACGGCTACATTTCGGATATCTCCGACCTCAAGCGCGTGGAAGAGGAATTGCGCGCGTTGTCGATCACCGATTCGCTGACCGGCATTCACAACCGCCGCTATTTCCAGGAGCGCCTGACCACCGAAATGGCGAGAGTCGAGCGTGGCGGCGGTGAGTTGTCGGTGATCATGCTCGACATCGACCACTTCAAACGCATCAACGATCAGTTCGGTCACGCCGTCGGCGACCGCGTGCTGCAAGCGGTGTGCGAGCGGATCGGCCATCGCCTGCGCCGCACCGACGTGTTCTGCCGCCTGGGCGGCGAAGAGTTCATGGTGCTGTGCCCGGACATCGACGGCGAGCACGCTTACATGCTGGCGATGGAATTGTGGGAAGGTCTGCGCAGCGCGCCGGTGGACGTGGTTGGCATGGTCACCGCGAGTTTCGGCATTGCGAGCTGGCGACCGGGGGAGGGGGCGGATGCGTTGTTGCTGCGCGCTGACTCGGGCGTTTACGCAGCGAAGCAGAATGGCCGGGATCGGGTTGAGCGGGAGTTGGGGTAGATCAAAGGATCGCAGCCTTCGGCAGCTCCTACAGGGATATGCGAACACCTGTAGGAGCTGCCGAAGGCTGCGATCTTCTGCTTTTGAGGGTTACAACACCGAAGCGGTCTGCGGCAGTTTCGGCTGCTTGTACAGATCCAGCAGCACTTGATCGAGCACCGACGAGGCGCCGAACGGGGCCTTGTCGTTGAGGATCGCCACCACCGCCCAGGTGTTGCCGTTCACGTCACGGCTGAAACCGGCAATCGCGCGCACGGTGTTCAGGGTGCCGGTTTTGACATGGGCTTCGCCGCGCATCGCTGTGGTCTTCAGGCGTTTGCGCATGGTGCCGTCGGTACCGGCAATCGGCAGCGAGCTGATGTATTCGGCGGCGTACGGGCTGTGCCAGGCAGCCTGCAGCATGTTGGCCATTTCACGCGCACTGACCCGCTCGGCCCGGGACAGACCGGAGCCGTTCTCCATCACCAGGTGTGGCGCGGTGATGCCTTTCTTCGCCAGCCACTGACGCACCACGCGCTGCGCAGCCCGGGCGTCATCACCGTCGGCATCGTTGCGGAAACGCTGGCCAAGGCTGAGGAACAGCTGCTGGGCCATGGTGTTGTTACTGTATTTATTGATGTCGCGGATGATCTCGGCCAGATCTGGCGAGTACGCGCGGGCGAGCAGTTTGGCGCTGCTCGGCGTCGGTGCCAGACGATCCTTGCCCTGGATGCTGCCACCCAGTTCCTTCCAGATCGCGCGGACGGCGCCGGCGGTGTAGGTCGCGTGGTCGAGCAGCGACAGATAAGTCTGCGAACTGCAGCCTTCGCCCAATTGACCGCCAACAGTCACCGTCACGCTGCCGTCGGCCTGCGGCACCGGGTTGTAGCGCACGCCGCCGGTGCATTGTTTGGAGGGCAGGGCCTTGACGGTGTTTTCGATGCGGATGCTGGCAATCGGCGGCTCTACCGAAATCAATACGCGGCCACCGTCATTGCGCGCGACAAAGCGCAGGGCCTTGAGGTTGACCAGCAGCGAGTCGGGTTTGACCAGGAACGGCTTGTTGTCATCGTTGCCGTCATCGTTGAATTCCGGCAATTGCGGCTGCACGAAGAAATTGCGGTCGAGGATCAGGTCGCCGGTGATCTGCGTGACGCCGTTGGCGCGCAGGTCGCGCATCAGCAGCCAGAGTTTTTCCATGTTCAGCTTCGGATCACCGCCACCCTTGAGGTAGAGGTTGCCGTTGAGGATGCCGCCGCTCAGGTCGCCGTCGGTGTAGAACTCGGTTTTCCACTGGTGGTTGGGACCGAGCATCTCAAGCGCCGCGTAGGTGGTGACCAGTTTCATTGTCGACGCCGGATTGACCGACACGTCGGCGTTGAACACGGTTGGCGTACCCGGACCGTCGAGCGGCACCATCACCAGCGACAGCGCGGTAGGCTGCAACTTGCTGGCCTTGAGGGCTTTTTCGACGTTCGGGGTCAGGGAAGTGTTGATGGTGGCAGCGGAGACGGGCAGGGCCAGAGGCAGAAGAAGGCCGGCGAGAAACAGTGGACGCAACGATTTGATCATATGCAATAAAACCCTGCAGAAGAGGGGGAAAAAGACGAGGGCATGGATGAAAAGGCCCTCAGTGGTCATGAAAGTGTCGGCATTATGCCCCAAGCTGTAACAGCTTGTGCCTTGTCGGGGCGTTGCAAATCGTTATTTTTTACAGGCGGTCGGCCGCAGGGGCCAGAGAGTCGGGCAATCGCCGGCTTAAACTGGTAAAGTGCCGGCCGTTATTACTTAAGAGGATTGTTCCAATGGCGACTAACCGTTCCCAGCGTCTGCGCAAAAAACTGTGCGTTGATGAATTTCAAGAGCTGGGTTTCGAACTGAACCTGGACTTCAAAGAAGACTTGTCCGAAGAAGCCATTGACGCTTTCCTCGAAGCATTCATCAAAGAAGCCATGGAAGCCAACGGTCTGGGTTATGTTGGCGGCGACGACTTCGGTCTGGTGTGCCTGCAGAAGCGTGGCTCGGTCAACGAAGAGCAGCGCGCTGCCGTTGAAGCCTGGCTGAAAACCCGCTCCGAGCTGACCAAGTATGAAGTCAGCCCGCTGCTGGACGTGTGGTATCCGGAAAAGCCGATCAACGCGGCTAAGTGATACTGAAAAAACGGCGACCTTCGGGTCGCCGTTTTTTTTGATGGATCAAAAGATCGCAGCCTCGTTTTACTCGTCAGCTCCTACAGGGGAACGCGATCTCCTTTAGGAGCTGCCGGAGGCTGCGATCTTTGCTTCTAGGCTTTACGCCAATTCAAAATCACCAGCGTCAAAACCCCCGCAACAATTCCCCAGAATGCCGAACCAATGGAAAACAGCGTCAGCCCAGACGCCGTGACCATAAAGGTGATCAACGCTGCTTCACGCTCCTTCACCTCTGTCATGGCAATGCTCAAGCCATTGATGATCGACCCGAACAACGCCAGCGCAGCAATCGACAGCACCAGTTCCTTGGGCAACGCAGCAAACAGCGCCGCGAGCGTCGCGCCAAACACCCCGGCGATGCCATAGAACACCCCGCACCACACGGCGGCGGTGTAGCGTTTGTTGCGATCTTCGTGGGCATGCGGGCCGGTGCAGATCGCCGCGCTGATGGCCGCGAGGTTGATGCCGTGGGAGCCAAACGGTGCCAGCAACAGCGAGGCGATGCCGGTGGTGGTGATCAGTGGCGAGGCCGGAACGTTATAGCCATCGGCACGGAGCACGGCGATGCCGGGCATGTTCTGCGAGGTCATGGCGACCACGAATAGCGGAATGCCAATGCTGATGGTCGCGGCCAGTGAAAAGTGCGGTGTGGTCCAGACCGGAGTGGCGACCTCCAGTTGAAAGCTGCTGAAATCGAGCAGGCCCATGGCGCCCGACAGTGCGGTGCCGATCAGCAGCGCAGCGAGCACCGCATAGCGCGGCGACAGACGCTTGATCAGCAGATACGTAAAGAACATCCCCAGCACCAGCCCGGTACGGTGTTGCGCGGCGACGAATATTTCGCTGCCGATCTTGAACAGAATCCCCGCCAGCAACGCCGCTGCCAAAGAGGCCGGGATTTTTTTCACCAGCCGTTCGAAGCTGCCGGTCATACCGCAGATCGTCACCAGTACCGCGCAAGTGATATAGGCGCCGATCGCCTCGCCGTAACTGACGCCCCCCAGGCTGGTGATCAGCAACGCTGCGCCGGGGGTCGACCAGGCGATGGTGATCGGCGTGCGATAGCGCAGCGACAAGCCGATCGAACACACCGCCATGCCGATCGAAATCGCCCAGATCCACGAGGAGATCTGCCCGCTGCTCAGGCCCGCCGCTTGCCCGGCCTGGAACATCAGCACCAGCGAACTGGTGTAGCCGGTCATCATCGCGATGAAACCGGCGACGATGGCAGAAGGCGAAGTATCGGCGAGAGGGCGCAAGCGGGCGTGGGTGGCGTCGGTCATGACGGCGGTGTTCCTTATACCAATGGAGATGTCCGCCACAACACAGAACCATTGTGGGAGCGGGCTTGCTCGCGAAAGCGGTGGGTCAGCAAAGCAGATGTCGACTGGCACAGCGCTTTCGCGAGCAAGCCCGCTCCCACAGTGGGAATTGTTTTCAAGCAGCGAATTCTGCGATCAAGCCTAAACTCAAACGTAACTCACCGTTGCAATACAGCCGAAGTCGCAAACAGCCGTACAGTCGTGTTGCCACCATTCATTGTGTACAATCGCGCTGTTTTTTACGCGATACTTGCCAGCGACCTACTGTGCCGTATTACAGTCACGGTCTATTCGCCGCAGTTTTCCCGACTCGAGTGCCCATGAACGAACAGTTGCAACCCCTCAAGAAACAACCGCGAGCAGGCAAAGCCGGCCGCAGCGGAACCCAGGACGATATTGTCTACGCACATATCTTCGAGGCCATCCTCGAACAGCGTCTGGCGCCCGGCACCAAGTTGAGCGAAGAAGCGCTGGGGGAAATCTTCGGGGTCAGCCGCACCATCATTCGCCGCGCGCTGTCGCGTCTGGCCCATGAGGGCGTGGTGCTGTTGCGGCCGAACCGTGGCGCCGTCGTCGCCAGCCCGAGCGTTGAAGAGGCGCGTCAGGTATTTCTCGCCCGCCGTCTGGTCGAGCGCGCGATCACCGAACTGGCGGTGCAACATGCCACTGCCGAGCAGATCGCTGAACTGCGGCAGATGGTCAATGATGAGCGCGACAGTTTCTCTCGCGGGGATCGCGGCGCCGGTATTCGTCTGTCGGGCGAGTTCCATCTGAAACTGGCGGAAGCGGCGATGAACGCACCGTTGATCAGCTTCCAGCGCAGCCTGGTCTCGCAGACCTCGCTGATCATCGCTCAGTACGAAAGCGGCAACCGTTCGCATTGTTCGTACGACGAACACACGCAGTTGATCGATGCTATCGAGAAACGCGACGGCGAGCTGGCTGTGAACCTGATGATGCACCACATGGATCACATCGACAGCAAGCTCAACCTCGACGAGGAAGGTGCGTCGGATGATCTGCACGCGGTGTTCTCGCATTTGTTGCAGACCAAAAAGCCGGGGCGCTCGAGCGCCAAGCTCTGAGCTGATTGATGCAAAAAAATCCCCCGCAGCTGGAAAGTTGCGGGGGATTTTTTTTGCCTGACTCATCGTTCCCACGCAGAGCGGGGGAACGATCAGTGCGAAGAGGCTTAGCGCTGATGCACCAGCGCCCCCGCAGCATATGTCTGCTGCACCGTGCGGTCATCGCCCAGCGTCATCAGCACGAACAACGTCTCGGCAATGTTGTTCGACTGCTCCAAGCGGTAGCTCAGCAGCGGCGTGGCGTTGTAGTCGAGCACCAGGAAGTCGGCATCGGAGCCCGGTTGCAGGTTGCCAATCTTGTCCTCCAGACGCAGTGCCCGCGCACCGCCCAGCGTCGCCAGGTACAGCGACTTGAACGGGCTCAGCCGCGCGCCTTGCAGTTGCATGACCTTGTAGGCTTCGTTGAGAGTCTGCAGCAGCGAGAAACTGGTGCCGCCGCCGACATCGGTGCCAAGGCCGACATTGAGTTTGTGTTTCTCGGACATTGGCAGGTTGAACAGGCCGCTGCCGAGGAACAGGTTGGACGTCGGGCAGAACGAGATCGCCGAGCCGGTTTCCGCCAGTCGCGCGCACTCGTCGTCACACAGGTGCACGCCGTGGGCGAACACCGAGCGTTCGCCGAGCAGTTGGTAGTGATCGTAGACGTCGAGGTAGCCCTTGCGCTCCGGGAACAGCTCCTTGACCCACTCGATTTCCTTGAGGTTCTCGCTGATGTGGGTCTGCATGTACAGATCCGGATATTCCGTCAGCAATTGCCCGGCAAGGGTCAGTTGTTCCGGGGTGCTGGTGGGTGCGAAACGCGGCGTCACCGCATAGTGCAAACGGCCCTTGCCGTGCCAGCGCTCGATCAGCGCCTTGCTGTCGACGTAGCTGGATTCGGCGGTATCGACCAGATAGTCCGGGGCATTGCGGTCCATCATCACCTTGCCGGCAATCATGCGCAGGTCGAGCTTCTCGGCTGCTTCAAAAAACGAATTGACTGACTGCGGATGTACGCTGCCGAACACCAGCGCCGTGGTGGTGCCGTTGCGCAGCAGTTCCTTGATGAAAATGTCCGCCACTTCGTCGGCGTGAGCCTTGTCGCCAAACTGGCTTTCGCAGGGGAAAGTGTAGGTGTTCAGCCAGTCGAGCAACTGCTCGCCGTAGGAGCCGACCATGCCGGTTTGCGGCAAGTGAATGTGCGTATCGATGAAGCCGGGGGTGATCAGCGCATTCTGATAATGATTGATCTCGATGTCCGCCGGCAGGGTTGGCAGCAGTTCGCTGGCGTGGCCGAGGGCACTGATCTTGCCGCCGTCGACCACCAGCAGGCCGTCCTCGAAATATTCATAGGAGGCTTCGATGCCGACCTCGGCGGGGTCGGCAATGCTGTGCAGGATGGCGGCGCGGTAGGCTTTGCGAGTCAGAGGCATGAGGGTTCTCTAATCAGTTTGAGGCTTTGAGTTTGGCGGACTGGCTGCGGCGCGAGGCGGGAAGCAGACGGGCAATCGGTTCGGCGCTGGCGCTTTGCTGGCCGAAGTTGGCGTTGTAGGTGGCGATGATTTCCCCGGCAATCGAGATGGCAATTTCCACCGGCAGTTTGCCTTTGACTTCGCCGATGCCCATCGGGCAGCGCATGCGTTGCACTATGCTCGGGTCGAAACCGCGATCACGCAGGCGATGTTCGAACTTGACCCGTTTGGTCTTCGAGCCGATCAGGCCGAACCAGGTGAAATCGTTGCGCTTGAGGATGGCGGCGGTGAGTTCCAGATCGAGCTGATGATTGTGGGTCATGACGATGCAGTAGCTGCCGGCGGGCAGGTCATCGACTTCGTCCACCGGCTCTTCGCTGACGATTTTACGCACGCCGTGGGGGATGTGTTCAGGGAATTCGGCCTCGCGCGAATCGATCCAGCGCACCCGACAGGGCAGGCTGGCGAGCAGCGGCACCAGCGCGCGACCGACATGGCCGGCGCCGAATACAGCGATCTGCGCCTGCACCTGGCCCATCGGTTCGAACAGCAACACCGTGGCGCCACCGCAGCACTGGCCGAGGCTGGCACCGAGGCTGAAACGCTCCAGATGGGTGTCCTGTTTGCCGCTGGCGAGCATGTCGCGGGCGATCTGCATGGCTTTGAATTCCAGGTGTCCACCACCGATGGTGTCGAACATCCGGTTGGCGCTGACGACCATTTTCGAGCCGGCGTTGCGTGGCGTCGAGCCGAGTTCTTCGATGATCGTCACCAGCACACAGGGCTCGCCCTGGTTCTGCAGGTCGGCGAGGGCGTCGATCCAGTTGTACATAAACACCTCTCAGATCGTTCCCACGCTCTGCGTGGGAATGCATCACTGGACGCTCCGCGTCCGCTGTTCAGGGAGCGACGCAGAGCGTCGCGGGCTGCATTCCCACGCGGAGCGTGGGAACGATCATCAAACAACCTCGACTTCGGTCGCGGTTGTTTTCACCGCTTTGAGCTGGCGCATCTGCTCACACCCCCACAACACCCGCTCCGGGGTCGCCGGCGCGTCGATTTTCGGCTGATGCTTGTAGTCACCGAGGCTCGCCACCGCATCCTTGATCGCGCACCATGCGGCGATCCCGAGCATGAACGGCGGTTCACCGACGGCTTTGGAATGGAACACCGTGTCTTCCGGATTCTTGCGGTTTTCCACCAGTTTCACCCGCAGATCCAGCGGCATGTCCGCCACGGCCGGGATCTTGTAGCTGGCCGGGCCGTTGGTCATCAACTTGCCCTTGTTGTTCCAGACCAGCTCTTCCATGGTCAGCCAGCCCATGCCCTGGACGAAACCGCCCTCGACCTGACCGATGTCGATCGACGGGTTCAGCGAGGCGCCGACGTCATGCAGGATGTCGGTGCGCAGCATCTTGTACTCGCCGGTCAGGGTGTCGACGATCACTTCGCAGCACGCCGCGCCAAAGGCGAAGTAGTAGAACGGACGACCACGGGCCTGACTGCGGTCGTAGTAGATTTTCGGGGTCTTGTAGAAACCGGTGCTCGACAGCGACACCTGATTGAAATATGCCTGCTGGATCAGCGCTTCGAAGGTCAGAATCTGCTCACGGACACGCACGTGACCATTGCGGAATTCGACGTCTTCTTCGCTGACCTTGTAGTGCCGCGCGGCGAATTCGACCAAGCGTTGCTTGATGGTCTGCGCAGCATTTTGCGCGGCTTTGCCGTTCAGGTCTGCACCACTGGAGGCGGCGGTCGGCGAGGTGTTCGGCACCTTGTCGGTGTTGGTCGCGGTGATCTGCACGCGGTCGATGTCGACCTGGAAAACTTCAGCCACAACCTGGGCGACTTTGGTGTTCAGACCCTGACCCATTTCCGTACCGCCGTGGTTCAGATGGATGCTGCCGTCGGTGTAGATGTGGATCAGCGCGCCGGCCTGATTGAGGAAGCTGGCGGTGAAGGAAATACCGAATTTCACAGGGGTCAGTGCCAGACCCTTTTTCAGGATCGGGCTGTTGGCGTTGTAGCGACGGGTCGCTTCGCGGCGCTCGGCGTACTGGCTGCTGGCTTCCAGTTCGGCGGTCATCTCTTCGAGCATGTTGTGCTCGACGGTCTGGTAGTAATGGGTGACGTTGCGCTCGGTCTTGCCGTAGTAGTTGGCCTTGCGCACGGCCAGCGGATCGAGGTTGAGGTGGCGGGCAATCGCATCCATCACTTCTTCGATGGCGACCATGCCCTGCGGGCCACCGAAGCCGCGATAGGCGGTGTTCGACGCGGTGTTGGTCTTGCAGCGGTGACCGTTGATGGTGGCATCGCCGAGATAGTATGAATTATCCGAGTGGAACATCGCGCGGTCGACGATCGACGCCGACAGATCCGGCGAGCAGCCGCAGTTACCGGCCAGCTCCATGTTGATCCCGTGCAGGCGGCCGCTGCTGTCGAAACCGACGTCGTACTCGACATAGAACGGGTGGCGCTTGCCGGTCATGAGCATGTCTTCGACGCGCGGCAGGCGCATCTTGGTCGGCTGGCCGGTGAGGTGCGCAACCACCGCGCACAGGCACGCCGGGCTCGCAGCCTGGGTTTCCTTGCCACCGAAACCACCGCCCATGCGGCGCATGTCGACGACGATCTTGTTCATCGACACGTCGAGCACTTCGGCGACCAGTTTCTGCACTTCGGTCGGGTTCTGCGTCGAGCAGTAGACGATCATGCCGCCGTCTTCAGTAGGCATCACTGAAGAGATCTGCGTCTCCAGGTAAAAGTGTTCCTGGCCGCCGATGTGCAGCGTGCCTTGAATGCGATGTTCGGCGCTGGCCAGCGCGGACACCGAATCGCCGCGCTGATGGGTGTGGCTGTCGAGCACGAAGTGGCGTTTGCGCAGGGCTTCGACGACGTCGAGCACCGGTTCGAGGTCTTCGTATTCGATGATCGCGGCCATCGCCGCTTTGCGTGCGGTTTCCAGATCTTTCGCAGCCACTGCGAGTACCGGCTGGCCGACGAACTGCACGTCATCGATGGCCAGCAGCGGGTCGCCCGGCATCAGCGGGCCGATGTCTTTCAGGCCTGGCACGTCTTCGTGGGTGATGACGATGCGCACGCCTTCGAAGGCGTAGCACGGCTGCGTGTCGATGCTGAGGATTTTCGCGTGTGCGCGGTCCGACAGGCGTGCATAGAGGTGCAGTTGGTTGGGAAATTCCAGGCGATCATCGATGTACTGCGCTTCACCGGACACATGCTTGGCGGCGCTGTCGTGTTTGACGCTGCGGCCGACTCCAGTTGTCAGGTTCTGGGCGAACAGTTCGGCCAGTTCAGCTTGAGTCTTCTCTACGGCGTGATGGTTAGACATAAGCGGTCACCCGAGTCTCGATGTGCGGTGTTTGCAGTTCGATGAAGTATTTGCGCAGCAGGTTTTGCGCGCTGAGCAGGCGATATTCCTTGCTGGCGCGGAAGTCGCTCAGCGGCGTGAAGTCTTCGGCCAGCGCGGCGCAGGCGCGTTCGATCACAGCGTTATTGAACGGCGCGCCTTGCAGCACGGCTTCGCAATGCGCGGCGCGTTTGGGGATCGCCGCCATGCCGCCGAAGGCCACGCGGGCGTCGGCGATCACGTCGTTTTCCACGCGCAGATTGAACGCAGCGCAGACGGCGGAAATGTCGTCGTCCAGACGCTTGGACACTTTATAGGCACGGAACAGCTGCTCGGCGCTGGCACGCGGGACGATGATTTTTTCGATGAACTCGCTTTCCTGCCGCGCGGTGACGCGGTAGTCGATGAAGTAATCTTCCAGATTCAATGCACGGCGGGTCTCGCCTTTGCACAGCACGATCTGCGCGCCGAGGGCGATCAGCAGCGGCGGCGAGTCACCGATCGGCGAGGCGTTGCCGATGTTGCCGCCGAGGGTGCCCTGATTGCGGATTTGCAACGAGGCGAAGCGGTGCAGCAGTTCGCCGAAGTCCGGGTACTCGGCGTTCAACGCTTCGTAGCAGTCGGAGAGGGCGGTGGCGGCGCCGATTTCGATGCGATCGTCAAAGGTTTCGATGCGTTTCATTTCGGCGACGTTGCCGACGTAGATCATTACCGGCAGTGTACGGTGGAACTGGGTGACTTCCAGAGCCAGATCGGTACCGCCAGCGAGCAGTCGGGCTTGTGGATAAGCGTCGTAGAGGTCGGCCAGATCGGCCACAGTCAGTGGCACCAGGCAGCGCTTGTCGCCGCTGTTGAGTTCACCGATATCGGTCGGGGCTATGGCTTTGAGACGGGCGATGGTTTCCGCTTCTCGGGCATCGAACTGATCCGCCTGTTTGCCGCAGCAGGATTGTTCGGCAGCGGCGAGAATCGGCCGGTAGCCAGTGCAGCGGCAGAGGTTGCCGGCCAGCGCTTCGTGAGCCTTGGCCTGGTCCGGCGCGTCACTGTTCTTCTGCAGGGCGAACAACGACATGACGAAACCGGGGGTGCAGAAGCCGCACTGCGAACCGTGGCACTCGACCATGGCTTTCTGCACGCTGTGCAGTTCGCCCTTGTGCTTGAGGTCTTCAACGCTGATCAGTTGTTTGCCGTGCAAGGACGAGACGAAAGTCAGGCACGAGTTGAGGCTGCGATAGCGAATATGTTCACGCCCCGTGTCGTCGGTCTGCAACTCGCCAACCACCACGGTGCAGGCGCCGCAGTCGCCACTGGCGCAACCTTCTTTGGTGCCGGGTTTGCCTACGTGTTCACGCAGGTAATTGAGCACAGTCAGGTTCGGGTCCAGGGCGTGCTCGCTACGGAGCTCCTGGTTAAGTAAAAACTGGATCACGGAAGGCCTCGCAGACTCATTATTGTTGTTAACCGACGTGAACCGAATTTAGCAGGTCTGACTTTTCGGTCAATGGTTTTCTGACTTAAAGGTCAGGAAAATTCGTTTCGTCGATCAACAGCGTGTCTATTCAGTATTGACCTTCATCGGTCACTGCGCTTTTTTGCGGGATTCGTGCCAAAAACCGCTGAGTGGGCACTCCGCCATGACCGTGCATTTGCGCTACACTGCGCCGCTTGTGCAGATCGATAGAGTTTGAAGGACAACCATGACGTTCAAGGCGCCGGACAGCCTCGCCGAGCAAATCGCTCACCACCTCGCCGAACGCATCATTCGTGGCGAAATGAAGCCAGGAGAGCGCATCCAGGAACAGAAGGTCACGCTGGCGCTCAACGTCAGCCGCGGTTCGGTCCGCGAAGCCTTGCTGATCCTCGAACGCCGTCACCTGATCGCGATCCTGCCGCGTCGTGGCGCCCACGTTACCGAGCTGACGCCGCACAAGGTGCAGAGCCTGTGCACGCTGATGAGCGAGCTGTACATCCTGCTCGGCAATTCGGTGGCCAATGGCTGGCAAGTGCAGTCGGACATGGCGCCGTTCGTGCAGATCCAGCAGCGCCTGACCGCCAGTTACGAGCGCGGCGATATCCGCAGTTTTGTCGATGACAGCTTCGCGGTGATGCGCGCCGCCTATCCATTTGCCAACAACCCATACCTGCAGGAAACCGTCGAGAACCTCCAGCCGGCGATGAGCCGCGCATATTTCCTCGCCCTCGAACAGCGCAAGGCGGAAATGAGCGAATTCCTCGAACTGTTCGAACGCTTGCTCGCCGCCGTTCTCGCCCGTGATTTGCCGCAGATCCGCATCGTGCTCACGGCATATGCCCAGCGCAGCTGCGATCTGGTGGTGTCTGCGCTGACGGTTGCCTGAGCGTGCGGCTAAAGTGCATCAAACTGGCGGGGTTCAAATCCTTCGTCGATCCGACCACTGTGAACTTCCCCAGTAACATGGCGGCGGTCGTCGGGCCGAACGGTTGCGGCAAATCGAACATCATCGACGCTGTGCGCTGGGTGATGGGCGAAAGTTCGGCGAAGAACCTGCGTGGCGAGTCGATGACCGACGTCATCTTCAACGGTTCGACCAGCCGCAAACCGGTGAGCCAGGCCAGTATCGAGCTGGTGTTCGACAACTCCGACGGCACGCTGCTCGGCGAATACGCGGCGTACGCGGAAATCTCCATTCGTCGCAAAGTCACCCGCGACAGCCAGACCACTTATTACCTCAACGGCACCAAATGCCGTCGGCGCGACATCACCGATATCTTCCTCGGCACCGGCCTCGGCCCGCGCAGCTATTCGATCATCGAACAGGGGATGATCTCCAAGCTGATCGAATCCAAGCCTGAAGACCTACGCAATTTCATCGAAGAAGCAGCGGGCATCTCCAAATACAAGGAGCGCCGCCGCGAGACTGAAAACCGCATCCGCCGTACCCACGAGAACCTCGCCCGCCTGACCGACCTGCGCGAAGAGCTGGAGCGCCAGCTCGAACGTCTGCACCGCCAGGCCGAAGCGGCGAAGAAGTATCAGGAATTCAAGGCCGAAGAGCGTCAGCTCAAGGCGCAACTTTCGGCATTGCGCTGGCAGGATCTTAACGAGCAGGTCGGTCAGCGCGAGTCGATCATCGGCAACCAGGAAGTCAGCTTCGAAGCGTTGGTCGCTGAACAGCGTAACGCTGATGCGGCCATCGAACGCCTGCGCGACGGCCACCATGATTTGTCCGAGCGCTTCAATCTGGTGCAGGGTCGTTTCTATTCGGTCGGCGGCGACATCGCCCGGGTCGAGCAGAGCATCCAGCATGGCCAGCAACGCCTGCGTCAATTGCAGGATGACCTGAAAGAAGCCGAACGTGCGCGTCTGGAAACCGAATCGCACCTGGGCCACGACCGCACGTTGCTGCTGACCCTCGGCGAAGAGCTCGACATGCTCACCCCCGAGCAGGAAGTCACCAGCGCTGCTGCCGAGGAAGCCGCCGCGGCCCTCGAAGAAGCCGAAACCACCATGCACGGCTGGCAGGAGCAGTGGGACGCTTTCAACCTCACCGCTGCCGAACCGCGCCGTCAGGCTGAAGTCCAGCAATCGCGGATCCAGCAGCTGGAAAGCAGCATGGAGCGCCTCGCCGACCGGCAGAAACGCCTCGCTGAAGAGCGCGCGTTGCTCTCCGCCGACCCGGAAGACGCGGCGATCATGGCGCTCAACGAGCAGCTCGCCGAATCCGAAGCGACCCTGGAAGATTTGCAGACCAGCGAAGAAGCGCAAGTCGAAAAGCTCGAACAACTACGTCAGGAATTACAGCATGCGTTGACCGCGCAGCAACAGGCGCAGGGCGATCTGCAGCGGCTCAACGGGCGCCTCGCATCCCTTGAAGCCTTGCAGCAGGCAGCGCTGGATCCGGGCACCGGCACCGCCGAATGGTTGAAGGAACACAACCTCGCCGAGCGTCCGCGTCTGGCCGAAGGCTTGAAGGTCGAGGCGGGTTGGGAGCTGGCGGTGGAAACCGTGCTCGGTGCTGATCTGCAAGCGGTGCTGGTCGACGACTTCAGCGGTTTTGATTTGTCCGGTTTCACTCAGGGCGATCTGCGCTTGCTCAGTCCGGCCAGCGATGGCGTGCGGGTGGCGGGCAGCCTGCTGGACAAAGTCGAGGCGCAGATCGATCTGTCGCCGTGGCTGGGTCAGGTCAAACCGGTCGACAGCCTTGAGCAGGCGCTGGCCTTGCGCGGGCAGCTCGGCGCTGGCGAAAGCCTGATCAGCCGCGATGGCTATTGGGTCGGTCGGCACTTTTTGCGCGTACGTCGCGCCAGCGAAGCGGAAAGCGGCATGCTCGCTCGTGGCCAGGAAATCGAAGACCTGCAACTGGAGCGCGAAGAGCGCGAAGCCACGGTCGAGGCCATGGAAACCCGCCTGCAAACACTGCGCGCGCAACAGCGCCAGCAGGAAAACGGCCGCGAACATCTGCGCCGCTTGCTGCAGGACGAAGCGCGCCAGCAAGGCGAACTGAAGGCGCAGCTGTCGGCCGGTAAAGCCAAGGCCGAACAATTGACGTTGCGCCGCACCCGCCTCGATGAAGAATTGGTTGAACTCGCCGAACAGCGTGAGCTCGAGCACGAGCAGGTCGGCGAAGCGCGCATGCAATTGCAGGAAGCGCTGGATGCCATGGCGCTGGACACCGAACAGCGCGAATTGCTGTTGGCCCAGCGCGACAGCCTACGCGAACGCCTTGATCGCGTGCGCCAGGAAGCCCGGCAGCACAAGGATCATGCCCATCAACTGGCCGTGCGTCTCGGCTCGCTGCGCGCTCAGCACGATTCCACGCGACAGGCGCTGGAGCGCCTGGAAATGCAGGCCGAGCGTCTGACCGAAAAACGCGAACAGCTGAGCCTGAACCTGGAGGAGGGCGAGGCGCCGCTGGAAGAGCTGCGTCTGAAACTCGAAGAACTGCTCGACAAGCGCATGACCGTCGACGAAGAGCTCAAAACGGCGCAAATCGCTCTGGAGGACGCCGACCGCGAACTGCGTGACGCGGAAAAGCGTCGGACCCAGGCCGAGCAGCAATCGCAGTTGATTCGCGGCCAGCTCGAACAGCAACGTATGGAGTGGCAAGCCCTGACCGTGCGCCGCAAGGCTTTGCAGGATCAATTGCTCGAAGATGGCTACGACCTCAATGGCGTGCTCGCCACATTGACGGCGCAGGCCAGTGAACGCGAAGCCGAAGATGAACTCGAACGCATCAACGCGCGCATTCAGCGCCTGGGTGCGATCAACCTCGCCGCCATCGACGAATACACGCAACAATCGGAGCGTAAACGTTATCTGGATGCACAGGACGCCGACCTGGTCGAGGCGCTAGAGACTCTGGAAAACGTCATTCGCAAGATCGACAAGGAAACCCGCAACCGTTTCAAAGATACCTTTGATCAGATCAACGGCGGATTACAGGCACTTTTCCCGAAAGTTTTCGGTGGCGGGCGCGCGTATTTGGAACTGACGGGCGAAGATCTACTCGATACAGGGGTGACGATCATGGCGCAGCCGCCCGGAAAGAAGAACAGCACCATCCATTTGCTCTCCGGCGGCGAAAAAGCCCTGACGGCACTGGCACTGGTGTTTGCCATCTTCAAGTTGAACCCGGCGCCGTTCTGCATGCTCGATGAGGTTGACGCGCCACTGGATGACGCTAACGTTGGACGCTACGCACGCTTGGTCAAAGAGATGTCGCAAACCGTGCAGTTCATCTATATCACCCACAACAAGATCGCCATGGAAATGGCCGAGCAGTTGATGGGCGTGACCATGCATGAACCGGGTTGTTCGCGACTGGTGGCAGTGGATGTCGAAGAGGCAATGGCGATGGTGGATGCCTGAGTCGGTTTGGTGTGGGAATAGTTTTGGAGGTCTGTAGGACTTTTTACCGACATCGGCTGGATGGCCAATCGACATATTCGCGCAAGCCAAATGAGACAGACGGTGTAAAGTTGTCTTTGGTCGTGCTAGTTTAATGTCAATTTTTCGTATACGTGGGCAAAACGCCTGTCAGAACATAGAGTTGGCGCCACGTTTTAAAGCGGTTTACGCAGTGTAAACCCCTTATTTTTTCAGCATTTTTTATAGAGGCACGGGATTACATGGAAATCGGTCTGCGCGAGTGGCTGATCGTCATCGGCATCATTGTGATTGCCGGTATTCTTTTCGATGGCTGGCGCCGTATGCGCGGCGGCAAGGGAAAGCTGAAATTCCGTCTCGACCGGAGCCTGTCCAATCTGCCGGACGAGGACACCAGCGCCGAGCTGTTGGGCCCGGCCCGCGTCTTGGATACGCACAAAGAGCCGCAACTGGACGAGCACGATCTGCCGTCGGTGAGCATGCCCAATCGCGAAGCCCGCGAGCCGCGTGAATCCGGCTCGAAACGCGGCAAGCGCGGCAGCAACGGCCCGGCGCAGGGCGACTTGAACCTCGACCTGGATCTGGACGGCGGTCCGAGCTTCAGCAGCCGTGACGACGATTTTGCCGAAGACAGCAAGCCTGCATCTGCCGTGGCAGAAAAAGATCAGCCGCAAGCCGAAGAAGTCCTGGTGATCAGCGTGATCTGCCGTGACCCGGCCGGCTTCAAGGGCCCGGCGCTGCTGCAGAACATTCTCGAAAGCGGCCTGCGTTTCGGTGAGATGGATATTTTCCACCGTCACGAAAGCATGGCCGGCAACGGTGAAGTGCTGTTCTCCATGGCCAATGCGGTCAAGCCGGGTATTTTCGATCTGGACGACATCGACCATTTCAGCACTCCGGCAGTGAGCTTCTTCCTCGGCCTGCCAGGCCCGCGTCATCCGAAGCAGGCTTTCGACGTGATGGTGGCGGCAGCACGCAAGCTGTCCCAGGAATTGAACGGCGAATTGAAAGACGATCAGCGCAGCGTGCTGACCGCGCAGACGATCGAGCACTACCGTCAGCGCATCGTCGAATTCGAACGCCGCGCCCTGACCCAGAAGCGCTAAGGCTTGAATCAACAGATCGCAACCTTCGGCTTGTAGGAGCTGACGAGTGCAACGAGGCTGCGATCTTCTGGCCCGCCGCCGATGATGGAATAACACTGGAGCAGCCTCGGCTGCTCTTTTGCTTTATGAGAGAACACCCATGACCGCCGCCAAAAACCGCATTCTAGAGCTGCGCGCTGAGCTGGATCAGCACAACTATCGCTACCACGTTCTCGACGAACCGAGCATTCCGGATGCCGAATACGACCGCTTGTTCCACGAGCTCAAGGCACTGGAAGCGGCCAACCCGGAACTGATCACCAGCGACTCGCCGACCCAGCGCGTCGGCAGTATGGCGCTGACCGCGTTCACTCAGGTGCGTCACGAAATCCCCATGCTCAGCCTCGGCAACGCCTTCGAAGAAGCCGACATGCGCGAGTTCGATCGCCGCGTCAACGAAGGTCTCGATGTGCCAGCGGGTGATCTGTTTGGTGGCGGCGCGGCGGTGGAATACAGCTGCGAGCCGAAGCTTGATGGCCTGGCGGTCAGCCTGCTGTATCAGGACGGTCTGCTGGTGCGCGGCGCTACCCGTGGCGATGGCACCACCGGCGAAGACATCAGCGTCAACGTGCGCACCGTGCGCAACATTCCTCTGAAACTGCACGGCGAAGGCTGGCCGGCGACGCTGGAAGTGCGCGGTGAAGTGTTCATGTCCAAGGCCGGTTTCGAGCGCCTCAATGCTTCGCAACTGGAAATCGGCGGCAAAACCTTCGCCAACCCGCGCAACGCGGCGGCGGGCAGCCTGCGCCAGCTCGATTCGAAGATCACCGCCAATCGTCCACTGGAATTCTGCTGCTACGGCATCGGCCAAGTGTCCCACGATATTTCCGACACTCACATCGGCAACCTCAAGCAGTTGCAGAAGTGGGGCATGCCGATCAGCCACGAACTGAAATTGGCCAAAGGTATTGACGAATGCCTGGAATACTACCGCGACATCGGTGCGCGCCGTGATTCGCTGGCCTATGAAATCGATGGTGTGGTGTTCAAGGTCAACAGCATCGCCGACCAGCGCGAGTTGGGTTTCCGCGCCCGCGAGCCGCGCTGGGCAATCGCGCACAAATTCCCGGCGATGGAAGAACTCACCGAATTGCTCGATGTTGAGTTCCAGGTCGGCCGCACCGGTGCGGTGACGCCGGTGGCGCGTCTGAAACCGGTGAAAGTCGCCGGCGTCACCGTGGCCAACGCCACGCTGCACAACATGGACGAAGTGGCGCGGCTGGGCTTGATGATCGGCGACACGGTGATCATCCGCCGCGCAGGCGATGTGATTCCGCAAGTGGTGCAGGTAGTCACCGAGCGTCGCCCCGATGACGCGCGCCCGGTCGCCATTCCTGAAAACTGCCCGGTGTGCGGCTCGCATGTCGAGCGTACGCAACTGGTCAAGCGCAGCAAGGGCAGGGAAACCTTCAGCGAAGGCGCCGTGTATCGCTGCGTCGGGCGACTGGCCTGTGGTGCGCAGCTGAAGCAGGCGATCATTCACTTCGTTTCGCGCCGGGCGATGGACATCGAAGGTCTGGGCGACAAGAGTGTCGAGCAGTTGGTTGATGAAGGTCTGGTCAGTTCACCAGCCGATCTTTACGCACTGAAGTTCGACGACATCGTCGATCTGGAAGGTTTCGCCGAGGTATCGAGCAACAAGCTGCTCAAAGCCATCGAAGACAGCAAGCAGCCGAGCCTGGCACGTTTCATTTACGCCCTCGGCATTCCCGATGTTGGCGAAGAGACGGCCAAGGTGTTGGCGCGTTCGCTGGGTTCGCTGGAGCGCGTGCAACAGGCCTTGCCTCACGTGCTGACCTACTTGCCGGACGTCGGCCTGGAAGTCGCGCACGAGATTCACAGTTTCTTTGAGGATGCGCACAATCAGCAGGTGATCAGCGAATTGCTTGGCCATGGTTTGCAGATTCAGGATCAGGGCGAATTGGGCGCCGAGTTCGCCGCCAGTACGACCTTGGGCGGCTTGATCGACAAACTGCACATTCCTTTCGTTGGCCCCGGCGGTGCGCAGAAACTCGCTGACCGCTTTGGCTCGCTGGATGCGGTGATGAACGCTGACTGGCTGGACATGCGTCAGGCGTTGCCGGAGAAACAGGCCAATTCGGTGCGCGAGTTCTTCGCCTCGCCTGAGCATCGGCAACTGGCCGAGCGGGCCGAGCAGCAGCTGCGCGATTTCGGCATGCATTGGCAGAGCGAAAAGAAAGTCGTCGAAGGTCTGCCGTTGTCCGGCGAAACCTGGGTGCTGACCGGCAAGGTCGAGTTGATGAGCCGGGATGTGGCCAAGGATCACCTGGAAAGCCTGGGTGCCAAGGTCGCCGGTTCGGTGTCGGCGAAAACCCATTGCGTGGTCGCAGGGCCGGGTGCCGGGTCGAAACTGACCAAGGCCAACGAACTGGGGGTGAAGGTCATGGACGAAGAAGCGTTTATCGCCTTCCTCAAAACCCACGGCATCACCGTGTGACCTCGCCCTGTTCGTTCCCACGCTCCGCGTGGGAATGCCGCCCCGGACGCTCCGCGTCCGCTGTGACGCAGAGCGTCACGGGATGCATTACCACGCGGAGCGTGGGAACGATCAGCTATCAGGTTCAGGCGGTGCAGCAGCGCGGGGGAACGATCAGTGCGCGGGAATGATCTAGTCTTGGCCAGTCCCAGGGAGAGATCGCCATGCACCGCTTTTTCGAGCAGCTCAGTTCCCGCATCATCGCGCCGTTCGTGGCCGGAACCTCGCGCAACAGCAAAGTCTGGCCGTGCCGTTGCGGCCAGTCGCTGTTCTTTCGCAACAGTCAGTGCCTGGCCTGTAACGCCTTGCTCGGTTACCAACCCGAACAAAGTCGCCTGACCTCGCTGCAACCGGGGCCGGAAGAGGGCACCTGGACGCTTGACGTCGATCCTGAGGCCGGCCTGTTTCGCCGCTGCGCCAACCTCGACATGCCCGCAGCCTGCAACTGGCTGCTGCCGGCCAACGATCACGACACCTTGTGCATCGCCTGTAGCCTCAATCGCACCATTCCCGATTTGTCCGTCGCGCAAAACCCCGAGCGCTGGCGCAAGGTCGAGATCGCCAAACGCCGCCTCGTCGCGCAACTGATCACTCTCGGCCTGCCGGTCATCCCGAAAACCAAGGATGAGGAAGCCGGGCTGGCGTTCGACTTCATCGGTGTCGACCTGGAAGGCAACGCGCCGATGACCGGCCACGCCAATGGCCTGATCACCCTCGACATCAAAGAGGCCGACGACGCTCACCGTGAGCAAGTCAGAGCAGCGATGCACGAGCCTTATCGCACGCTGCTCGGGCATTTTCGCCATGAGGTCGGCCACTACTACTGGGATCGCCTCATCGCCAACGGCCCTTGGCTGGACGCGTTCCGCAATCTCTTCGGCGACGAGCGCGCCAGCTACGCCGAGGCGCTGGACCGGCATTATCAGCAAGGCGCACCGCTGGACTGGCCGCAGCACTACGTCAGTGCCTACGCGACCATGCATCCGTGGGAAGACTGGGCGGAAACCTGGGCGCATTACCTGCACATGATGGACGCGGTGGACACCGCGCTGGGCTTTGGCATGAGCGCGCGGGAAATGGATTTCGACTATCAGCCGTTTCCGGCCAGCACCCTGTATGACCCCGAGCATCCGGGCGGCACGGCGTTCCTCTCGTTCGTCAATGCGTGGATCGAACTGGCCGGCATGCTCAACGAACTGTCGCGCAGCATGGGCCAGCCGGATTTCTATCCCTTCGTGCTGCCGGCAGCGGCAATCGCCAAGCTGCACTTCATTCATCTGGTGATCCAGCAAGCGGGCGGTCGTGCAGACGAAGTCCTGGCCCTGTAGGAGCTGCCGGAGGCTGCGATCTTTTGCCGTCTTCGCATGTCCTTGAACCTGTTGGTATTTTTTATCTGCAACCAACGGTTGTAACTTCATCTCAGACAGGTACAATGGCGCGGCTCGCCGACAGGCAAGCGTCGTTATGGTGACCCCATCGGTCCCCCCGCAACGATTACCCGTGAACCTGGTCAGATCCGGAAGGAAGCAGCCACAGCGGGAACATTGTGTGCCGGGGTGTGGCTGGTGGGGGCACCACCTTAACGAACCAAAGGCTGCAAACAGAACTGCATGGGTTTCGCCCACTGCGGTTTTTTTATGCCTGCGATTTGGCTTTGGCGTTGATCCGCCATCAGAAACGCGCGGAACCGCAACGCAGCCTCCCGGCGCCCTTGAGGCTGTCGAAGCTGAACAGTGGCATACTCCCTCGCCTGGTATCGAGAGGTAAGGCAAGTGGGTGAAATTGACGATCTGACCCGGGAAAAACTGCGCGAATGGCAGTTGCGTCGTCTGGAAGTCAAAGCGCAAATGCAGGAGCAGCCCGAGCGCACGCTGGAGCTGTCACGAGTGCTCGACCTGATGGACGAAGAGCACGCCGCCATCCTGGCGGCTTCGACTGTATTCAATGCGGCTGAAGAAACGACTCAGCCGGTCGCGGTGCAGGCTCAGCCGGCCATCGCTGAGTCGGTGGCCGGCCAATACGACCTGCAACTGCACGCCACCGCGCAAAGCCCTGAACACCTGCGCAAACTGCTGGAAATGGCGCTCTACGAAGTGCAGGCGCAGATTGATGCTGGGGCGGTGTCGGCCGGTGGAGATCGACGCGGCATGTCCGGGACGCTGGGCGACTACGCCTTCGAGCTGCGGGTCAATCCCGAGGCCGGCAGCGAGGGGCAACTAGCGCACACCCATCAATTGCACGACGAGAATGACCAGGACTGATCTGGTGATGTGTCAAAGCCCAGACGGCGAGGTTGTATGCACCCGGAACATTTTGATTTGGCCACCCCGGTATTTCTGCCCATCGCTCACGATGCGTGTATGGCGTTGTTGCAGCCCGACGGTGACGCGACACTGGCCAGCCTGAGCGACCCGGAGCTGGCGGCATTGCTGGTCATCCAAAATCTCGCCCAGGCCACGGAAAAGGATTTGAGCGCCAGCGCCGCAGAAAAAATTCTCGCCAAACTCATTGACTGGTCTGTCACCTCTCGGCGGTCGGGATCGGCGGGACTGATTTCAGAGGCGCGGCGGCTGTTCGATTCGCGCAAATTGTACTTCGGCCTCAATGCGCTCAAGAGTCTGAACCTGCGGTTTCTCATGGCCGATGAAGTCACTGCGCAGGAATACCTGTTGCCCGATGGGCAATGGGATGTCGACTACAAGATTCGCCATCAGAAACAGAACAACCCGTTCCGCCAGCAAATGATCACGCCACGCGAGCGTGAGCACTGGTTAAGCGCGGCGCAGGACAAGCTGCTGCGAACCTTTCGCGCCAATCTCGACGAAGACCTGCACGTGCAAGGTTATGCAGGCATCGGCAAGAGCTACATGCTCAGTGCGCTGATCGAATGCCTGCGCTCGAAACGCACCCTGGTGCTGGCGCGCACCCCGGCCAAACTGGCGACGTTGCGCAAGCACATCGTGCAGGTCCACGACACCGAAATTGGCCAGACGTTTTTCGATTTCGCCCAGGCCCAGCTACTGGGTCCCCGGGTGCATTTGGCCAGGACGCCAGCGCGGATCCCGAGCAAGCAGGCGCTGGCGCAGGAACTGAACATGTTCGGCTTTCGCCACCACGATGGGCAGGGCACCCTTGAGGTCTGCCTGCGCGTGCTGGAGTTGTACTGCGCCTCACGAGATCACACGTTGTGCGCCAGGCACCTGCCGCATTTTCAGCAGCCCTTGACCGGCGCTGACTCGCAGGCGCTGCTGGAATATTCCAGTCGCCTGTGGGTTTATCTCGAGGCCAACCCGGCCTGGTCCAGCCAGACGGGTTTTCAGACGTTGCTCATGATCAAGCGCGCCAGTCTCTCCGGTTGCCGCGTCCCGCCGCGCTACACCCATGTGATCATCGATGAGAGCCAGGATGTGCCGGCGTCGCTGCTGCAAATCATCGAGCGCGGGAAGCAGGTGCTGATCACCCTCGGCGATGAATATCAACAGGCCACGGGTGAGGCTCTCAAGCGCAAGCGTGAAGTCCGCCAGAGCGATATCTGCTATTCGGTGCGCTCGGGGCGCAATGTCGAGCGCTTGGTCAATCCGCTGATCTCGCGCCACACGCACAAGAGCAAAGTGCCGTTTGAAGGCGCTCGTCACGCTGACGTCGATATTGAGTACTACCCCGAAGCCTTCGTGCCGCCGGAGGGTTGTGTGGTGCTGACCGCGTCGCCATGGGACACGATGATGTGGGCCATTCACCTGCACGATTCCAATTGCGCCTTCAGTTTCCCTGACAGGGAAGCGCAGGACGACATCAAGCATTTCATGACCACCGCCATCGAATTGTTCCGCCGCGATTTCTATAACGCCGGGACCAGTGAGAAAGGGCCACACCCCTATTTCAGTGACATGGCCGATTGGCGGCAAGTGCGCGAGGCCAACCGTTTCGACGAGGCGTTTCTGTGGATCGAAGCACAACTGCAAGAAGGCTTCAGGATTGCCGACCTGACTCGACTGAGCCAAAAGATCATCGAACCGGGCAAGGCCTGTCTGTTGATGATGGCCGAGCAGGCCGGCGGCATGGAGTTCAGGCGGGTGCTGTTGACGCGGGCATTGCTCAGTAACGAGAAATTCAGGGACGCCTACGAATTCGACCAGCGCATCTGCGCCGTGTACATCGCCGTGTCCCGCTCCCGGCAGCAGCTTTATCTGCCTTACGATGTGGTGGAGTGGATCGATTATCACCACAGCCGCGAGCCGAAATTCCGCGAATCGCACGGTTATTGATCGACGCGTTTGCAAGAGCGAGCAGGCTCACCCCGGCAGGGTTATCGAGTGTTCCCGGAGCTGCCCGTGTAGAGCCGGATAATGTCGTCGATCTCGCCGGACATTTTCATTCGCAGCAACGTCCGCAGAATTCGCTGTACCGGCACCTTCGGGTCGTTTCTCACATAGCAGCCGATATCCTGTTCCTGCAGCACCGCGACCCCGCGCAACTGCTGCTCCGGCAGCAGGCGCTGATTGATCCAGTCCAGCGTCCACTGGTTGCTCACGGCGTAGCGATAGCGTCCGGCAAGGAGCTTCTCCAGCACCTGTTCCTGATTGCGCGCGTCTTCGCGTTGTAACTGATCGGCGTTGAACAGCGGTTGCAGGGTGGGGTAGCTGTAACCGTTGACGGTGCCGATGGCCTGGCGCGGCAGGTGGGCGGGATCGATCCGTGCGGATTGGTCTTGGCGGCTGACCAGCAGGTCGCGCTGAAACCACAGCGGCACGCTCCAGATGTAATCGCCGGACTGATTCGGCAGCCAAGACTGGGCGGCATAGCAGCGTACATCGATGTCGCCGTGCTCCATGGCGCTCTGTATCCGCGCGCGCGGCAGCACGATGAAGTGCGCCGGCGCGCCGACCTGGGTCGCCAGGCTGAGCAGAATGTCGTGCAGGATGCCTTGGGTCGGTCTGCCGTCTTGCAGTTGCACCATCGGCATCGCCCAGCTGTCCGGCACGGCGAAGCGCAACGGCGCTTGAGCGGCCATCGCGTTGAGGCTGATTCCCAGCAATGCCCACAGGGCCCACCGCATAAACGCTCCGGTCATTCGCCGTCCCGAGCCGATAAAAGCCTCTGCTGATGCAGCTTAGCCATATTAGACGAGGACACCGGATGCAATTTTGCCCTTGCTCCGCTAGCATTAGCCGCTTCTGCTTCCTTCGCTGCGACGGTTTTCGATGAGTTATCAGGTTCTTGCACGTAAATGGCGTCCGCGCTCGTTCCGCGAAATGGTCGGCCAGACCCATGTGCTCAAGGCTCTGATCAATGCCTTGGACAGCCAGCGGCTGCACCACGCCTACCTGTTCACCGGGACGCGCGGGGTCGGCAAGACCACCATCGCGCGGATCATTGCCAAGTGCCTGAACTGCGAGACAGGCATCACCTCCAGCCCCTGTGGCGAATGTTCGGTGTGCCGCGAGATCGATGAGGGCCGTTTCGTCGACCTGATCGAGATCGACGCCGCCAGCCGCACCAAGGTCGAAGACACTCGCGAGTTGCTCGATAACGTGCAGTACGCGCCAAGCCGTGGGCGCTTCAAGGTCTACCTGATCGACGAAGTGCACATGCTCTCCAGTCATTCCTTCAATGCGCTGCTGAAAACCCTCGAAGAGCCGCCGCCCTACGTCAAGTTCATCCTGGCGACCACTGATCCGCAGAAACTTCCGGCAACCATTCTTTCGCGCTGCCTGCAGTTCTCCCTGAAAAACATGACGCCGGAGCGTGTGGTCGAACATTTGACCCACGTGCTTACGGCGGAAAACGTACCGTTCGAAGACGATGCACTGTGGCTGCTCGGCCGTGCTGCTGACGGCTCGATGCGTGACGCCATGAGCCTGACCGATCAGGCCATCGCTTTCGGTGAAGGCAAGGTGCTCGCTACCGACGTGCGGGCGATGCTCGGCACGCTGGATCACGGTCAGGTCTATGGCGTGCTGCATGCGCTGATCGAAGGCGACGCCAAGGCGCTGCTCGAAGCCGTGCGTCACTTGGCCGAGCAAGGCCCGGACTGGAACGGCGTGCTCTCGGAAATTCTCAACGTGCTGCACCGCGTGGCCATCGCCCAGGCGCTGCCGGAAGGCGTCGACAATGGTCATGGCGACCGTGATCGCGTATTGGCCCTGGCCCAGGCGTTGCCGGCCGAAGACGTGCAGTTCTATTACCAGATGGGCCTGATCGGTCGCCGCGACTTGCCGCTGGCGCCGGATCCGCGCGGCGGCTTCGAAATGGTCTTGCTGCGGATGCTGGCGTTCCGACCGGCGGACACGGCGGACGCGCCGAGGCAACCGCTAAAGCCAGTGGGGATCAGCCAGGCCACAGTTGATTCCGCAAACTCAGTGGCTGCCGCGCCCAAGCCTGCGCCGGTGGTCGCTGCGGCGGTTGCGCCAGCAGCGGTGGCTGAGCCGGCAGCCGTAGCGGCGTCAATGCCCGAGCCAGAACCTGTTGCGCCGGTTGTCGAAGCGCAACCGGAGCCTGAGCCGGTCGCCGTCGAAGCTGTGGTCGATCTGCCATGGAACGATCCGGTAGAAGCCGAGCCCGAGCCGGCGCCTGTACAGCAACCTGCCGTAGAACCGGTGCTGGAAACCGCTGGCGAGCAGCCCGAGCTGCCGCCAATGCCGCTGCCAACCCCGGACAGCGTCGTCCCGGATGCGCCGGAGTGGGCCGCGGCGCCGATTCCCGAGCCGTCCGTCGCCGAGGTCGATGCCGCTACGCCGGGTATGGACATGGATGACGAGCCGCCGCTGGATGAGGATTACATCGAGCCGGACATGGATTCGGCCTACAGCTACCTCGACGAACTGGCCAGCGAACACGCCGCCGATCCCGAGCCTGAGCCCGAGCCGGAACCTGCCGCCGCGCCGGCCACTGGCCTGGCCCTGCAATGGCTGGAGCTGTTCCCGAAACTGCCGATTTCCGGCATGACCGGCAGCATCGCCGCGAACTGCACGTTGATCGCGGTAGACGGCGATCACTGGCTGATGCACCTCGATCCGGCTCACAGCGCCCTGTTCAACGCCACGCAACAGCGTCGTCTCAACGACGTGTTGAACCAGTTTCACGGGCGCACCCTGACCCTGACCATCGAGCTGATCAAGCCCGAGCAGGAAACCCCGGCCCAGGCTGCCTCGCGGCGCCGCGCCAACCGTCAGCGCGAGGCGGAGGAGTCGATCCACGGTGATCCGTTCATCCAGCAGATGGTTCAGCAGTTCGGCGCGGTGGTGCGAAGCGATACTATTGAACCTGTCGACGCCTTGGTCACCCAAGGCTAATAACTGAAGGTGCTCGGCCTCGATGGCCGGGCGCTGTTTTATCCAAGTACGTTTGAGGTGATTCCCATGATGAAAGGTGGCATGGCCGGCCTGATGAAGCAGGCGCAGCAGATGCAGGAAAAAATGGCCAAGATGCAGGAAGAACTGGCCAACGCCGAAGTCACCGGCAAGGCCGGCGGCGACATGGTCACCGTGGTGATGACCGGTCGTCACGACGTTAAAAGCGTGAGCATCGACCCAAGCCTGGTCGAAGGCCTGAGCGAAGACGACAAAGAGATGCTCGAAGCCGTGGTCGCCGCCGCCGTCAACGACGCCGTGCGCAAGATCGAGGCCAACAGCCAGGAAAAAATGGGCAGCATGACCGCCGGCATGAACCTGCCAGCGGGTATGAAATTGCCTTTCTGATTCGCCATTGGGCGGCAGATGAGCTACACAAAATGCCAGGCATTGCGCCTGGCATTTTTGTTTCTACCTGATGGTCATGGGCGTGCAGGACTGACGCCTTCGCGAGCAAGCCCGCTCCCACAGGTCATTGCGTTCCATCTCAAGAAATGCGCTCGGATGTGGGAGCGGGCTTGCTCGCGAAGGGGCCGACTCGATCCACATGAAGAAACATCGAACACACCACCACTGCCAAGGTCTGCTCCCTATATCACCGAATTTCCCATTCACAGGAGACGCTGACATGTCCGACCCTCTCACCCTCAATCAACGCTTCGTTCTTGCCTCGCGCCCGACCGGCGCGCCGACCCCGGAGAACTTCCGTCTCGAGCGCGAGGCGTTGCCGGATCTGCAGGAAGGGCAGGTGCTGCTGAAAACCCTCTACCTGTCGCTGGACCCGTACATGCGCGGGCGCATGAGCGACGCACCATCCTACGCCGCGCCAGTGCAAATCGGCGAAGTCATGACGGGCGGCGCGGTCAGCCGGGTCGAGCAGTCCCGTCATCCGAAATTCCACGCCGGCGATCTCGTGGTGGGTGCGACTGGCTGGCAAAGCCACAGCCTCAGCGACGGCCGTAACATCATGCCGATTCCCGCCGGGCTGCCGAGCCCATCGATGGCCCTCGGCGTTCTGGGCATGCCGGGCATGACCGCCTACATGGGCCTGATGGACATCGGTCAGCCGAAAGAAGGCGAAACCCTGGTAGTGGCTGCGGCGTCTGGTGCCGTCGGCTCGGTGGTCGGCCAAGTGGCGAAGATCAAAGGGTTGCGCGCCGTCGGCGTGGCCGGTGGTGCCGAGAAATGCAAATACGTGGTCGAGGAGTTGGGTTTTGATGCCTGCATCGACCACAAGGCCGACGACTTCGCCGAGCAACTGGCCAAGGCCTGCCCCAACGGCATCGACATCTATTACGAAAATGTCGGCGGCCATGTTTTCGACGCGGTCGTGCCGTTGCTCAACCCCAAGGCGCGCATCCCGTTGTGTGGCCTGATCGCCGGCTACAACGCTGCCGAGGCGCCGACTGGCCCGGATCGCCTGCCGATGCTGCAACGCACGCTGCTGACCAAGCGCGTGCGTATTCAGGGCTTCATCGTGTTTGACGACTACGGTGATCGCCAGCCGGAATTCATCAGCCACATGGTCCCGTGGGTGCGCGACGGCAAGGTCAAGTTCCGCGAGGACGTGGTCGAGGGCCTGGAGCAGGCTCCCGAGGCTTTTATCGGTCTGCTGGAAGGGCGCAACTTCGGCAAACTGGTGGTCCGGGTTGCCCAGGATTGAGGATTTGACGCTGGCCAGAGGCGCGGGTATAAACCGCGTCTCGTTGTTTAGTCGGACTGTTTACACATGAGCTTCAGCCCTTTGATTCGCCAACTGATCGACGCGCTGCGCACCTTGCCAGGCGTGGGTCAGAAAACCGCTCAGCGCATGGCGTTGCAGTTGCTCGAACGTGATCGCAGCGGTGGTACACGTCTGGCCCAGGCCTTGAGCCAGGCCATGGAAGGCGTCGGTCATTGCCGCCAGTGCCGTACGCTGACCGAGGACGATTTGTGCCCGCAATGTGCCGACCCGCGCCGCGACGACACGCTGCTCTGCGTGGTCGAAGGACCGATGGACGTCTATGCAGTCGAACAGACCGGTTTCCGTGGCCGCTATTTCGTGCTCAAGGGGCATTTGTCGCCGCTGGATGGCCTGGGGCCGGAAGCGATCGGCATTCCACAACTGATGGCGCGGATTGAAGAGGCCGGGACGTTTACTGAAGTCATCCTCGCGACCAACCCGACGGTGGAGGGCGAGGCGACCGCGCACTACATCGCCCAGTTGTTGCAGAACAAAGGCCTGATCGCTTCGCGGATTGCCCACGGTGTACCACTGGGCGGTGAGCTGGAGCTGGTCGACGGCGGCACGCTGGCGCATTCGTTCGCCGGGCGTAAACCGATTTCCCTTTAAAAATCAAAAGATCGCAGCCTTCGCCAGCTCCTGCAGGGAACGCTTTCCAGTGCAGGAGCTGGCGAAGGCTGCGATCTTTTGATCTTCTCTATCTTGTTAACCAAGCAAGCGCTCGGTTAACTTCGGCGAACCCTTCCGTGGAGCTCGCCCATGCCTGCCTTTCAGGAATACTTCGACCCCAGCCACCAATTGGTCCGCGACAGCGTCAGACGTTTCGTCGAACGCGAGATACTGCCGGACATCGATCAGTGGGAAGAAGCCGAAAGCTTCCCCCGTGAGCTGTACTTGAAGGCCGGTGCGGCGGGGATTCTCGGCATCGGCTATCCCGAGGCGCTCGGTGGCAGCCATGAAGGTGATCTGTTCGCCAAGGTCGCTGCCAGTGAGGAGCTGATGCGCTGCGGCTCTGGCGGGCTGGTAGCGGGGCTGGGTTCGCTCGATATCGGCCTGCCGCCGATCGTTAAGTGGGCGTTACCCGATGTGCGTGAGCGGATCGTGCCACAGGTGCTCAGCGGCGAGAAAATCAGCGCCCTGGCGGTGACCGAGCCTGGCGGCGGCTCCGACGTCGCCAACCTGCAGACCGGCGCTGTGCGTGACGGCGATTTCTATCGGGTCAGCGGCAGCAAAACCTTTATCACCAGCGGCGTGCGCGCGGATTTCTACACCGTTGCGGTGCGTACCGGTGCGCCGGGGTTTGGCGGTATCAGCCTGTTGCTGATCGAGAAGGGCACGCCAGGTTTCAGTGTCGGCCGCCAGTTGAAGAAAATGGGCTGGTGGGCCTCGGACACCGCCGAGTTGTTTTTTGACGACTGCCGCGTGCCGGTGGGCAATCTGATTGGCGCCGAGAACATGGGCTTTGCCTGCATCATGGGTAACTTCCAGAACGAAAGGCTGGCGTTGGCGCTGATGGCCAACATGACTTCGCAACTCGCATTGGAACAGAGCCTTAAATGGGCGCGCGAGCGTGAGGCCTTTGGCAAATCGATCGGCAAGTTTCAGGTGATCAAGCATCGCCTCGCCGAAATGGCCACGGCGCTGGAAGTGTCGCGGGAATTCACTTACCGGCAAGCGGCGAAGATCGCGGCAGGACAGAGCGTGATCAAGGAAATTTCCATGGCGAAGAACTTTGCCACTGACACGTCCGACCGGATCACCACAGAGGCCGTGCAAATTCTGGGGGGGCTTGGTTACATGCGTGAAAGTCTGGTGGAGCGGCTGTATCGGGATAACCGCATTCTGTCGATTGGCGGCGGGACGCGGGAGGTGATGAACGAAATCATCAGCAAGCAGATGGGGCTCTGAAAGCAAAAGATCGCAGCCTTCGGCAGCTCCTACAGGGAAATGCGGATCCCTGTGTAGGAGCTGCCGAAGGCTGCGATCTTTTGATCTTGATTATTTGTCGGTCAACGCAAACTGCGTCAGGCAAAACGTTGGAATACCCATGTCCTCAAGACGCTGCGAACCTTGCAGCTCTGGCAAGTCGATGATCGCCGCCGCTTCATGCACCCGCGCGCCCATGCGGCGAATCAGGTTGGCCGCCGCGATCAGCGTGCCGCCAGTGGCGATCAGGTCATCGAACATCACCACCGAATCGCCTTCGCACAGGCTGTCGGCGTGCACTTCCAGAAAGGCCTCGCCGTACTCGGTCGCGTAGCCTTCAGCGAGCACGTCCGCCGGCAGTTTGCCCTGCTTGCGGAACAGCACCAGCGGCTTGTTCAACTGATAGGCCAATACCGAACCGATCAGAAAACCACGGGCATCCATCGCGCCGATGTGGGTGAAGTCGGCTTCGACGTAGCGGTGGGCGAAGCTGTCCATGACCAGGCGCAGGGCTGTCGGCGACTGGAACAACGGGGTGATGTCGCGAAAGATCACGCCCGGCTTGGGGAAGTCGATCACGGGGCGGATCAGGGATTTGATGTCGAAGGAGTCGAAGACCATCGGGGTGTCCTGGCAGGGCTGCAAACGGCGCAGTATACCCGCGGCTGAAACGATTCGCTCAACCGCGGGTCGTGATCAGCCTTCGATCGAACCGCCGGCCAACGCGCATAGCTGAATCGGGTCGAGAATGTGGATCTCTTTGCCCTCGGCGGCAATCAACTCGTTCTGCTGAAAGCGCGTGAACACCCGCGACACGGTTTCCACCGCCAGGCCCAGGTAATTGCCGATTTCATTGCGCGACATGCTCAGGCGGAACTGGTTGGCCGAGAACCCGCGAGCGCGGAAACGTGCCGACAGGTTGACCAGAAAGGTCGCGATGCGCTCGTCGGCGGTTTTTTTCGACAACAGCAGCATCATTTGCTGATCGTCACGGATTTCGCGGCTCATCACGCGCATCAACTGGCGGCGCAGTTGCGGCAGTTGCAGGGCCAGTTCGTCGAGGCGCTCGAAAGGGATTTCACAGACTGAAGTAGTTTCCAGCGCCTGGGCCGACACCGGGTGTTTCTCCGTGTCCATGCCCGACAGGCCGACCAGTTCGCTCGGCAAGTGGAAGCCGGTCAGTTGTTCTTCACCGGCATCGCTCAGGCTGAACGTCTTGAGGGCGCCGGAGCGCACTGCATAAACGGAATCGAAGGTGTCACCCTGGCGGAACAGGAATTCGCCTTTTTTCAACGGGCGGCCGCGTTTAACGATTTCGTCCAGCGCATCCATGTCTTCCAGATTCAGAGAAAGTGGCAGGCAGAGCGGGGCCAGGCTGCAATCCTTGCAATGGGCCTGGTTGTGAGCGCGCAGTTTGACTGGCTCGGACATTTCTTCAATCCTTGTGGGAAAACACACATAAGCCGTAAGGGTAACCCACACAAGGACATTCAGGCCAGCACGCGGCGGCGTTGTCTTACCGAGATAAAGCCGCAGCACTTACGGCCGATAACCTGTTATCAGCATTCATCCAAGGAAGGCCCCGATGACCGCCATTGGCACGCTAAGCCCCGGTAGTAGTGGCGTTACTGCTTCGCCAGGGGGCACCAAAAGCGACACTGCAACGGGCCGCGATGACGAGATGTCCAACACCGCAACCCCGACCTTGGTCGAGGGCGTCAAAGTGTCGCTGTCCGGTGCGGCCATCGCCAAATCCGCTGCTGTCGGCGGCAAAAACAGTGACATCGACAACAGCGGCTTGCCAGAGAACATCCGGCATTTGCTGAAAATGATTCGAAAAATCCAAAAAGAAATCGTCGAGAAGAAAGCCCGCATGGCGGCAGTCATGTCAGACAAAACCCTTTCCATTGAAGAAAAGATCAACAAGCTCGCCGCCCTGCGTGGCGCTATTGCCGCCCTCAACAGCGGCCTGATCACCGCCAACCTGGCCTTGTCGAAAGTCATGAACCAGTCGGCGCTGACCCCGGATCAGAACCTCAAGGTCGGCTCGTTGCTGACCAAACCTTAAATCACTCGCGAGAAACGCTGGCGGTTCTGCTGCTCAAGGTACGCATCGAAGACCATGCACACCGAGCGCACCAGCAATCGGCCCGCCGGCAATACCTCGATCCGCTCGCGATCAAGTTTGATCAGGCCATCATCGGCCATACCCTGCAATTGCGGCCATAGCGCGCCGAAATAGCCTTGGAAATCGACGTTGAACTGCTGTTCGATCTCGGCAAATACCAGAGTGAAATTGCAGATCAGCTGCTGAATCACCGCGCGGCGCAAGCGATCGTCGGCGTTGCATACGAGGCCCCGACTGGTCGCCAGTTGCGCGCTGACAAGGCTGTTCTGATAGGCATTGAGGTCGCTGCTGTTCTGGCAGTACAAATCGCCAATCTGACTGATCGCCGACACGCCTAACCCAATGAGGTCGCAGTGGCCGTGGGTGGTGTAACCCTGAAAGTTGCGTTGCAGGGTGTGGTCTTCCTGAGCGATCGCCAGCTCGTCATCGGGCAGAGCGAAGTGGTCCATGCCGATGTAGCGGTAACCGGCCGCGATCAGTTGCTCGATGGTGCGCTGAAGCATTTCCAGCTTGTGCGCCGGGCTCGGCAAATCGCTGCTGTTGATCCGTCGTTGCGGCATGAAGCGTTCCGGCAAGTGCGCGTAGTTGAATACCGAAAGACGATCCGGTTGCAGGCTGATCACTTCCTCGACGGTGCGGGCGAAATTGTCCGGTGTCTGCTTCGGCAGGCCATAAATCAGATCGATGTTGATCGAGCGAAATTGCAGAGTTCGCGCCGCATCGATCACCGCGCGGGTTTCTTCCAGGCTTTGCAGGCGATTGACTGCGCGCTGCACCGCCGGGTCAAGGTCTTGCAGACCGATGCTGACCCGATTGAAACCCAGTTCTCGCAAGAGGCCCATGGTCGACCAGTCGGCTTCGCGCGGGTCGATTTCGATGCCGTAATCGCCCGAGTCATCATTGAGTAAGTTGAAATGCTCGCGCAGGTGCGCCATCAGCTGGCGCAGTTCGTCGTGGCTGAGAAAGGTCGGTGTACCGCCACCGAAATGCAGTTGCTCGACTTTTTGCGCCGGGTCGAGGTGGCAGGCAATCATCTGGATTTCCTGCTCGAGCCGCTGCAGATACGGCTGTGCGCGACCGCGATCCTTGGTGATGACTTTGTTGCAGGCGCAGTAATAGCAAATGTTCGCGCAGAACGGCACATGCACGTACAACGACAACGGCCGCTGCGCCTTGCGGCTGTCGCGCAGGGCATGGAACAGGTCAAAGGTGCCGACCTGACCGTGAAATTGCACGGCAGTCGGGTACGAGGTGTAGCGCGGCCCCGCCAGATCGTAACGGCGGATCAAATCGGTGTCCCAACGAATGGCGTCGAGCATGCGGGCATTCCCCCGGATAGGCTGGCAGTGTGGCGAGTCTATCGGGGTGCGGCGATGGGGCTGTTGATTTGCATCAACGGCACAAGATCAAAAGATCGCAGCCTTCGGCAGCTCCTACCTTGGAATTCGACCTCCTGTAGGAGCTGCCGAAGGCTGCGATCTTTTGCTTCTAATGACCCATAAGCCAATGCTGATGCGGGCCGGGAAGGGTCCACAGGCCAAACACAATCACCAGCAAGCCACCGGCCATGCGCACGCTGCGTTTGCGCAGGATCGCGGTCACTCGTTCAGCCGCCAGCCCCGTGGCGAGCAGCACAGGCCAGGTGCCGAGGCCAAACGCAAGCATCAGCAATGCGCTGTCCAGCGCATTGCCCTGACTCGCGCTCCACAGCAACGTGCTGTAAACCAGCCCGCACGGCAGCCATCCCCACAACGCACCGAGCAGCAGGGCACGCGGCAGACTGGAAACCGGCAGCAGGCGATTCGCGACGGGTTGAATGAAGCGCCACAAACCACGACCGAGCGCTTCGATCCGGGTCAGCCCACTCCACCAGCCGGCCAGATACAAACCCATCGCGATCAACAGCAACCCGGCCAGCACGCGCATGAACAGCGCTGCCGGGCTGTTGGCAACCGCCCAGCCGGCCAGGCCGATGAGTAATCCCGCCGTGGCGTAACTGAGAATCCGCCCCAGGTTGTACGCCAGCAACAGGTGAAAGCGCCGGCTGCGCTGTTCCTTGGGGATCGCCAGGGTCAGCGCGCCCATCAGGCCGCCGCACATGCCCAGACAATGGCCGCCACCGAGCAGGCCAAGGATCAGCGCCGATACCAGCAGGGGCGCCAGTTCAAGCATGAGGTGGCGCCTTGTCGTCCGGTTTGAAGGCGTTGGCTTCGTCTACTGCGGCGGTGTGATTGGGGTCCTGATCGTCAAAGAGGATGCTGTGCGCCGGGCTGTCGAGGTCATCGTACTGACCGCTGTCCACCGCCCAGAAAAAGATGTACACGGCGATGGCGACGATCAGCAAGGCAGCGGGAATCATCACGTAGAGAGCTGGCATCTGTCACTCCAGGCCCGCGCGGCTCAGGCCGGCAGCGGGCGGGTTTGGGTCGGGCTGCCGGCAGCCGGCGCGCTCGGCAGGCGAGTCAGGCGCAGGGCATTGAGCACCACCGTCAGCGAACTGATCGACATGCCGACCGCCGCCCACACCGGAGTGATCCAGCCGAGGGCAGCGAACGGCAACATGAGGCCATTGTACAGCGCCGCCCACAGCAGGTTTTCGATGATTACCCGGCGCGTGCGTCGCGCCAGCGTGAAGGCTTGTACGAGGGCGTCGAGACGGTTGGACAACAACACCGCATCGGCGCTGGTTTTCGCCAGATCGGTGGCCGAGCCCATGGCCACGCTGATGTCCGCCGCAGCCAGCACTGGCACGTCGTTGACGCCGTCACCGAGCATCAGCACTTTGCGCCCTTGCTTGTGCAGTTGTTGCAACACTTGCAGTTTGTCATCGGGGCGCAGACCGCCCCGGGCCTCGTCGATGCCCAGTTCGGCGGCGACACTGGCGACCATGGGTGAACTGTCGCCGGACAACAGCAAGGTGCGCCAGCCCCGTGCTTTGCAGGCCGCGAGCAGGGCCGGAGCGTCGTCACGCAGGCGATCGTCAAGCACCAGCCACGCCAGCGGCCCGTGGGTGTCGGCGAGCAACAGCCATTGTCCGGCTTCTTCAGGCATTGACGGCAACGCCGCGCCGCTCAACGCGCAGGCAAACGACGCCTGACCGATGCGCAAACGGCGCTCGCCGACGACCCCTTCAAGGCCCAGGCCCGGGGTGCTGTGCACGTCCTCGGCGGCCAGCGGCGCACGACCGAACGCGCGGGCGATCGGGTGCTCCGAACGGTTTTCCAGCGCGGCGGCAAGGCTCAGGCATTGCTCGCTGTCGAGCGCGCCGAGCGGGCGGATCGAGCGCAGCACCAAGCGACCTTCTGTGAGCGTGCCAGTCTTGTCGAAGATCACCGTGTCGATCTGGTTCAAGCCTTCCAGCACGTGCCCACGTGTCAGCAGCAGCCCGAGTTTGTGCAGCGTGCCGGTGGCGGCGGTGAGGGCGGTCGGCGTCGCCAATGACAGCGCGCACGGGCAGGTCGCCACCAGCATGGCGAGGACGATCCAGAACGCCCGTGAGGAATCCAGCTGCCACCACAGCAGGCCGATCACTGCGGCCGCGATCAGCGACAGCAGCAAAAACCATTGCGCGGCGCGGTCAGCGATTTCCGCCAGACGCGGTTTCTCCGCCTGAGCGCGATCAAGCAGGCGCACGATCGCGGAGAGACGCGTGTCCTGCCCCAGCGCCTGCACTTGCACGGTCAGTGCGCCTTCGACATTGAGGGTGCCGGCGGTGACTGCATCGCCCAGTGTGCGCGGTTGCGGCAGGTATTCACCGGTCAGCAGGGATTCATCGATGCTCGACTGACCGTCGATGATTTTGCCGTCGGCCGGCAGAATCGAGCCCGGCTGCACCAGAATCCGCTCGCCCACACGCAACTCGCTGAGCAGGATGCGTTCGCTCTGGCCATCGCTGTCCAGGCGCAGGCATGAGGCCGGCAACAGGTTGACCAGTTGCGCAGTCGCGGCAGCGGTGCGTTCGCGGGCGCGGCGTTCCAGATAGCGCCCGGCCAAAAGAAACAGGGCGAACATGCCGACCGCATCGAAGTACAGCTCGCCGACCCCGGTGATCGATGTCCATATTCCGGCGATGTAAGCGCTGCCGATCGCCAGTGAAACAGAAACGTCCATGGTCAGGTGGCGGGTACGCAAATCGCGCATCGCCCCTTTGAAGAACGGCGCGCAGCTGTAGAACACGATGGGTGTGGTCAGAAACAGCGCGACCCAGCGCAGGATCGTGTGCAGCTCGGGGCTGAGGTCGATGTTGAATTCCGGCCACGTCGCCATCGTCGCCATCATCGCCTGAAACCACAGCAAACCGGCGACGCCGAGTTGGCGCAGGGCCAGGCGATTCTCGCTGGCCAGTTGTTCGCTGGCGCGGTCGGCTTGATAGGGGTGGGCGGCGTAACCGATGTGGCGCAGTTCGGCGAGGACCTGGCTCAGCGGTAATTGCGCATCGGCCCATCGCACATACAAGCGATGGTTGGACAGGTTCAGTCGCGCTTCGGCGACGGCGGGCAGAGTGCGCAGATGCTTTTCGATCAGCCAGCCGCAAGCGGCGCAACTGATGCCTTCCATCAATAAGGTGGTTTCGGCCAGGTCGCCCTCGTGGCGGACGAAAGGTTGCTGCACGTCGGCGCGATCGTACAGCGCCAGTTCATCGCTCAGTTGCACCGGCAGCGCTTCGGGGTTGGCCGAAGCTTCGCTGCGATGCTGGTAATAGCTTTCCAGGCCACCGGCGACGATGGCTTCGGCCACCGCCTGACAGCCCGGGCAGCAGAACTCGCGTGCCTGCCCGAGGACGACAGCGGTGAAGCGGCTGCCCGACGGGACGGGCAGGGCGCAGTGGTAGCAGGGGAGCGGAGTGGTCATGGTGCGCGTTCCGATGATCGTTCCCACGCTCCGCGTGGGAATGCCTTCCCGGACGCTCCGCGTCCGCTTCGGCTGGGACGCAAAGCGTCCCTGGCTGCGTTCCCACGCAGAGCGTGGGAACGATCAGAGTAAGGCTTATTTTTTCAGGTCTTCCGCACCCTGCAATGGCTCATCACCCAGCAGCAGATCCTTGTCATGGCTGACCAGTTCTTCTTCAAACATGCGCCACACGTGCTCGTCCTGGCTGCCAAGCAACTCGACAAACCGCCGGCCTTCGACCTTGTCGCTCAACTGGCCAATGTAGCGCCCGGTCTCGCTTTCACTGCGGGTCAGAACAATCTTGCGATCCTTCTCCGGCTGGGTCGGCGAGATCAGGTTCAGTTCCAGGGTTTGCGGCAGGCTGTCACCGCTCAAACGCAGGTCGACTTCGCCAGTCATATCGTCCAGATGCACCGCCGCGCGCAGTTTCAGGTTCTGTGCGAGCAATTCACGGTCCAGTGAACGGTTGATGCCTTTGCCCGCTTCGTAATAGTTGTCGTTGACCAGGTTGTCCGGGTTGTTCACCGCGATGGTCACCATGGACAGGGTCAAGGCCACCGAGCAGGCCAGAATCGCGATGATGATCCACGGCCAGAGGTGCTTGTACCAGGGACTTGCGGCGTTTGCAGCGGGCATGTTCAAAATTCTCTCAACGGATTTGTGGGCCGATGAATCGGCTCTTGGCTTCAACGTGGACGCTGTCGTCATCGGCGTCCTTGAGGATGAATTTCACCTCGTTGGTGCTCGATGGCAGTTGTTCCGGCGCGCTCGACAACTCGACCGGCATGCTGACGATGTCGCCGGCGGCAACCCTGATCTCGCGTTTGCCTTGCAGGCGCAGGTCGGGCAGGCCCTCGGCTTGCAGCACGTAGGTGTGGTCGCGCTGATCCTTGTTCATGATCTTCAGGCTGTAGACGTTTTCGATCCGGCCTTCGGCGTTTTCGCGGTACAGCACGCGATCCTTGCTGACGTCGAAACCGACCAGCGAACGCATGAAGAACGCGGCGACCAACAGGCTGATCATCGCCAATAACACCACGGCGTAACCAATCAGGCGCGGCCGCAGTTTATGGGTTTTCTGCCCCGACAGGTTGTGCTCGGTGGTGTAGCTGATCAGCCCGCGCGGATAATCCATCTTGTCCATGATGCTGTCGCAGGCGTCGATGCACGCGGCGCAACCGATGCACTCGATCTGCAGGCCATCGCGGATGTCGATGCCGGTCGGGCAGACCTGTACGCACATCGTGCAGTCGATGCAGTCGCCAAGGCCGAGCGCCTTGTAGTCGATGCCTTTCTTGCGCGGCCCACGGCTTTCGCCACGGCGCGGGTCGTAGGAAACGATCAGCGTGTCCTTGTCGAACATCACGCTCTGAAAGCGCGCATACGGACACATGTAGATGCACACCTGCTCACGCAACCAGCCGGCATTGCCGTACGTGGCGAGTGTGAAAAAACCGACCCAGAAATACGACCAGCCATCGGCCTGGCCGGTAAAGAATTCAATGACCAGTTCGCGGATCGGCGAGAAGTAACCGACGAAGGTCATGCCGGTGACAAAACCGATCAACAACCACAGCGCGTGCTTGGCCGCTTTGCGCAGGAATTTGTTGGCGCTCATCGGCGCCTTGTCGAGCTTGATGCGCTGATTGCGGTCGCCTTCGGTGACCTTCTCGCACCACATGAAAATCCACGTCCACACGCTTTGCGGGCAGGTATAGCCGCACCAGACACGCCCGGCGTAGACAGTGATGAAGAAAAGGCCGAACGCGGCAATGATCAACAGTCCCGAGAGCAGGATGAAATCCTGTGGCCAGAAGGTCGCGCCGAAGATGAAGAACTTGCGCTCCGGCAGGTTCCACCACACGGCCTGATGACCGCCCCAGTTCAGCCACACCGTGCCGAAATACAACAGAAACAACGCCGAGCCGCCGAGCATCCGCAGATTGCGGAACAGACCGGTGAAGGCACGGGTGTAGATTTTTTCTCGTGAGGCATAAAGATCGACGCTGTTGTTCGCGTTCTTGCTTGGCGGCGTGACGTCATGTACCGGAATCTGATTGCTCATCATTGCATCCCACGGCAGTGGAAAAATGCCTCGGTCGATACGTGCCAACCAAGGTCAAAAAAGGCTGTTGCAGTGGCGCGATGATACGCCTGTCGCTCTGGCTCAAGGGTGCGACCTTTGGTCGCGTTGGGGAAAAAACCTGAATGGTGTAGCGAATGCAGCAAAGCATGACGCAGGTCAATTGACTATAGACGATGGGTGCTGCTCGCATCGCTTGCGTTCTTACTGCACGAAGGGGCTTTCGGTCGGAACAGCCTGATGCTCTGTGCGAATATCTTTTGAATATATGTGCATGTATCAAAACAGGCGGAACGGTAGTTTTGTTGATTAAGTTAATTGTTCGAATGTTTGTCGAAATATAAGTTATTAATGTTCGGTTTGTTTGTCGGGTTGGTTGTTGTAGTTTGAATGCTCGTCCGTGTCGGGCGTATATATTTGATGAGAGGGATCTCTTATGTTCTATAAGAAGTTGGTGGGTGCGTGTTCGCTATTGCTTTCGTTACTGGCGGTCAACGCTTACGGGCAAGACAGTGACTACTCCCCAAAGCATTTGATTTTTACTTCCGATCCACAATTCCCGTGGACCGAAAGTTCTGATCGTGGCTGGAACGAGACATCAGGGGAGCGTGACAAACGCTCGCGCTGGCTGATTGAAAGCCAGTATTCTGACGTGGCGAATTTTCGGCGAAGCTTCCATCAGTATGTCGAGCGGATCCCGGTGATGATCAATGGCGACATGACCGCTTTTGGGCATGGCTCGGAACGTTCCACGGTAAAGGAAATTCTCGATCGGCAACTTGGCGGAGTCTACGACTACGGTCTCGGTAATCATGACTACCAGAACAACATCAATGATTGCAGTTTTCCCGAAAACAACTGTGCCGCCGGCAGCATCACGGACTTGAAAGAACGCTATTGGGGCAAGGTCGACACCTTTGATCTGGCACTGAGAGATGAAAAAGGCAGAAAAAGCTTTTATGGCAGTCTTGCCTATTCGAAAAATTATGGCGATGTGCATCTGGTGCAATTGAATAACGAACCGACTTATTCAGTGCGGTTCTCTTCCGGATTTCCATTGTTCAAAGTCGATTACGAAATTTCCGATGCGCTGGACTGGCTGGAGAAAGATTTGAAAGTGGCTCGTGAGAAAGGTCAGATCATCATTCTGAACATGCACAAGCCTGATCGCTGGGCCGGCACCAGCGAGCAAGTGGATCGATTCCGGGCGATGATCGAGAAGTACGCCGTGACCGCAGTGTTCGCAGGGCACTTGCACAACAGCCCCGGCGGCTACTACCGCAATTCGGACAGTTTCGGCAGTGTCCCGGTGTATCTCAGCGGCGGCGCGTCGAATCAGACCTACTTGATCACCGAATTCGCCGCAGATCGCAAGACGATGAACGTGCATCAGGTCAACGCCAACAATTGGCCAAGCCGTAAATTGATCGCGACTGTCGATGTTAGAAAGGAGTAACGAAAAAGGCCCCGCCAATCGAAATTGGCGAGGCCTCTCTGGTATCGAGCGTTGGCCTTATTCAGCGTTCGCTTCGGGTGCTTTTTCGCCATGGGACAAGCTGTAAACATACGCCGCCAGCAGATGCACCTTGTCGTTGCCCTGCAGTTGTTCCTGCGCCGGCATCTGGCCCTGGCGGCCGTAACGGATGGTCTGCTGCAGTTGCGCGAAGCTTGAGCCGTAGATGAATGCGCCCGGATGGGTCAGGTCAGGCGCGCCCATGGCCGGGGTGCCTTTGCCGGCAGGGCCGTGGCAGGCCACGCAGTTGGCCGCGAACAGTTTCTGCCCGTTGGCCGGATCGGCTTTGGTGCCTTCCGGCAGTTTGCGTCCGTCGAGGCTGGTCACCACGAAGGCCGCCACATCGGCCACGCCTTGCTCGCCGATCACTTCTGCCCAGGCCGGCATCACCGCGTGGCGGCCGCCCATGATGGTGGTCTTGATGGTTTCCGGCTCGCCGCCCCAGCGCCAGTCAGCATCGGTCAGGTTGGGGAAGCCGTAGGCGCCCTTGGCGTCGGAGCCGTGGCACACCGAGCAGTTGGAGGCGAACAGGCGACCGCCCATTTTCAGTGCTTGCGGATCCTTGGCGACTTCTTCAATCGGCATGGCGGCGAACTTGGCGAAGATCGGGCCGAAGCGGGCGTCCGAACGGGCCATTTCCTTTTCCCATTCGTGCACGCCGGTCCAGCCGGTCTGGCCGTTGGCGAATGCGGTCTGCTTTTCGTTATCCAGATAGTTGTAACCCGGCAACAGACCTTTCCAGTTGCCCAGGCCCGGATACAGCACCAGATAACCCAAGGCGAAAATGATCGTGCCAACGAACAGCATGAACCACCATTTCGGCAGCGGGTTGTCGTACTCCTCGATCCCGTCGAAGGAGTGGCCGACCGTCTCGTCCGTCTGTTCGCTGCGCTGGCCCTTGCGGGTCGACAGCAACAGCCAGGTCAGCGCGAAGATCGTACCGAGACTGAGGACTGTGACGTACAGACTCCAGAATGTAGTCATTCTTTGTTACTCCTAGAAGCTTGCTCGACGTGCTTGATGGCTTCGGGATCATCCGCAAAAGGCAACAGGGTCGCGTCTTCAAACTCCGACTTGCGCTTGGGGCTGAATACCCACAAGGCCAGACCGATGAAGGCCACCATCACGACAACGGTGCCCAGGCCTCGAATCATCCCGATATCCATCAGATTCACCGTTTGCTTTTGATGATGGTGCCCAGGCCTTGCAGATAGGCCACCAGCGCGTCCATTTCGGTTTTGCCCTTCACGGCATCCTGTGCACCGGCGATGTCTTCGTCGGTGTAGGGGACGCCGAGAGTGCGCAACACTTCCATTTTTTTCGCGGTTTCCTTGCCGTCGAGCTTGTTTTCCACGAGGAACGGATAAGCCGGCATTTTCGACTCGGGCACCACGTTGCGCGGGTTGTACAAGTGCGCACGTTGCCAGTCATCGGAGTAACGACCGCCCACTCGGGCCAGGTCCGGCCCGGTACGTTTGGAACCCCACAGGAACGGGTGGTCCCAGACGCTTTCACCGGCAACCGAGTAGTGGCCATAGCGTTCGGTTTCAGCGCGGAACGGACGGATCATCTGCGAGTGGCAGCCGACACAACCGTTGGCGATGTAGACGTCGCGGCCTTCCAGTTCCAGCGCCGAGCGCGGCTTCATGCCCTCGACCGGCTTGTTGGTGACGTCCTGGAAGAACAGCGGAACAATTTGAGTCAAGCCACCGACGCTGACGGCGATGACCATGAAGAAGGCCAGCAGGCCAATATTCTTCTCGACAGCTTCATGCTTCATCAGTGAGCTCCAACGACGGCAATCTTGGCGGCGGCTTCGGCTTCGACCGGGTCCGACGCACGTACGGTGCGGTACACGTTGTACGCCATCAGCAGCATGCCGCTGGCAAAGAACGCCCCGCCCAGCGCACGGACAATGAAGCCCGGGTGGCTGGCCTGCAGCGCTTCGACGAACGAGTAGGTGAGGGTGCCGTCATCGTTGATTGCACGCCACATCAGGCCCTGGGTGATGCCGTTGACCCACATCGAGGCGATGTAGAGCACGGTGCCAATGGTCGCGAGCCAGAAGTGCGCGTTGATCAGTCCGGTGCTGTGCATCTGCGCCCGGCCGAACAGTTTCGGAATCATGTGATAGATCGCGCCGATCGAGATCATGGCTACCCAGCCGAGAGCGCCGGCGTGTACGTGGCCGATGGTCCAGTCGGTGTAGTGCGAGAGCGAGTTGACGGTCTTGATCGCCATCATCGGCCCTTCGAAGTACGACATGCAGTAGAAAGAAAGCGATACAACGA
>NZ_JBITTW010000039.1:0-60960 GCF_044542195.1 Pseudomonas sp. NPDC079367
GCTTCGTGGCCCTGGCCAAAGCCGGTCGCGAAATGATGAAAGGCCGCAACGGCAGCCTGCTGACCCTGTCGTACCTGGGCGCCGAGCGCACCATGCCGAACTACAACGTAATGGGCATGGCCAAGGCTTCGCTGGAAGCTGGCGTGCGTTACCTGGCCGGTTCCCTGGGCCCGGACGGCACCCGCGTCAACTGCGTATCGGCCGGCCCGATCCGCACCCTGGCAGCCTCGGGCATCAAGAACTTCCGCAAGATGCTGGCCGCCAACGAAGCGCAAACCCCGCTGCGCCGCAACGTCACCATCGACGAAGTCGGCAACGCCGGCGCCTTCCTGTGCTCCGACCTGGCATCGGGCATCAGCGGTGAAATCATGTACGTGGACGGCGGCTTCAACACCACCGCCATGGGCAACATCGAAGAGTAATCTTCGCTGGCCAGAAAAAACCCGTCGAATGACGGGTTTTTTTGTGTCCGCAGGAATGGCCCCGCGCATTACATAACTACCGCCCGCCCCGCCCTCCACCGCTCGACAATCGGCGCTTGATGCCTGTCAGCCGCCATGGAGAGCGCAAATGAACGACACAGTGCAACCCGCGTCACCGCAACAGACCTTGCTGCAAAACCTGATCGATGAGTTGATCGCCGTCCCGGTCGTCAAGCCCGAGGACGCCGAACGTACACTGGAGGTTCCGCGCGGTTGTTTGCTGCGCGAATGGATGGAGTTGTACTGGGCGGCCCTCGAACGCCCGGAATTTCTCGATTGGGCCAGTCGCTTTCATATCGATCTGGATACGTTGCGCATCAAGGGCGCCACGCTGGAGGCGCGAGCCCAGACGAATGGCACCGCGAATGTACGCACCTTCGCTCTGAACGATGATTCCGGCTGGTGGCAGGTCGCACCGGCGCTGTTGTGGATTGCCCAGCGTATTGACCCCGGCGAAATGGGCCTGCCATATATTGGTGGCAAATCGGCCAACCCGTTGTACCGCTTTCCACGTCAGATCGCGCTGGCTTTCTATGGTTATCCCGAGCCGCAGAACGAAGCTCAGACGAAAGTGATTGTCGCTGAATTGAAGGCCAGCGGCCTCGCTGCGATTGATGAAAATGGTCACACCACCTCGGCCGTGATTAAGGAACGCAATGCCCAACTGGAGGACTTCCAGGTCATCGCCGACACCCTCGAAACCGTGTTGAAGACCCACGACCCCTTCGAACAACGCGGCATGGAGGACACCCCGGTGTCACTGACCTCCTCGTCGGTTTCGGCCAGTCGTGGCGGTCCGCGTTTCAAGCTTGGCCCGTTGCTTGAACGCTACGCCTTGCCAATCCCTGAGGATGCCGATCAAGCCAAAGCGCTGGTACAACGTCTGCGTAACCACCGATGGCCGGCGCTGCCGCATGTCAGCGAATACGTGCAGACTGGCAGCCCTATCCTCAGTTACCGGCATGGTTTCGCCAATGTTGAAGACGGTCGGTATATCCTGCGCCGACTGCAAGCGCTGTGCTGGAACAAGTCACCGATGGCGACAATCGACCTTGAGGAATTCAGCGAGCCCCATCCGGATTCGGCGCTGGTCGAGTGGATGGCGCTGGGTCAGCAGGAACTGCGCACATTCGGCGCCCGTCCGGCCTTTCAAGCCATTCTGAAAAAACACAGCCTGCCCGCTGATAGCCCCTTGTTGCTCAGCGCAACCGGTCACGTCGGTACGGCCAGCGACCACGGCTGGATAACCCTGACTGCGGAGGTGGAAAAACACGCCAGTCTGAAAATCTATCGCGATCGTCTCAAGGTCAAGGCTCGTGAAGCCGGGGGTGCCTTTCGTGCCAGCGGCAAGGTCACGCTTGGGCAAATGCTGCGTTTTTATAAGCTGCCTTTGCCGGGAACTGTCGAACAAGCCCTCGGCTTTGTGAAATGGGACCCGATCAACCTGCACATGCGCCCCGGCCACATGAATCATTGGTATCTGCTGGGCCAGCCCGGCAAACAAACCGAGCGTTTTACCGCTGAACAACGCCAGCAGGTCATCGACACCACTCAGGCATTTCTACCCAAGGACGCGGCGCCACTGATTGATTACCTGAGCGAAGGCGTCGATACCGATCTGCCTTTGGCCAGCCTCAGCGCCAACGCCGATTACCTGATCGGCCGCATCCTCATCACCCAACGCGCTCAGGCTTTGGGCAACCAGCTACTGGAGAAAATCGCGCGACCCGCCCAGCCCAAGGAGCTGCTGGCCACCAATCGCGATCGCTTGTTACTCGCAGCGCTGCTGCTCAGCCTTGATCCGAAAGCCGGCGAACAGTCAGAGCAAATCATCGGCCAAGCGGTAAATGACAGTTTTTACTGGGGCGAACGGTATGCCGAGGTTCGGCGTTTCCTCGACCAGCAATTCGGTCTCGCGCTGATAAAAAACAAATCGCTGGCGACCCATCTTTTGTTATCGGGCATCGCCCCTGAGTTTTTGATTCGCGATATCCCCGCTTCATTCCAGTACATGAGTTGCGTACGCTGGGTCCGGTTCAAGCAGGTGGTGCTGTATATCGAAGACCGCATACCCGGCGTCGCACGCCTGATGCCCTATGCGCAATTGATCAGCCTGACCCATGGCCCGGCCCCGGCGGACTTCTACCGTTTCTTGCGCAGTGACGTGTGTACTGCGGTCGTTCTTGATTGGGCGGTTGCCAGAGGCGTGGTCCAGCGAGACGAGGAGAATCCTGACAGCCACGCCGCGACGCTGAAGCGTGCCGAGAGTATCTTCCGCGACCATTGTCGGAGGATGCGCAGTTTCTCGCAGCGGGCTTTTCTGGCGAAATGTCCCACCCCATCGACCGTCGCACTCGCTGATCTGCGCAAGGTGTTTATCGATAATCCGCATCTGGAAGAGCAGGTTCTGTTCAACCCGGCGTCGGGTGACAAACACTTCTCGCTGAGCGAGTTGCATGTGGCCGGCAAGTTGACCGGCGATTTGCAGGGATGGCAATCGAACCATGCCGAACTGCAACTGCCGCCGGTCAAAGCGCCTCTGGCCCGGCTCAGCGTGGTGTCGAGTTTGTTTCGTGCGGCCCTGAGCGCGCGCCTGCGACAGATGAAAGACGCCCATGTCGCTTTCATCAAGGATGCTTTTTGCCGGTTGCCATTGGCGCAACGGCTGGATATCGAAGACAACGCCCTGGAGTTGTTTGCCCTGCAACTGCCAGCGCCGGCAAGCACCACCAAGACTTCGAAGCCGGACACCGAGACCGCGCCGTTTGCCATCATTGCCTTGCTGCGTGGATCGACGCCGAGGGTGTACGAAATCTTTACCCGCCGATCCGCTGTCTTCTTGCGGCGCGATATCGATATTGCGCGGCTCGCGCCCTCCACCCCCGATGCAAAGGCGCAATCGCTGCCCTTCGATGCCGAAGCCTATCGGCGCGGAACCCTGCCAGTCGCCAACAGCAAATGCGAAGCGCTGCTCACCCGCCTCGACATCGAAGGCGCGCCGCTGGCAGTGCAGTCGCGCAGCGACGTCCCCGATACATTTGCCTCCAACAAGGTCAACGCCATCGCCAGTACGGCTGTGCGACACCTGTTTGGCGCTCACGAACGCAAAGCGCTGCAAGAAGCACTGATCGCGCCTGCGCTAAAGGATATACAAGCCAATCAGGAGAAATGGCTGAATTTTTACGCGACGTTGAGCCCACCGAAAAGTTGATGCCTGCCGCATTGAGGACGCAGTGGGTCAGTTGATTCACAGGTTGACTGGCCACGGCGCTAGCGCCAGCAGGCTGGTTCGCACAGGGTTTTGGGGTAAGCCTTGGTTGGATGTCAAACGATAAACAGTGTGGGAGCCCAGCCTGCTGGCGATCAGGCCTTGATCAACAGCGCTTCAACGCCTGTTTGTGCGCATACATCGCCCCATCTGCATCGGCCAGCAACCGGTCTACGGTGTCGTGGCGCCTGGGATCGTATTCGATCTGGCCGACACTGAAGCGAATCGCATAACCGCGGTGCAGCGTTGCATTGCGCTCCTCAAGGATTTCCTTGAGCCGTGCCATGATTCGCGTGGTTTCGACGTGGCTGGAGCCGGTCAGCAACGCGACGAACTCATCGCCGCCCAGGCGCCCGACCACGTCGCTCTCGCGAAAGGCAATGCGCAACACATCGGCGAAAGTCTTGAGCGCGCTGTCACCCTCGGCATGCCCGTACAAATCGTTGATCTGCTTGAAGTCATTGAGGTCGAAAAACAGCAGCGTCGCCGGCCGGTTCAAACGTGCGCAGGCGTCCAGTGCATGCTGAGCCAGTTGCTTGAAACCGCGTCGATTGGACAGCAGCGTCAGTTCGTCCATGCTCGCCATCTGCACCGCCATCAGCTCTTGCTCAGCCATCTCTGCCAGGTCGCGCAACAAGGCGCGCTCTTCGTCATCAAGGTTGCGGGGTTGGGTGTCGATCAGGCACAACGTGCCCATTTTGTTACCGTCAGGCACGGTCAGCGGGTAACCGGCGTAAAAACGGATGTTCGGCGCGCCGGTGACCAGCGGGTTGTCATGAAAGCGCAGATCTTTCAGCGCGTCAGGCACCAGCATCAGCTCGTTCTGCAAAATTGCATGGCCGCAGAATGAGACATCGCGCGACGTCTCGGTAGCATCCAGCCCCACACAGGATTTGAACCACTGGCGATCCTTGTCGACCAGCGTGACCAGGGCGATCGGCACGTTGAACAAGCGCTTGGCCAAGCGTGTCAGACGATCGAAACGCTCTTCGGGGGCCGAGTCGAGATTGAGGCCGTGCAGCGCATCAATACGGGCAGCTTCGTTGGCAGGTTTTCCGGGCACCAGCATGCACACACTCCGTAGGCAGTCATGTGTTCAGCGTAGCGCTAAATCGATGAAGCTTCACATTTGCGCCACCGGACACGGCCCACCGGCATCGATCCACAGCTTGAACTGCGCGACGAAAATATCGTGCGGCACCGGTACCGGCGCGCGCCCCGCCCCGGGATTCCAGCCCCAGAGCACCAGCTTGTCTTCGCTGACATGTTTTAACAGCGCGGCAAAATCGCGATCGCCGTTGCTCGCGCGGTCCTTGATCATTGCGCACAGCTTGTCCGAGGGCAGGCCGATCCAGGCCATTTTGTGCGCCGCTGGCGGCAGGCTCCAGTGCGGCGCGCCCGGCGGCGCATGGGGGCCGTAACTGGCCGGCGGATTGCTTTCAGCGTGGCAGGTCGCGCAGGGCAAACCGGCAGCGCCCTTGCCGTCCATGCCGCGCACCACATTCATCGCGTGGGGGATGCCGGCGTCGAACTGCAGCGGCGAATCGCCGGGAATGTGGCAGTTTTGGCAGCGCGGGCTCTGAAAGACTTTCTGCACCGTGCCAAAGGCTTTCAGAGCTTCCTGATCTTCGGCAAACAGGTCCGAGGCATAGCCACCGAGACCGAGCAAAACGACGGTACCCAACACAAGATGTCGTTTCATCTCACACCCCTGCCAGTTGCAGTGGCAGTTCACGCAGGCGTTGCCCGGTCAGGGCGAACACCGCATTGGCCACGGCCGGCGCGGTTGGCGGTACGCCGGGCTCGCCGATGCCTCCGGGCTTTTCTGTGCTGGGGACGATATGCACTTCCACCGCCGGCATTTCGTTGAGCCGCAACACCTGATAATCGTGATAGTTGGACTGCATCACGCCGCCGTCCTTCACGGTGAGCTTGCTGTGCAGCGCCATGCCGAGGCCGAAGGTGATGCATGATTCCATCTGCGCGGTAATGCTCTGCGGGTTGACTGCAATGCCGCAGTCCACGGCGCAGACCACCCGATGCACACGGATCACCAGATTGTCCTGCGACACCTCGGCAACCTGAGCCACGTAGCTGCCGAACGACTCGTGCACCGCCACACCGAGGGCATGTCCGTCGGGTAGCGGTGCGCCCCAATTGGCCTTCTCCACCGCCAGATTGAGCACGCCGAGATGGCGCGGGTGCGCCTTGAGCAACGTTCGCCGGTACTCCACCGGATCCTTGCCCGCCGCCGTCGCCAGTTCATCGATCAGCGATTCCATGACGAAACCCGTGTGGGTGTGGCCGACCGAACGCAGCCACAACACATTGATGCCGGTCTGCGGCGAATGCAGGTCGACTTGATGATGAGGCAGATCCTTGATGTAGGGGCTGTCGGCCACGCCTTCGACCGAGGTGGCATCGATGCCGTTCTTGACCATCGCTGCCTCGAGCATCGTCCCGGCCATGATCGACTGCCCCACCAGCACATGCTGCCAGCTCATCGGCAAGCCGTCAGCGCCCAGCCCGACCTGGGCCTTGTGCAAGTACATCGAGCGGTAATAACCGCCGCGAATGTCATCTTCACGTGCCCACACGGTTTTTACCGGCAGGCCCGCTGCTTTTGCGACTTGCACGGCTTCGGCGACGAAGTCCGATGTCGGATTGGCACGGCGACCGAAGCCACCACCAAGGAATTCGGTGTGAATCTCGACCTGCTCGGGCTTGAGCCCGGTGATCTTGCTGGCGACCATTTGGTCCAGCGTCTGAAACTGCGTGCCGGTCCAGATCTCGCATTTGCCGGCACTGATCTTCACCGTGCAATTGAGCGGTTCCATCGGCGCGTGGGCCAGATACGGCACGCTGTACTCGACGTCGATCTTCTTCGTAGCCTTGGCGAAATTGGCTTTGGCGTCCCCAGCCTGAGTGGCAGAGGTGCCCGGCGTCGCCGCCAGTTTGCGGAAACTCTCCAGCAGTTTTTCACTGCTCATGTCGGCCAGCGGCCCGAGATCCCAATCGACCTTCAGAGCATCAAGCCCCAGTTTCGCTGCCCAGAAATGCTCGGCCACCACCGCTACTCCGCTGGGCACCTGCAGCACTTTGTGCACGCCGGGAATGGCCAGCGCTGCGGCGCCTTCAAAGGATTTGACCGTGGCGCCAAACACCGGCGCACGGGCGACCATGGCGGTCATCAAGCCTTCGAATTGCACATCCATGCCGAACTTGGCACGACCGGTGATTTTTTCCGGGGTGTCGAGGCGTTTGGTTGGTTTTCCGATGACTTTCCAATCCTTGGCTTCCTTGAAGGTGATGGTTTTTGGGTCTGGTACCGGCAGCTGCCCGGCGGCATCGGCCAGTTCGCCGTAAGTCGCGCGCTGGTCCCCGGCGATCACCACGCCGGATTCGGTGCGAATCGTCGACGGCGCGACGTCGAAGCGTTTCGCGGCAGCTTCCACCAGCATCTGCCGCGCCGTCGCCCCGGCCAGTCGATAACGGTCGAACTCCATCCAGGTCGACGTCGAGCCGCCGGTGATCTGCATGCCGCCAAACGCCGGCAAGCCGTAGTCGGCCGCCGAGGCTGGCGAGTGCTCGACGCGGATGTTCGACCAGTCGGCGTCCAGCTCTTCGGCAATGAGCATGGTCAGGCCGGTCCAGATGCCCTGGCCCATTTCCGAATGGCCGAGCAGCACGGTGACGCTGTTGTCCGCCGCGATGCGCAGGAACGCGTTGGGTGCGAACGTCTTGTTTTCGTTCTCTGCCGCTCTGGCAAAGCGATTGGCCCCAGGGACCACAAACGCCACCATCAGACCGCCGCCCACCACGGCGCTGCCTTTGAGAAAACCCCGACGCGTTAGCGGACTGTTCATCGCCTATCTCCCCCAGAAAAATCAGCCGATGTCGGCGGCGCGTTTGACCGCTGCGCGAATGCGCGGATAGGTGCCGCAGCGGCAAATGTTGCCGGAGAGCGCCTGATCGATATCGCTGTCGGTGGGGTTGGGGATTTTCGCCAGCAACGCGGCGGCGGACATGATCTGCCCGGACTGGCAGTAACCGCACTGCACCACATCGAGTTCGGCCCAGGCTTGCTGTACCGGGTGCGAGCCATCGGTGGACAAGCCTTCGATGGTAAGAATTTTCTGCCCGTGGGCGACGGCCGTGGCCGGGGTGATGCAGGAACGTAATGGCGCCCCGTCAATGTGCACGGTACAGGCGCCACACTGGGCCATGCCGCAGCCGAACTTCGTCCCGGTCAGGTGCGCTACATCGCGCAGAACCCAGAGCAGCGGCATGTCCGCGGGGACATCGAGCTCCTGATCCTTGCCATTGATATTCAGGGTCAGCATCGGGTGATTTCCTCAGACTCACGGTGTTGCGAAGGGGTGTCGCTGTGGTCACAAAACCTACGGACGCCCGCGCTTATCCCTTTCAGCAAAGCCTAAATTGCGCAGCAAGCGAGACGTTGTGACCAGCGGTCATGCAAAGGCCTCGCGTTGTCTGAAACGACGCCTTCGCGAGCAAGCCCGCTCCCACATGGTCCAGAGGTGGATGCAAGGACTGTGAACATCGGTGAAACCTGTGGGAGCGAGCAGAATTACTCCCACAAGAACTGACGGTCGACGCATGGATCGTGAACATCGGTGAAACCTGTGGGAGCGGGCTTGCTCGCGAAGGCGTCTGTTCAGTCAGCTCAGCTGTGACTGATACACCGCTTTCGCGAGCAGGATTACTCCTACCGGGACGCGTCGGGATGTTCAGGACCGCGATGAGTTTGCTAATCCTCTTGCCGCCCCTTACCTTCACGATCCCCCCGGTAATGCCCAGCCAGCGGAAAATCCGGCAGCCACGATTCGCGGCGTACCGTCCAACTCTCATAAGTCGGCTTCAACTGATCGGCCGCATCCAGCGCGCCGAGGTTCACCTCGACCTCGTCGCCACTACGGTTGAATACCGATGAGCCACAGCGTGGGCAAAAGTGCCGCCCTTGGTACTCATGGGTTTCGCCGCTGATTGTCAGCGCATCTTCAGGAAAAATCGCCGAGGCATGAAACAGCGCCCCATGGACTTTGCGGCAGTCGAGGCAATGGCAGACGCCGACTCGGTAAGGCTCGCCACTCGCTTGAAAACGGACATCGCCGCATAAACATCCGCCGGTAAATGTCGTCACGGTTTATCTCCTTTGCGATTTTGATAAACACAATCGCCAGATCGCGTTTAAAAACACCCTCAGTGCTACGCCACGCAGCCTACTGCAGCTTGCGATATTTCTTCGAGCAGACCTGTTCGGGCCGATCTACGGCACCGCAATCCATTCGCGGACTGACTACGCTGATCATCCAGCCTGCAACCTGCAGAGGATGATTGCCATGCAACGCATTCAGAAACTCACGCCGTGCCTGTGGTTCGATGATCAGGCCGAGGCCGCTGCGGCATTTTATTGTTCGATCTTCGACCATGCGAAAATCACCGCCCTGACCCACTACAGCAAGGTCGGGCAGGAATTTCACGGGCAGCCGGAGGGTACGGTGATGACCGTCAGTTTCGAGCTCGACGGCCAGTCGTTTACCGCCCTTAACGGAGGGCCGGTGTTCACCTTCAACGAGGCGATTTCGTTCCAGGTCAATTGCCAGAATCAGGAGGAAATCGACCACTTCTGGGGCAATCTGTCGGCCGGCGGCCCGGTCGAAGCGCAGCAATGCGGCTGGCTCAAGGACAAGTTCGGCGTGTCGTGGCAGATCGTCCATGTCGGCTTTCTGCAAATGCTGCAAGACCCGGACCCGCGCAAGTCGCAGCGGGCAATGCAGGCGATGTTTCAGATGAAAAAGCTCGATGTCGCTGCACTGCAACGGGCATTCGACGGCCAGAGCTAATACACTCGGGCGCTGACCTGCCGGGATGATCACGATGAAACACGCCGCTGCGAAAAACCCCGAGAAAGCCCCGCGCTTCTGGCGCGACGACGGCCTGCCCTTCATCGAAGCGCGGGCCATCGCTGACGGTCGCGAGGTCTGTTATGCGCGGCACTCCCACGCGCACTTTTCCATCGGTGCGATCACCGCCGGGCGCAGCACTTATGTGCATGAGCAAGCGCAGTATCAAGTGGCGTCCGGCACCGTGGTGCTGATGAATCCCGGCGATGTACATGCCTGCAACCCGATCGATGATCAGCCGTGGTCGTACGTGATGTTGTATGTCGAAACGCCGTGGCTGACAGATTTGCAGCATCAATTGGGGTTTGCGGCGGAGCTGGAATTTCGACGTTTTTCCGACACGCATCTGACCGATGCCGAGTTGTTCGCCAGGTTGATAGGGTTGTATGAGGTTCTGGTTGACGATCAGTTCGAGGTGCTGGCGAAACAGAGCGCGGCGGTGGAGTGTTTCAGTGATTTGCAGCTGCGTCTGAATCCCGCTGATCAGCCAATACGTGAACCGAATTTCAAGCTGCAACGCGCCGCTGATTTCATCCGTGAACATTGCACCGAGGTGCTGAGCCTCGAGGCAATCTGTGCGGCGGCGCAGCTGTCGCCGTCGTACCTGATTCGCGCATTCAAGCAGCGTTACGGGATGACGCCACATGCCTTCGTGGTCAACCAGCGCATCCAGTTCGCTCGCGAGCGCTTGCGCAACGGGCGGTTGATTGCCGATGTGGCGTTGGAGGCCGGGTTTGCCGATCAGGCGCATTTCCAGCGGGCATTCAAACAACATCTGGCGGCGACGCCGGGGCAGTATCGCGGCTGAGTTTTATCTCCCGTACATGCAACCCCCTGTAGGAGCTGACGAGTGCAACGAGGCTGCGATCTTTTGATCGTAAAAAGCAAAGTCAAAAGATCGCAGCCTCGTTGCACTCGTCAGCTCCTACAGAAAATCAGGTGATCAGCAGATAACCCGCACTCACCGCCAGCAGCAACGCCATTACCCGATTGAACCAGCGCATCCCCGCCGCGTTGCTCAGATAGCCGCGCAAAAACGTTCCGGCATAGGCCCAGCAGCCCACCGACAGATAGCAGATCACCAGATACACCGCCGCAAATTGCCAGACCAGCCGCGCCTCGCCGTCGGCGACAAACGCGCCCATGCCGGCTACGCACGCCAGCCAGGCCTTGGGATTGAGCCATTGCATCACCGCGCCGTAGAGCATCGACGGCGCGCGGCCGGACTCGCTGGCATGCAACTGGCCGTCATCGCTGGCCAGTTTCCAGGCCATGAACAGCAGGAACGCCACCCCGGCCCATTGCACCACGCGCGTCATGAACGGCCACAGTTGCAGCACTTCATGCAGGCCCAGGCCCATGAGCACCAGCAACAGCACAAACCCCAGCGTCGCCCCGGCCACGTGCCGTTGGCTGGCGCGAAAACCGTACTGCGCGCCGGAACTCAACGCGACGATATTGACCGGACCGGGGGTGATGGATGCGGCCAGGGCAAACGCCGCCATGGAAAGAATCAGACTCATTGCACACCTGCTTCAAACGAGGAACAAGGTGGCTACGGTAGCGAGCGGCGGGGTTGCGGTATTGAAGAAAATGCCCCTGAGGATGCGAATCCTCTGGCGAGAGCGAGCTTGCTCGCGAAAGCGGTGTGTCAATCAACCCGGTGTTGGCCGGGCTGACGTCTTCGCGAGCAAGCCCGCTCCCACAGAAGCACTCAGGCCAGACGCGGCACGGTGAAGCGGAATTCGCTGCCCTGCCCCGGCTCGCTCTCGGCGACGATCTGTCCGCCGTGAGCTTCGACGATACCTTGGGTGATGTACAAACCCAGGCCCGTACCGGTCGGGTTGCCTTCCTTCACGGTCCAGTAGCGATCGAACACATGCGGCAAGTGCTCTTTGGGAATGCCTTCGCCGCTGTCACGCACGATAAAGACAATTTCGTCGCCCACCGATTTGGCGTGCACGCCCACCGTGCCCATGCGCGGGGTGAATTTGATCGCGTTGCCGACCAGGTTCGACAGCACTTGAAACAGCCGCTCTGGGTCGGCGTGGATGCGCAAATCAGGATCAGCCTGGAATGAAATGCTGATGTCCTTGTCATGGGCCAGCGGCGACAGCAGCGACTGCGCCTCTTCGAAGATAAGCCCGACGTCCAGCGCTTGCGGGGTGATCGAATAGCGCCCGGCGTCGATTTTCGAGGTATCGAGCAGGTCTTCCAGCAGCGTGTTCATCCGCGTCGTGGCCTGTTGCATGGTGTCGATCGCCGTCGAAATGCGCCGCGAGGTGTGCGCGCCTTCGGAACTGAAGGCCTTCTGCATCATGCCGCAGAGCATCGAAATCACCGTCATCGGGTTGCGCAGATCATGGGAAACCACCGCCACCAGTTCGTCGCGCGCACGCACGGCCTCCTGCTCACGGCGCACCTGGCGGGCCAGGTCGTTTTCCAGCGCCGAACGACGCAGGTCGTTGGCGGCGAACAGATCACCGTGGCTCCACTTGGTGGAAATCCCGGCCATCTCGACTTTCCAGATCTCGAACGAGGTGCGCGGACGCAGGCGCAGGCCCGCGTCGGAGTTTTCCAGATCCAGCGGTTTGCGCGGGTCGCCGCTCCAGTTGATGTTTTCCTTCGCTTCCGGACGGAACCACAACACGCCGTTGTCCACCGGTTTGGGCAGGCTCATGGCGAGCACACCGCTGGCAACCGACTGGTAATGCGCGGCTGGCGGGTAGACGCTGGACAGGTGATGACTGGCAAACACCGGCTCGCCGCGCGCCTGCAGCCATTTGTGCAATGCACGGATCGCTTCCGGCTCGGGGCAGTTGCCGTAACGGTGCAATTGCTTGTCTTCGATGATCGCGATGCCGCCGGCATTGACCAGCGCCATCAGCGTCGCCGGCTGCTGAGCGAGGCCGTCGAACACGTTCTGCGGCGAATCGATCATCGCCTGATTGAGCAATGCCAGCGCCTCGACCTTTTCTTCGCGCTGACGGGTCAGCTCAAGGGTTTCCATCGCACTGATCTGCAGCGACAGCACCTGGCCGATGGTCTGGCAGGCCATGCGCAATTCATGCGGCACGTGCAGCGGCTGGCGGTTACCGCAGCTGATCAAGCCCCAGAGCTTGTCGCCCTTGAGCAGGGAAATGCTCATCGACGACAGCACGCCCATGTTCTTCATGTACTGGCAGTGAATCGGCGAGACGCTGCGCAGCGTGGCGAAACTCAAGTCCAGCGGAGTCTGCGTGTCGGGGCGCAATTTCGGCACCAGCGGCACCGGCTGATAGTCGGCGTTGGGGATGATCCGCAGCCAGTTGGTGCGATACAGCTCGCGCGCCTGCTCGGGGATGTCCGAGGCCGGAAAGAACAGGCCGTTGAACACTTCCATCGACGGATCGGACGCTTCGGCGATGACCTGACCGTGGCCCTCCTCCTCGAAGCGATAAATCAGCACCCGGTCGTAACCGGTCATTGCCTGGATTTCCTTGACACTGATGTCGTACAGGGCCTGCAGCGTGGTCGCCGCTTGCAGGCGCTGGAGCATGCGCCCCAGGTGGGTCTTGACCCCGGCGACATTGCGCGGCTCGAAATTTTTTACGTGGATCTCAAGCTCAAGAATCAGCACACCCTGATGCCGGTGGAGCAAACCTTCAAACGCGGTGCCGTTGAGTTCGAAACGCAGCGGCGCCGCCTCGGAGAACGTCGCCTGCTGCAGGGCTTCGAGCACTTGCGCGGTGTGTTCAACACCGATCAGGCTGTGCAGCGGCTGGCCGATCAGCGATTCGGGCGCGCGGGCCAGCAGGGTTTCGACATTGGCGCTGACCTGGATGATCTGCAACGCAGGCTCGGTCAGGGTCAGCAGCAAGCCATGTGGTTGAATCGCGCCGGGAAAGCGGATCGGCTCGTCGGCACAATTGGCCAGCAGTTCTTCAAAGGCTTGTTGGTCTTGCAGGTTCATGCCAGTACCTCCTGGCGTTCGAGCCACTGCTCGAAACAGCTGAATGTGGTTTGTGCAGCGCTGACCACGGCCGCGCGCTCGCTGACATCCATGGCCCGGTTGCTCAGGTATTCGATGAACTCGCGCCAGCGCCGCCCGGTGGCCGCGCCGTAGACATCAAGGAACGCGGCGCCGTTTTCGGCATCCAGATTCAGCCGCGCGGCGATCTCTCGGCGCAGAATCTGCCCGCCGAGGGTCGCGCCTTCAAGCACGTACAAGACCCCAAGGCTGGCGGCGCTGGAGTCGATTACCGGCAAGTCCTCGCACAGCGGCAAATCATTGGCGGTCGCGCCCAGCGCGCGCAGGTCGGCGTGCAAGGTTTCAGCCTTCAAGCGAGGCGTCAGATTGAAATCGTCCGGGACTACGCCGCTGGCCAGCAACGCCCGTTCCAGCGGCTGATAAAAACCATAATAGGCCGCCATCAAGCGCTCAAAAGCGAGGGTATCAAGGGTGTCGGAGAAAAAAGGAAGGCGTTTTTCCAGTGCGATGTGCAGTTCGGCTGTGCCGGCCCGCAGATCCTGCAGCACCGGTGGCACATAAACCTCACGGGCCTTTGCTTGCATGTAGATCGCTCTTGGTGGGACCCGGCAGGGGCCATTCTGGGTGGGCTCGACGTGGGGAGGAATTTATCACGACAGACAGCGTTTCTGCCTGCCGGGACGATTATTTCTGCCGAACCGCGACCCTATGACACGTTGAGAGTGGCGCCGGATCAAAAAAGTTCGACCCGCGCCACGTCTGCCAATCTCAGGGCTTGAGATCGGGATCGCTGTCCAGATTCTTCTGCTGCACGGCGTCGATATTGCCCGGCGGGTTTTGCGCCGGGGCCTGATTGATGCCCGGTGGCGGCGTGAGTTGCAGCACTTTGCTGGTGTAGCGCCACTCCTCCATGACCTTGTCCGGATGCTCGTTCAGGCGCGTGCCATAACTGGGCACGATCTGGCGCAGCTTGTCCTGCCACGGCGCCGAGGCCAGTTTGTCCTTGAACACCTTGCCCATCAGATCAAGCATGATCGGCGCGGCGGTCGAGGCCCCCGGCGAGGCGCCGAGCAGCCCGGCAATGCTGCCATCCCTGGATGCGACCACTTCGGTACCGAGCTTGAGCACTCCACCCTGCTGCTCATCCTTCTTGATGATCTGCACGCGCTGGCCGGCCTGCCACAGCCGCCACTCTTCTTTCTTCGCGTGCGGGAAGTAGGTGCGCAGCGCCTCGAAACGGTCGTCATCGGACTGCATCAACTGGCCGGCGAGGTATTGCACCAGATCGAACTCGCGCACACCGACCCGAACCATCGGCCAAAGGTTGTGCAATGTCGTACTGGCCGGCAGATCGAAATAGGAGCCTTCCTTGAGAAACTTGGTTGAGAACGTCGCGAACGGCCCAAACAGAATCACCCGTTTGCCATCGAGCACCCGCGTATCGAGGTGCGGCACCGACATCGGCGGCGCGCCGGTCGATGCGATGCCATACGCCTTGGCCATGTGCCGCTGCGCGACCTCGGGGTTGTCGGTGACCAGAAACGAACCGCCCACCGGGAACCCGGCGTAGTCTTTCGCTTCCTCGATACCGGACTTCTGCAGCAGCGGCAACGCCGCCCCGCCCGCGCCGATAAACAGGAATCTGGCGTCGGTGGCGGCCGTGGTGCCGTCCTTGAGGTTCTTGTACTCAACGTGCCACGAACCATCATCGTTGCGCGTAATGTCGCGCACTTCCGTGGACAGCTTGAGGTTGAAGTTATCGCGGCTTTGCAGATGGCTGACGAACTGCCGGGTGATCTCGCCGAAATTCACGTCGGTGCCGATCGGCGTCCAGGTGGCGGCGATTTTCTGCGCCGGGTCGCGCCCTTCCATCATCAGCGGCACCCATTGCCTGATCTGTTCCGGGTCTTCGGAATACTGCATCGGCCTGAACAACGGGCTGGCCTGCAGCGCCTCGTAGCGTTTCTTCAGGAAACGGATGTTGTCGTCACCCCAGACGAAACTCATGTGCGGCGTGGAGTTGATGAACGAGCGCGGATTCTTCAGCACCCCGGTTTTGACCTGCCAGGCGAGGAACTGCCGGGTGATCTGGAACGCCTCGTTGATCTCGACAGCCTTGGTGATGTCGACCTTACCGTCCTTTTCCGGTGTGTAGTTGAGTTCGGCGAGCGCCGAATGACCGGTGCCGGCGTTGTTCCAGCCGTTGGAGCTTTCCTCGGCGACCTGGTCAAGGCGTTCGACCATTTCCATCGACCAACCCGGCTCCAGCTCACTGAGCCACACCGCCAGTGTCGAACTCATGATGCCGCCGCCAACCAGCATCACGTCGACCCTTTGGGTTTGTTCGGTGTACGCCTGGCCAATGCCGACCGAGAGGGTCAAGGCGACCAGTGCGCATTTGCGCATCGGATGATTCATGAAGGCCTCCTTGGGCTCTGTCGGCGATGAAGCCATTTTAGTCGGCGCTGTCGTTCTGCACGGAAGGATCACCGTTGGCCGGCACGCTACTGTCGGGTACGGCTGGCGACGGGTTGCTTTTTTCGGCGCCGGGATATCCGGGCAGACCGCGGGTATCGTCGGGGGTCATGACATCTTCGTTGTCACGGCTGACGTCCCAATCGGTGGTGGCGTTCGGGTCTTCATCGCGCCCGGCAGTCCCGATGACGAAGCCGTCGTCGTTGGGATTGACGGTTTCGTTGAGCGACTTGTCGTTGCTGGACGGGTTGTTCATGTCTGCCTCCAGATCACGTTGTTGGGACTTTTTTGGAAAACCGCTGGCCTTTCAAGTGCGATGGAAAAGACCAACGGTGCATTCGCGACATTGGTCGCCTGGCGTGAACCACCGCTGCCCCGCGTGGTTCCCATGAGAAACAGTCGCTCGAGCAGCGCCATGACCAGCCCGCGATTTGGCATCGAGGAAGAGTTTTTCCTGACCGACCTGCAGACCCTGCGCATGGTCGGCAGCCCTTCGCTGCGGGCCATCGAGGCATGTCGAGCGGCGTTGGGCGCCTGGTTTGCTACGGAAATGTTTCAGGGACAGATCGAGGTGGCTTCGCCGGTGTTCAGTGACTTCGAGCATGCTAGCGATTTCTTGCGCGGCAGCCGTCAGGCCTTGCGCGCAACGCTTGAGCCATTTGGTCTGGGCGTGCTCAGCGCCGGTAGTCATCCATTGGCTGACTGGCGAGAACAGACTCCGACCGAGGAGGAACATTTCCAGCATTTATTCGAACGCTACGGCCACGTCGCGCGGCGCAGCGTACTGTCAGGTCTGCACGTGCATGTCGAAGTGGGCGAGCCGCTGGATCGCATAGCGGTGATGAATGAAGTGCTGCCGTGGACGCCGCTGCTGTTGGCGCTGAGCTGTTCGTCACCCCTCTGGGATGGCGTCGCCAGTGGTTTCATGAGTTATCGGCAGACGGCGTGTGACGAGTGGCCCCGCATGGGCATCCCGCCGCTGTTTGCCGATCAGCGCCATTACGATGAGCACTTGGCATTTCTCACGCACATCGGTGCGATCACGCAGCCCGCGGAGTGCTGGTGGGGCGTGCGTCCGGCGGCGCGTTTTCCGACGCTCGAACTGCGCATGACCGACGCTTGCCCTCGGGTCGCCGACGCGCTGACTCTGGCAGCATTTTTCCGTGTACTGGTGGCACACGCCAGTGCGCAGCGGCGTCCCGGATTGCTGTACGACCAGACTGCGCGCGCCATGCTGGAAGAAAATCGCTGGCGCGCCAAACGCTTGGGGATTCATGCGCGCTTTTTGGTCGAAGGCATCGACGGCGATTGTTCGATCACGCAGTGGCTGGAGCTGGCCGAGCAGCGTTTTGCCGATACTGCGCAGGCCTTGGGCGCGGCGCAGTTGTTCGAGTGTGCGCGGGCAATCATCGCCAGCGGCACCAGCGCCGACCGGCAATTGGCGCTGCTTGACCGCGCCTCTGAACGACCGCTGGACGGCCGTTCGGCGCTGGCACAAGTCTGCGAACTGTTGCTTCAGGAAACGGCCGGCTAACCACTCTCGGAAGAACCTTTGAGTTCAACCTGATTGCCGTCAGGATCGAAACAGTACAGCGACAAGCCGTAACCTTCAGCGCCGAAGCGTCTGGCGGCTTTCTCTACGGTCAAACCGAACGATTGCAGATGAGCAATCAGCGCGGCTTCGTTGAACGGCTCGATACGCAAGCAAAAGTGATCGACGTTGCGTTTGTGCGCCTCAGCCGCGCCGCCGCCCTTGCGCCCGAGTTCGCCCGCCAGGTCGACCAGATCGATCATCGACGTGCCGGCCCGCAGATGCACCAGCCCCAACGGCTGGTTATGCCTGACCACTTCGGCGCCGAACACCCTGGCGTAGAAATCGATGCTGCGTTGCAAGTCGGCGACGCGCAGGACGATATGGTCGATGCGCTGAATGGAAAACGGATGCATGGCTAGGCTTCCTTGAAAGCGGCGACCCGCTCATTGTGCTGCACAGGCGAAAAAATTCACTGTCGATTTTTCGGTGGAGCGATCGACAAAGCGGATTTACTCTCACCCCATGAACATACCAGCCGCTGTCCTGCCGCCCCACGCCGAAATGGTTCGCGCCATGCTCGAACGCGATACTGCCTATGAAGGCGTGTTCTTCACGGCCGTGAAAACCACCGGAATCTTCTGCCGCCCCAGTTGCACGGCGCGCAAGCCGAAACCGGAAAACGTCGAATTCTTCGCCCACGCCGACGAATGCCTGTGCGCCGGTTATCGCGCCTGCCTGCGCTGCAAACCGCTGGACGCGGCGGCCATCGCCCCGGACTGGGTGCAGCGCCTGCTCAACGCAGTAGACGCCGACCCCGAACAGCGCTGGAGCGATGCGCAATTGCTCGCCGAGGGCATAGAGCCGCTGAAGCTGCGACGCTGGTTCAAGCAGCACTTGGGCATGACGTTCCACGCTTGGCTGCGCACCCGTCGCCTCGGCATGGCGTTGGGCGGAATCAGGCAAGGCACGTCGATTGATCACGCCGCGTTCGATTCCGGCTATGAATCGCTGAGCGGTTTTCGCGACGCGTTTCAGAAGTCTTTCCACATCACCCCCGGCCGTGCGGCCAACAGTGAACCGTTGCTGTTTACCCGCCTGACCACGCCGCTGGGGCCGATGATCGCCATGGCCGAGGGGCGTGGGCTGGTGCTGCTGGAGTTTCTCGATCGCCCGGCGCTGACGCGTGAAGTCGAAGCCCTGCAGAACCGTTATGGCTATGCGGTCGCGCCGGGACACAATGCCCACTTGCAGCAGATCGAAGGGGAGCTGGCGGCTTACTTTGCCGGCAAACTCAGCCAATTCAACGTGGCGTTGCACCTGCCCGGCAGCGCGTTCGCCCGCGAGGTCTGGGCGGCGCTGCTGCAAATTCCCTATGGCCACACCAGCACGTACGGCGCCATCGCGGCGGGGCTGGGAAAACCCGGCGCCAGCCGCGCGGTCGGCCTCGCCAACGGGCACAATCGCCTGTCGATCGTGGTGCCTTGCCACCGGGTGATTGGCGCGGACGGCTCGCTGACCGGCTATGGTGGCGGACAACCGCGCAAGGCGTTTCTGCTCAGGCTGGAGAACGCCGCGCTGCAAACGACTCACCCATTGGCTTTTTGAAGCATGCAACCCATCAGGCAAAAGGGATCTGGATGAGTACGACCGATTCACGGCGGCATGGCTGACGGGTATGGCGTGGCCAGCACCTTTCTGGCCGCTATAGACCCTGACTGGCAGCGCCATATCCGCGCCGTTGGACCGTGCCTGCATCAGCCGCATCCGGCGCGCGATCCGTATGAATCGCTGGTGCGCGCGATTGCCTATCAGCAACTGCACGCCAAGGCTGGCGATGCGATTCTCGGGCGTTTGGTGGGGCTGTTTGCCGGGCAGACGTTTCCGCGCCCGGCGCAGATTCTCGCCATGGATGTCGAGCAATTGCGCGCTTGCGGGTTTTCAGCCAGCAAGATCGCAACGATTCAGGGGATCGCCCAGGCGACGCTGGACGGCGTGGTGCCGGATTACCTGACTGCGCGGGCGATGGACGATGAAACGCTGATCGAACGCCTCACCAGTTTGCGCGGCGTCGGGCGCTGGACAGTGGAAATGCTGCTGATCTACAGCCTCGAACGCATGGACATCCTCCCCGCCGATGACCTTGGCGTGCGCGAGGGTTATCGACGTTTGAAAGGCCTGGACATCCAGCCCACACGCAAACAAATGATCGAGATCGGCCGAGCCTGGAGCCCGTATCGCACCGTGGCGGCGTGGTATTTATGGCGGGCGGGCAAGGGATAGGCATCAAATGGACTGATGCTCAGCGATCTGCTCTGAATCCGCCTCCCTCTTCGTGAGCAAGCCCACTCCCACATTCAACGGGTGTCAGGCGCAAAATCTGCCAACACCATCAGTTCCCCTGTGGGAGCGGGCTTGCTCGCGAAAGCGTCAGGTCAGGCAACATCATGCTGAACGTACCGCCACCTTCGTGAGCAAGCCCACTCCCACATTCAACGGGCGCCAGACGCAAAATCTGCCAACACCACCAGTTCCCCTGTGGGAGCGGGCTTGCTCGCGAAAGCGTCAGGTCAGGCAACATCATTGCTGAACGTACCACCACCTTCGTGAGCAAGCCCAGCCCCACATTCAAAGGTGTCAGGCGCAAAATCTGCCGACACCATCAGTTCCCCTGTGCGAGCGGGCTTGCTCGCGAAAGCGTCAGGTCAGGCAACATCATTGCTGAACGTACCGCCACCTTCGTGAGCAAGCCCAGCCCCAGGCGCAAAATCTGCCGACACCATCAGTTCCCCTGTGGGAGCGGGCTTGCTCGCGAAAACGTCAGGTCAGGCAACATCATTGCTGAATCCCGTCGCAGCAATCTGATGCGCAGACACATCCTGCCAACAATCATCGCATCCGGTTCTGCCCGCTCAACTAGCCTTCCACTCAAATCAATCACGAACAAGGCAAAGGAATGCCCGAGCGATCTTCGTCTCACCGTCTCAGAATCGGCCGCTTCTGCGAAAGTAACCGCATTTACCTGCTCACCGCCAACACCTTGCACCGTGTACCGGTTTTCAAGAATCACGATCTCGGCAGATTAGTAGCTAACCAGTTCCAACAAGCGCAAGCAGACGGTTTGGCCGATACCTTGGCCTGGGTGGTCATGCCGGATCATTTCCATTGGTTGGTCCAGTTGCAGAAAGGAACGTTGGGAGAACTGATGTGCCAGACGAAGTCCCTGAGCACCCGAGCCATCAATAAGACGACCGATAGAACAGGCAGCCTGTGGCAACAGGGCTCTCATGATCGTGCGCTACGGCAAGAAGAGAATCTGGTGCAAATGGCCAGATATGTGGTGGCCAACCCCCTATGCGCGGGCTTGGTGCAAAAGCTTGATGATTACCCGCTCTGGGATGCGATCTGGGCCAGCCGCTGAAACTTTCGACATCATCAACACCCTGTGCGAGCGGGCTTGCTCGCGAAAGCGTCCATTCAGTCAACATCATCGCTGAATGCACTGCCCTCTTCGTGAGCAAGCCCACTCCCACATTCGAAGGGTGTCAGACGCAAAATTTTCCAGCACCACCACTCCCATATTCAACGGGCGCCAGATGCAAAATCTTCCAACACCTCCAAGACCCTGTCCGAGCGGCTTGCTCGCGAAAGCGTCCATTCAGTCAACATCATTGCTGAATGCACTGCCCTCTTTGTGAGCAAGCCCACTCCCACATTCGACGGGTGCCAGACGCAAAATTTCCCAGCACCACCACTCCCACATTCAACGGGCGCCAGATGCAAGATCCTCCAACACCTCCAAGACCCTGTGGGAGCGGGCTTGCTCGCGAAAGCGGTCGCGCGCGCAATGTCATTGCTGATGTATTACCCCGTAAGCCCTCAATGCGCCCGATCAAGCCCCACCAGTAATGCGCTGTCGCGGCTGTAGATATCCGGCGCATAGCGGATACGCCCGGTGCTGTCGACTTGCGCTGTCCAGTAGGTCATCAGGATCGGCACCGGTGCCGACAGACGAAATTCGTGGGTAGTACCGGTCGCCAGCAACGTGTCGGTGCGGTTTTTTTCTGCCGGTGACAGCAGCAGGTCACGTAGTTGCAGCGGGTGCTCGACGCGCACGCAGCCGGAGCTGAATGCCCGTGGGCCTTTGTCGAACAGCGCCTTGCTCGGCGTGTCGTGCAGGTACACCGAGAACGGGTTGGGGAAGCGGATCACCATCTGCCCCAGCGGATTACGCGGGCCAGCATCCTGGCGCAGGAGGATGTTACCGGGGTTGTCCCAGTCGATATCCGCCGCCGCCAGGGGCTGACCGTTGGCATCGAGCACTTGCAGGTTCTGGCGGCTGAGGAAGGTCTGATCCTTGCGGATCTGCGGCAGCTTGTCTTCTTTCCAGATGGTCGGCGGCACGGTCCAGGTCGGGTTCAGAGTCAACCGCGTGACACGGGATTTGAGCAGCGGTGTCTGGCGTTCGGCGCGGCCGACCTGAGTGCGGGTCTGCCACACGGGTTGACCGCCCTGATACAGCGTCAGCTCAGCGGCCGCGACGTTGACCACCAGACCACTGGGCTCCAGGTCTTGGGACATCCAGCGGAAACGTTCAAGGTTGACCCGCAGTTGATCGCGGCGCGTCACTGGGCTGATGTTCAGCTCGGCTATGGTGCCCGGCCCGACCACGCCGTCAGCCTGCAACGAGTGGCTGGCCTGGAAATGCTTCACTGCTTCCACCAGCACGTCGTCGTAGGCATTGTCCGGCGTTACCAGCGCGTGTGCCAGATAGCCTTCGTTATACAGACGCTGCGCCAATTGCGGCACGCGCTGATCTTCCATCGCCGGGCGCAGCAACGGGCCATTGCCGACCGGCTGCCATTGCGGCAAAGCCTGCAAGCGCTGCGCGGCATAGAGCTGACGCAGACTTTGGTACTGCGGCAGGTGCGGACGGGCCAGATCAAACGCTGCGGGAATGTTATTCATGCCGGGCACGGCGATGCTGAGCAATCGCGCCTGACGGTCGGTCGGCGGGCCGTCGACACGCCACAGCGGCTCGAAATGCGACTGCAACAGGCGACCGTAATGCAGATCCTGCAACGCCTGCAGGTAGTTGCGGCTGATATCGATGTCGGCACACAACTCGCCATCCTGCGGCGGCGTTGCTGCCACGGCATAACGATCCGGATTCAAACCATCATCGGCCAACAGCTGCAATTGTGCGTGCAATGTCGGCAAGCGTGCCGAATCACTCGCCCACACCGGCATCCAGTCCTGCTGTTCATAGAACGCCTGCAATTGGCTCAGCGCCGGGGCGTTGAGACGCGGGGCAATCGCCGGACATGACTGCGCCAGACTGATCAACACCGCTTGCAGCGGGCTGCGCGGCTCGACCGGCAATTGTGTTGCCGGCGTCGGCAGAGTCTCGAGCGGAGGCAGCGCTTCATCGGCGCAAGCGACAAACGGCGCAGCGAGCAAACAAATGCTCAAGTAGCATGCGTACTTTTTGAACAACTGCTTTACTCCAATCCATGGCCGTCCAGATGACGGTCAACCTTACATCAGGTGCGCTGAACAGTCAGGCTCGAACCGCGAGCCTGCGGGTATTGACTGGGAGTCAGGAGCCAAAGTGCCGTTTATGTAGCAAGTGAGGACACTTTATAAAATGTTGACGTTTTTGCGCCGACTTCTGTTGAGCACCGCGACCCTTGTCGCCGTGACCAGCCCAGTATTTGCCGCCGGCAAGCCATCGCCGGTTCTCTACAACAGCCTCGCCCACGCTGCGCCGGAACTCAATCCCCAAGCGCTCAAAGGTGCATTGAACGCCATGCAATGCGCGGTCAACAACGGCGCGAAAACCTCGCGGCATCTGGCGATCATCGATTATTCGCAACCGTCCACCGAGCGCCGCCTGTGGATCTTCGACCTGAATAAAAAGAAGCTGGTGTTGCGCGATCTGGTCGCCCACGGCTCCAACTCCGGGGAAAACTTCGCCACGCAGTTTTCCAATCGCGAAGGCAGTTACCAGTCCAGTCTCGGCCTGTTCCGGACTCAGGAAAGCTACGAAGGCACCCACGGCTATTCCCTGCGAATGGACGGTCTGGAGCCCGGTTTCAATGATCTGGCCCGTGATCGCGCGATCGTGATTCATGCCGCCAGTTATGTGAACCCGCTGTGGAGCAAGCGCCAGGGACGCATCGGCCGCAGTCAGGGTTGCCCCGCCGTGCGGCCGCAGGTCGCCAAACAGGTGATCGATCGCCTGAAGAACGGCCAGTTCATGTTTTCCTGGTACCCGGATCAGCGCTGGCTGCAAAAGTCACCGTACCTGAACTGCCAGCCGCAGCAGGTGGCGAGCATTCTCAACACCCACGCCAGCTAACGCGCGTCGCCGCCGGCGGGTTTGTAGAACAGGAACCTGCCGGTCTGCGCGGTGTTGCGATAGGCCTTGGCCCAGCTCGGGTGCACGCCGCGATCGTGGAAATACAAGGCGCCGCGCGTACGATCCTTGAGCTGACGGTTCAACGCCTTGCCGGCAATTTCCTTGGCCAGCGCGTATTCGGCGTCTTCCTTGACCTGATCGGGCTTGCCATCGCACCACCAGGAAAACTGGCAATTGCCGCTTTCCGAACCTTGCTTGACCACCGCGCACACCGTGTCGGGAAAGCCGTCATGGCCGAGGCGATTCATCACGACGCTGGCGACGGCTTCCATTTCCGGGGTGTCCTTGCCCTTGGCTTCCCAATAGATGCTGCGCGCCAGACAGGTCAGCGGATCGTCCAGCGGCGCGGCGCCGGCCGGATCCACCGCTTGCGCTTCGGTGGGGGTGATCGCTTCGGATTTAGGCGCCGGAGCTGCGCTGACTTTATCCGCCGCTTTCTCCTCGAGCACCTCGGCTTTCTGTTCCGCTTTGGCCTCGATCGGGGCCTGAGCGCCGGCCCATGCTGCGCCGGTCAAAAAGATCAACAACAAACCGCCCGCCAAGCCTTTCAATCCCATGTCGGTTCTTCCGTCAGCGCCCGCCGGGGGCAAGATGTTACGTCGGTGAGACGCCCGGTTTGCGGGGTCTGCGCAGAGTGTAGCGAGCAAATGTGCGGGCGCACCAGCGCAGAAAAAATCCGCCCGAAAAGAAAAAGACATTCACCCACCGGGGGCCTTTCGCGCATCATGGACGCATTCAGCTCAAGGGAGATTTCCATGCGCTTCATGCCGTCCGTTTTGCGTTGCGCCGCACTGTCGCTGGGCGTGGTGCTAGCCACCCCGGCGCTGGCCGCCGATGAACTGCAATTGATCGAGTCGATCAACAGCTATCGCAGCCAGCCGCAGCGTTGCGGCACTCAGGCGTCGAACGAATTGCCCCCGCTGTCGGCCGATCCACGGCTGCGACTGCCCGCCAGCGGCGCGGTCGATCTGCAGCAGGCCATGACCAGCGCCCACTACCCGATGGTCAATGTGCAGGCGATCACCCTCAACGGCCCGCGCGATGCAGCGGCGGCAATGCAGGCGATCAAGGAAAGCTTCTGCCAGGTGGTGCTGGATCCGCAGTTCGTCGATATCGGAGTAAACCGCGTTGACCGCGACTGGCGCATCGTCCTCGCGCGGCCGCTGCTGACAGCGAAACTGGGCGATGCACAAAGCGAAGGGCAAAAGCTGCTGGCGCAACTCAATACCGCCCGCAGTCAGGCCCGTCAGTGCGGCGGCCAGTCCTTCGCGGCGGCAGCCCCGCTGGCCTGGAACGCCACGCTGGGCACTGTCGCTCAGGATCACAGCCGCGACATGGCCAACAACAATTATCTCGACCACAAGGACCGCGATGGCCGCACGCCCGGCGACCGTGCCGAGCTGTCCGGCTACAGCGGGCAACTGGTCGGTGAAAACATCGCCGCCGGGCAAGACACCGTCGGCAAGGTCGTCGACGGCTGGCTCGCCAGCCCTGGCCATTGCGCCAATCTGATGAACCCGCAATATCAGGAACTGGGCGCCGCGTATGCGACCGATCCGAAAAGCAACGCCGGCATTTACTGGACGGCAATGTTCGGCGCACCGTAAGCCTCATCGACGCCGTCAATCACTCGGTCAGCCAGAGTGATTGGACGGCGTGGCGAGGGCAGCCTACCCTGCGCAATCTGCGCCCGCTGACGGCGTTCCACATCCACGAGGCGAGCCCATGACACAGCGTGAATTGATCGATGGTCACAACCGCCGCGTGGATTATCTGCGCCTGTCGGTCACCGACCGCTGCGATTTCCGCTGCGTCTATTGCATGGCCGAGGACATGCAGTTCCTGCCGCGCCAGCAGATCCTCACCCTCGAAGAATTATTCCAGGTGGCGCAAAGCTTCGTCGCCCTCGGCACGCGCAAGATCCGTCTGACCGGCGGCGAGCCGCTGATCCGCCCCGGCGTCGTACAACTCTGCGAGCAGATCGCCGCCCTGCCCGGCCTGCGCGAACTGTGCCTGACCACCAACGGTTCGCAACTGGGCCGACTGGCCCAGCCGCTGTTCGACGCAGGCGTCAAGCGCCTCAACATCAGCCTCGACAGCCTTGATCCGCAGCGCTTCAAAGAGCTGACCCGCACCGGCAATCTGGCGCAGGTTATCGAGGGTATCGATGCTGCTCGCGCCGCCGGGTTCGCCCGCACCAAACTCAATTGCGTGGTGATGCAGGGGCGCAACGATCACGAGATCAACGATCTGGTCCGTTTCGCCATCGAGCGTGATCTGGATATTTCCTTCATCGAAGAGATGCCACTGGGCGCGATTGCCGAACACAGCCGTGCCGAGTCGTTCTACTCCAGCGCGCAAGTGCGCGAACGCATCGCCGAACGCTTCACCCTGATCGACTCGACCGAATCGACGCAAGGGCCGTCGCGCTACTGGCGCGTAGCGGAAGCACCGAACATTCGCCTGGGCTTTATTTCGCCGCACAGTCACAATTTCTGCGGCACCTGCAATCGCGTGCGCCTGACCGTCGAAGGGCGCCTGCTGCTGTGCTTGGGCAACGAGCATTCAATGGATCTCAAAGCCGTGTTGCGCGCACATCCGGGCCACCCGGAACGCCTGGAAAACGCAATCATCGAAGCAATGAAACTCAAGCCGTATCGACACAACTTCGAAGTCAACGACGACGTGCAAGTGGTGCGTTTCATGAACATGACCGGCGGCTGATTCGCCGCGCAACCGGGACCGCGAGATGATCGTCAGACCGAGACCCAATCAGTTCGCCGTGCTGTTCACCCTCAAAGGCTCGATCGCCAAACGCATCGCCGTGCGCACCTTGATGCTGACGCTGCTGGCGGCGGGGATTGTGCTGATTGAGCTCCTGGTACCGAGCTATTTCGCCAAGATCAACGCGACGCCTTTCACCCTGCTGGGGCTGTCGCTGTCGATCTTCCTCAGCTTTCGCAACAATGCCTGTTACGACCGTTGGTACGAGGGGCGCAAGGCCTGGGGCGATGTGCTGCTGCGGGTGCGTTCGGTGATGCGTGAAACCCAAGGCATCGCTGACACCCGCCGGCGTGAGCAACTGTTGCGCAACCTGTGCGGATTCGCCCATGCATTGAACGCACGGCTGCGCTCGGAGAGCGAGGCACAGGCCAGTGCCGACTGGCTCAGCCCGCCACTCGACGAGGCTGCGCCGGATCACTGCGCACAGATCATTCATCAGGTCGGGCGCCAATGTTGCGAGCTGGAAACGGCCGGTGCGCTGTCGCCATGGCGTTATCAATTACTGGCCAGTCACCTGACCTGCCTGAGCCAGGCCCAGGCCGTATGCGACCGGATCAAGAACACGCCACTGCCCTTCCCTTACACCCTGCTGCTGCACCGCACCATCTACCTGTTCTGCCTGCTGCTGCCCTTCGCCATGGCGCAATCGCTGGGTTGGTTGACGCCGCTGTTCACGGCAATTGTCAGCTACACCTTTTTCGGCTTCGACGCGATTGCCGATGAACTCGAAGACCCGTTCGGGCGCGATGAAAACGATCTGCCGACCGACGCGCTGGTGCGTACGCTGGAGCGCGACGTGTTGCACGAACTCGGCGTTTCGCCGTTACCACCCGCGCCGCAACCGGACGATTACGTGCTGCGCTGAATAACGCGGGAAACCGCCATCGGCGAATCTCCCGTTTACATGCGCGCAAATTCCCCCTTACTATCCGGGCACACCGGTCGCCGGGCCCACCCTGCCGCCGACGCTTTCCGCCAACGGAAACACGCGTTATGAGTACGTCACCACAACAACCCCAAAGGTTGCACGTCTCTGCTGTACGCGCCCACTGCATACGGGGCCGCGTATGAACCGCATCGTCAATCTGCCCATGGCCCTGCGCCGTTCCAAGCTGCGTCACTCTGCACGCCCGCCGGATATCGCCGTTCCTGCCTGATCGCGCGAACTGACACCCGCGACAGTCAATTTCTCTTTCCCTGATATCCCTGCCGGGACACGTGCGCTTTTTTGTCGCGTCGTATCCGGCCGAATCTGCGCGCCTGTGCGGCGCCATCGTGAGTGATTTGCCATGAAATTCGCAGCCATCGAAGACGCCCGCCTGTTCCTTGAACAAAACCCCGATATCGACATGATCGAGTTGTTTATCCTCGACGCCAACAGCGTGCCGCGCGGCAAGCTGTTGCACCGTGAAGAACTGCTCGCCGTGTACGAAAGCGGCCGACCGCTGCCAAGCACCATCCTTGGCCTGACCGTACAAGGCGAAGACGTCGAGAACTCCGGTCTGGTCTGGGACGTCGGCGACATCGACTGCCGCGCCTATCCGCTGCAAGGCAGTCTGGTGCGCCTGCCGTGGCGGCAAATTCCGATGGCCGCGGTGCAGGTCAGCATGCACCCGACCGAGGGCATGCCGGCGAGCATCGCTGACCCGCGTCACCTGCTGATCAAAGTCATTGACGGGCTCAAGGCCGAGGGTTACCACCCGATCATGGCCTGCGAGCTGGAGTTCTATCTGCTCGACGCCAAACGTGATCACAACGGCCGCCCGCAACCGGCGCGGGACGCTGATGGCGGTCGACCGCGACACACGCAAGTCTACGGTTTGCGCGAGCTGGAGCAGATCGAACCGTTCCTCGCCGACCTTTACAGCGCCTGCAAGCTGCATGGCATTCCGGCGCGTACGGCAATCTCCGAATACGCGCCGGGGCAGGTGGAAATCACCCTTGAACACGGCGATGCGCTGGAAGCGATGGATCAGGCGGTGCGCTACAAGCGCCTGGTCAAAGGCGTGGCGCACCAGCACGGCATGCAGGCAACGTTCATGGCCAAGCCGTTCGATGATCTGGCCGGTACGGGCATGCACATGCACGTCAGCCTCGCCGATGCCGAGGGGCGTAATTTGTTCGCCTCTGAAGACCCGGCCGGCACACCGCTGCTGCGCACGGCGATCGGCGGCATGCTCGCATCCTTGCTCGATTCGCTGCTGCTGTTCTGCCCCAACGCCAACTCTTATCGACGCTTCCAGGCCAACAGCTACGCGCCGCTGGCGCCGACCTGGGGTGTCGACAACCGCACGGTCAGCCTGCGCGTGCCGGGCGGCCCGGCCCCTACGCGACACATCGAACATCGTATTTGCGGCGCCGACGCCAACCCTTATCTGGCGGCAGCGGCGATTCTTGCCGGGATACATCGCGGCATTCGTGAGGAGCTGGATCCGGGCGCGCCGGTCGAGGGCAATGGTTACGCTCAGGCAAAAGAATTGTTGCCGACCGATTGGCTGACGTCATTGCAGGCGCTGGAAAATTCACAGTGGGCACGGGAAGCGTTGGGGCAGGAATTTCTTGGGGTGTATCTGGCGGTCAAGCGTGCCGAGTATCGGCAGTTCATGGCTGAAGTGGGTGAGCAGGATTGGCGCTGGTACCTGACCGAGGCTTAACGATCAGACACCGAACCTGTGCGAGCGTGCTCGCTCGCTCGCGAAGCGTGGTCACATTCAACATCTTGGGTGACTGACATACCGCTTTCGCGAGCAAGCCCGCTCCCACAGGGGATTGCATTATGACTTCCGAATTTTATGTGGATCCTGACATGACCATTCGCTGCAATTCCTATTACACCGCCACCCTCAATCAGGACACCGACTACCCGCCCCTGCAGGGCCGGCACAAGGTCGATGTGGTGATCATCGGCGGCGGCTTCACCGGCGTTGCCACCGCTGTCGAGCTGGCGGAAAAAGGCCTGAAAGTCGCCATTGTCGAAAGCCACAAAATTGGCTGGGGCGCCACCGGGCGCAATGGCGGGCAAGTGACTGGCAGCCTCTCCGGCGACGGTGCAATGCGCAAACAGATGCGCGCAAAACTGGGCGATGACGTGGATGATTTCATCTGGCACCTGCGCTGGCGCGGGCATGAAATCATCCGCCAGCGCGTCGAAAAATATGCGATCCAGTGCGACCTCAAACACGGCCATTTGCACGCGGCATACAAGCCGAGCCACATGGTGGATCTGCGCAAGGATTACGACGAAGCCGTGCGCCGCGGTCTGGGTGATGAAGTAAGTCTGCTTGACCGCAACCAGGTTCGCGACTTACTGCAAAGCGAGCTCTATCACGGCGCAATCAAGAACACCCGCAACCTGCACCTGCATCCGCTCAACCTGTGCATTGGCGAAGCACGCGCAGCCGAAAGTCTGGGCGCGCTGATCTTCGAGAACAGCGAAGTGCTGGAGATCATTCACGGCGACAACCCCGGCGTGCGCACCGCCCACGGCCAGATCGACGCCAGTCAGGTGATGCTCGCCGGCGATGTCTATCACAAGCTCGAACCGGGTCAGCTCAAGGGCAAGATTTTCCCGGCCATGGGCGGCATCGTCACTACCGCGCCGCTGGGTGATCTGGCGAAACAGATCAACCCCGAAGATCTTGCGGTGTACGACTGCCGCTTCGTCCTCGATTACTACCGGCTCACTGCCGACGGCCGTTTGCTGTTCGGCGGCGGCGCCAACTACAGCGGCAAGGATTCCCGGGACATTGCTGCGGAGCTGCGACCGTGTATCGAGCGCACCTTCCCGGCGCTCAAAGGCGTGCCAATCGATTACCAATGGAGCTGCGCCATGGGCATCGTCATCAACCGCATCCCGCAACTGGGCAAGCTCTCGGACAACGTCTGGTATTGCCAGGGCTACTCGGGGCACGGCATCGCCACCACGCACATCATGGGCGAAATCATGAGCCGGGCGATCACCGGGCAGATGGAACAGTTCGACACATTCGCCGCGTGCCAGCACATTCGCGTCCCCATGGGCGACCTGCTCGCCAACCCATTACTGGCAGCGGGAATGTGGTATTACCAGATGCTTGAGCGGTTGCGCTGATCCAAACTGTAGGAGCTGCCGAAGGCTGCGATCTTTTGATCTTGTTTTAAAAAAATCAAAAGATCGCAGCCTTCGGCAGCTCCTACAGGGCCATGTTTTCACTGCAGCTTACATGTGGGAGCGGGCTTGCTCGCGACCGGGCCCTCACATCCACCCCAAATAATTCAATCCGGCAACTGCTCCACCACAATCCCCAACCGCCGATAATCCTCCACACTCCCCGACCCCGGATGCCGCTCGGTAATCAACGTATGCAGGCGCGTACACGGCGCCACTACAAATGGCTCCACCGCCCCCAACTTGTCCGCCGTGGTCACCGCAATCACCCGCGCTGCACTGTCGAGCATCGCCTGCTTGATCGGCACTTCATCGAAATGCAGCGAGGTGATGCCGACCTCGGGATGAATCGCACAGACCCCGGTAATCGCCAGATCCGCCTTGATTCCCGCCAGCAATCGCAGCGCTTCCTGACCACTCGCCGACATCGAATGCGGATTCAATTCACCGCCCGCCAGGATCACTTTCACACCCTTGTATTCGGATAAGGCAATCGCCGTCAGCGGTGAAGCGGTCACGGCGGTGATGCGGACATTGGCGGGTAAGGCGCGCGCCACCTGCAACGTGGTCGAGCCGGAATCGAACAGCACAATCTGCCCGTCCTCGACGTGCTGCGCCGCCAACTGCGCCAGGCGCACTTTGACCTCGTCGGTCTCATCCAGGCGGGTGAAGTAATCCTTGCCGGAGTCCTTCGGTCGCGGCAGCGCGCCGCCATGCACGCGCTGCACCAGGCCGGCGCTGTCCAGCTCGGCGAGGTCACGGCGGATGGTGTCTTCGGAGACTGCGAAATGCTGGCTCAGCTCGGAGGCCATGACCTTGCCGTCACGCTCAAGAAGCAAAAGGATTTTCTGCCGACGCAGGGACGGCAGTTCAGCGATGGAGTGGTCGTGCATGGTTGCGCCTGTTTGTGCTTGTAGTTGCAGGTTTCAGCGAGACTAGCCAAAGCACCGGGCAAATACAAACGCAGCGGCTATCAATGCTTTCGATCATTGGAATCAACACGGCGAATTTTTTCTTTGCGCTGCGCCTGTTCACAATGGCCCCACTCTCAAAAGCTCAGGATGACCAGCCCATGAATCTCAATTTCGCCTTCGCCTGCATGATCGTCGTCTCGTTCGCGATTGCCCTGGGCCACGCCTGAACATGCATCAAACCGAGGCGAGCAATTGCTCACGCAACCATCTTTGCGCCGGATCCCGGTGCACGCGCTCAGTCCCCCTGGGTGAGGGGGACAGCGCGCCAAAACCAGCCGCAAACAACAAGCACACAATGGATTTCATAGTTCGCCTTCCTGGCTATCCAACTGACTACAGCGTCCACATGTAGGAGCTGCCGAAGGCTGCGATCTTTGCTCTTGATCTTGCAAAAACAACATCAAAAGATCGCAGCCTTCGGCAGCTCCTACGGGGGGTTGCATTCCTAAGCGCGAAGCCGTGCAATCGCCCGCCGATATTTCTCGATCCGCTCCAGATCCTCCCAACTCGGCGAGGCAATCCGTGAGATATCGCTGTTCTCTTCCAGATCCGCCAGTTTCACCACGCGCCCGATCGGGTTCTGCGCGGCGCGGTCGACGAAATCCTCGTAAGACTCACCGGGCAATTTCGTCACAGCTGCAATCGCGGTCAGCACCTCCTCGCTGAATCCTTCGCGGCGTAAATCATCAAGACTGACGCCGCAATCCTCGACCACGTCGTGCAGCACAGCGACGATGCGCTCTTCCAGCGTATGCATGCGCAACATGACTTTCAGCGGATGAAGAATGTACGGCGCGCCGCCCTTGTCCACCTGCCCCGTGTGGGCCGTAGCGGCAATGGCGATGGCGCGTTCGAGGGATTGGGCCATGGGAATCGAATCCTGCGCTGAATGTTTCTGATTGTTGCGCAGTGTAAGCGAAGAACGCGCAGCGCAAAGCCGATTGAACCTTGCCCGCCCTCGCCGCCTCGAAACCAGACAAGCGCCAAATCATCGATCGGACGCGGCGCCATTGGAGAGGAATTGCCGATGAAAACCCGACTGCTGCTTCTGATCGCCACATTCGCCATCATCCCCACCTGCGTCATGGCCGAAGGCTGCGACGTGCACACCCGCTCCTCAAGCGCCTCGGTGCCGGCGGTGGAAACCCACAGCTGCTACGAATACGAAGGCATGCCCGTCGATTCCATCAACTGGTCATGCAGCAACGAAACCAAGGACACCCTCAACGCCACCAAGAAAAAAGTTGATCGCTGCGACGATCACTACCAGGCCACCTGCAGCGCCCGCCTGACCCAGGAATCCCTGGCCAACCCGCACTCGACCAGCAAAGACAAAAGCGCCAAACCCTTGAACATGCCTGATAACGCCAAAGTCACCACGTATTACTACGACGGTGAACATCTGGCTCAGGCGAAAATTGATTGTGAGAACAGTGGGGGCAACTGGAAGGCGAAATAGCGCCTGTTATCGGTTGATCTGTTGCAGAGCCCGGCGCGATGCCGGGCTTGCTGCATCTGCAAACAGCCTCAACCTTCACCAGCACCGCTGCTGGTGCCGCTGTCATTCGATTGCTTCGAGCCGCTGGGCTTGGAACCTGAAGGCGTTGAGCCGTCATTGTTGGTGGTGTTGCCCTGAGTGCCTTTGGGCACGGTGGCGCCGTTGGAGTGAATGTCTTCCGGCGCACTCGGGTTGGCTTGGCTATTGCCGTCGTTAGCGGTGGGTGCCGGGGTGTCGCTGGCGGCTGTTGCGTAGAGCGAGGTGGCGGATAACAGCGTGGCCAGGGTCAGTGCTGCGAGGTTGGATTGGCGCATGTTGGCGGTTCCTTTGCGAGGGTCAGGTACGCATTGGAAACAGGTGTGCAGCAAAAATGCGGGGCGGCTGACGAATGGTTATCGCCCAACAGGCTCGTGCGATTTCGAGGTCCGCAACTTCATAGGAAACCATCCATGTGGCGAGAGGGCTTGCTCCACCGGACTGTGAAGCGACCTTAAACCGACCTCACCATCGTGGGCACTCAGAACTTTCACTTCCTGACGTCCGCCGCCCTTGTAAGACTTATCTGAGATCGATGAACACCGAAACTTTGCCTCTCGGCACTGGCTTAAATTGACGGTTACTCTGCGAGCAAGACTAACCTTTAAACAAGGCAGCGCATCCATGGCCAATCACAGCTACATGAGTATCACTGGAAATCGACAAGGGCTGGTCTCCGCCGGATGCTCCGACACTAACTCCATCGGCAACAAGTGCCAACTGGGCCACCTTGACGAGATAATGGTACTGGCCTATTCCCACAACATGACCACCGGCAATAACGGCGGCGTCACCGCAGATCGTGGCCAACACTTGCCGATCATGATCACCAAGAACATCGACAAATCCTCACCACTGCTCTTCGCCGCACTTCATGAGCGAGAAGTGCTGGACTGCACCATCGTCTTCTACCGAACCTCCCCCGCTGGCACACAGGACAAGTACTTCAAAATCCACATAACCGGCGCAAAAATTGCCCACATCAACCTCCAGGTTCCCCACGCCATTCATTTGAATGACGCACAGCCCCAAGAATTGGTGTCCTTCACCTATCGCGAAATCAGTTGGATGCACCTCCAGGCGGGCACGTGCGGTTTCAGCACTTGGGGAAATGACGGTGAATGAGGATTTGTGCGACATCAACGATGTTACCCGAGCAGCTGCCGATCTGGTCGCATTCGGCTGTCAGATTGGCGCGACTCAACTGTATGACAGTTTCAATCAGCTTCGATTTAACGAGGTCGTTTCGTCTTATGCGAATGAGATTATTCGAGCTGTTGATGAAGGCGTTATCAGCGCCAAGCAAGGGTTGCAGGAGCTTAGGGAGGAACATACTGAGTTACTGAACAAGGTATCGTTCTATGCTCAAAACGGTGTAGGTGTTGCTGCGGGGATGATGCAAATCCAAGTTGGCTCAGTACATTTCGCTTCCAGAACACCAACAAACGCAGTGGCCGGCTCAGTCTACTCGTTACACGGAGCTAACAACATATATGAAGGACTAGCAAACATTCACAACGGCCCTGAAAACCCAGCAGTAGTTGGCCCAATACGCAAACTCTATCAATTCTTAGCGGGTGACATTTCCCATGGAAATATCGCCTACTTCGGTGTTGACATAGGGCTGTCTATCTTCAGCATACTTCAACCCGTTCGAAAAACCGACTCAGTGGAGCTATTCACTCGCGACCCTGTGAATTATGAGCGAGCCTATAAGCAAATGGGGAAAATATCACTGGCTTTTGAGGCGTTGATTGACGGAATCACTATAAGAAACATCGACAACGAAATCACAACAAATCAACCACCAACACTATCGCCCACCTTTAAATCCTTTCCCGGACATAAAATATCCGTAAAAAGCGAAGAACACTAAAAAACTCAGCATCCTACACAGCACTTCTGACAATCCCCAAGTATCGCTAATAAAATAATAAACAACCTCTTCAAATATAAGTGCGCAACTGCCAGCGATGAAATACCGTACCCAGGCTGGATAGCGTCCAGTCCCGACATACCGACCTCGCAACTCAGCAATCTGAACAGGAAAGCAGTAAAAAAAATTTACATACAGATAAACCAGAAGCATCAAACCCTCAGAAAATTTCCTGATCAGTCCTCCCAGCGGTAAAATCTGACTCAAAAAATTCATTAGAACTAACGCGAAAATACAACTGAATGCGATAGTTAAAAAGAACAAAATAACAACCTGACATAGAAACCTGATACTCAACTTATGACACCCCCATATCAAGTCATTAAAAATCAACAAGTTTAGCTCGACAATACAAAGTCTTGATCAACCAAGATAGAAGCACGTCAATATCATAAGCCATGTAACCATACCACCCCCCCCTAACGTCATTAACCTTGCATCATCACGCACTCATTCAGAGCATTCCTACAAATAAAAACCGTCAAACCTACAAACTTTTCCTCGACTCAAAAAAATCCGACGCCCTTCAACAGGCGTCGGATTTACTTACAGCGCATGGTTAATGCCTGACGCATCAATCAGAAGTTAGCCGGCGTATTCGCGCTAATGATCTCAGCCTCGTCCGCCCCGATATTCCGGAACTTATGCGGTAACGTGGTCGGAAAGTAATACCCATCCCCGGCATTCAACACGCTCACCGAGCCATCCACCGTCAACTCAACAGTCCCGCGCGTTACCAACCCGCACTCCTCACCTTCCGAGTGAACAATCGGCTCTTCGCCGGAGCTGGCACCGGGGGCGTATTGTTCGCGCAGCAGGCGCATCTGGCGGCTGGGGACGGAGGCGCCGATGAGCAGCAGGCGCAGGCCGTGGCGGCCGAGGTCGGGTTGTTCATTGGCGCGGAAGACGTATTGGTGTTCGCGTGGGGGCTGGTCGAAGGTGAAGAAGTCGGCCAGGGACATAGGTATGCCTTCGAGCAGCTTTTTCAGCGAGCTGACGGAGGGGCTGACGCGGTTCTGTTCGATCAGCGAGATGGTCGCGTTGGTCACGCCGCTACGCCGGGCGAGCTCGCGCTGGGAGAGTTTGTAGCTTTCGCGTACTAGTTTGAGTCGAGAACCCGTATCCATGACAGCCTTATGTTGAGGTACTTAAGGGTAATGGGGGTGGGTGGCGGGTGACGCGCAGGTCGCGCGGATCACGTTGCTCCCGTGTCCCGGAACCGTGAAAGGCGGCTATTAAATCACGTTTGCAGGTGTTGCTCAGCAGGTTCGATGGATGGTGAGACGAAACTCCCTTCTGCCATGGCAATACAGCCAATGTGGGAGCGAGCTTGCTCGCGAAAGCGGCAGGTCGGGCAACATCATTGCTGAATGTACCTCCCTCTTCGTGAGCAAGCCCACTCCCACATTCAACTGGCGCCAGGCGCAACATCTTCCAACACCACCGATTCCCCTGTGGGAGCGGGCTTGCTCGCGAAAGCGGAGTGTCAAGCGACACCCATGTTGGCTGATATGGCCCCTTCGTGAGCAAGCCCGCTCCCACAGTTTGATCTCTGGTGTGCCAGCTGCATTGATGACAGGCCCCTCACATCTGCTGTCCTCAGGTATGTCAGAAAAACCGGCGGAGGCTTGGGGGCCGCCGCCGGGGCGGTTACTCAGACGCCGAAACGGTCGCGCAGCGAATAGTAGACGGCGCCCAGAGCGGTGAGCGGCGCGGAGAACGTGCGGCCGCCGAGCATCGGCATGTGTGGCAGTGAGGCGAAAGCGTTGAAGCGTTCGGCGTCGCCGCGAATCATTTCCGAGATCAGTTTGCCGGCCAGGTGCGAGCAGGTGACACCGTGACCACTGTAACCCTGCATGTAGTAGGCGTTCTTTTCGATGCGGCCGAATTGCGGCATGCGCGACATGGTCAGCAGAAAATTGCCGGTCCAGCGGTAGTCGATCTTCACGTCTTTGAGCTGCGGGAAGGTCTTGTGGATCTTCGGCCGGATCAGTTGCTCGATATCGTCCGGTTCCCGCGCGCCGTAGACCACACCACCACCGTAAAGCAGACGGTTGTCAGCGGTGAGACGGTAGTAATCGAGCAGGTAATTGCAGTCTTCGACGCAATAGTTGTGGGTAATCAGGCTGCGCGCCTGCTGCTCGGTCAACGGTTCGGTGACGACGATTTGCGAGCCGCACGGCATGCTTTTCGCGGTGACGCGGTTGTCGAGGCCTTGCGGCAGATAAGCGTTGCCGGCGATCAGCAGATATTTGGCGCGGACCAGACCTTTGGCGGTGCGCACGGTGATCGGCTCGCCGTAGGTGATTTCCACCGCCGCCGATTGCTCGTAGATCATGCCGCCCAAACGCACGATGGCGGCGGCTTCACCCAGGGCCAGGTTCAAGGGATGAACGTGGCCGCCCTGCATGTCCAGCAAACCGCCAACGTAAGCATCGGAACCGACTTCGCGACGGATATCCGCTGCGTCGAGCATCCGCAGATTGCGGTTGCCGTAGCGTTCCCAGTTGCGCTTCTGCTCGGCCAGACCGTTGAGTTGCTTCTTGTTCATCGCGGCGAAAATACCGCCCGGGCGGTAGTCGCATTTGATGCCGTAATCCTTGATGCGCGAACGGATGATATCGGCGCCTTCGAAGATCATGCTGCCAAGGATTTCTGCAGTCTTGTCGCCGTAGCGCTCTTCGATGACATCGACGTCGCGGCTGTAGGAGTTGACCAGTTGCCCACCGTTGCGCCCGCTGGCGCCGTAGCCGACTTTCGCCGCTTCCAGCACCGTGACTTTATAACCGGCTTCGCTGAGAAACAGCGCCGAGGACAGACCGGTATAACCGGCGCCGATGATGCAGACATCGCAGTCCACCACTTCTTCGAGAATCGGGAAGTCAATGACTTCATTGCGCGTGGCCGCGTAGTAACTGTTTACGTGTTGCTGTTTCATAGGTTTCTCCGAAGGCCGCCAACCAAGGGCGACCGCCGCTGTAAAAGAGTCAGAGCTTGATCCAGGTCGCTTTCAGCTCGGTGTACTTGTCGAATGCGTGCAGCGATTTATCGCGACCGTTGCCCGACTGCTTGAAGCCACCGAACGGCGCGGTCATGTCGCCGCCGTCGTACTGGTTGACCCAGACGCTACCGGCGCGCAGGCCCCGAGCAAAGGTGTGGGCCTTGCTCAGATTGCTCGTCCACACACCGGCAGCCAGACCGAAGATGCTGTCGTTGGCGATCTGCAGCGCTTGCTCGGCAGTGTCGAAGGTGATCAGCGACAGCACCGGGCCGAAGATTTCTTCTTGCGCGATGGTCATCGCGTTGGTTACGCCGTCGAAAATCGCTGGCTGCACGTAGAGCCCACCGGTTTCCTCGAGGGTGCGCTGGCCGCCTGCAATCAGCTCGGCGCCCTGCTCGTGGCCGATGCTGATGTAACGCAGCACATTGTCCAGTTGACGCTGGTCGACCACGGCGCCGACGGTGGTCGCCGGATCCAGTGCGTGCCCCGGTTTCCAGGCTTGCAACGCGTCCACCAGCAGCGGAATGAACTGATCGCGGATCGATCGCTCGACCAGCAGGCGCGAACCGGCCGTGCAGACTTCGCCCTGGTTGAAGGCGATGGCGCTGGCCGCCGCTTCTGCTGCCGCGCGCAGGTCCGGGGCGTCGGCAAATACCACGTTCGGGCTTTTGCCGCCGGCCTCGAGCCAGACGCGTTTCATGTTGCTCTGACCGGCGTAAATCATCAGTTGCTTGGCGATCGCCGTGGAGCCGGTGAAGGCCAGCACGTCGACGTCCATGTGCAACGCCAGCGCTTTGCCGACGGTGTGACCGTAACCCGGCAGCACGTTGAACACGCCTTTCGGAATCCCGGCCTCCAGCCCAAGCTGCGCGATGCGGATGGCGGTCAGTGGTGATTTTTCCGACGGTTTGAGAATGAACGAGTTACCCGCCGCGAGCGCCGGGGCGAACTTCCAGCTGGCCATGATCAGCGGAAAATTCCACGGCACGATCGCCGCGACCACGCCGCAGGGTTCACGAGTGACAAGGCCGAGCTGATCATGCGGGGTGGCAGCGACTTCATCGTAGATTTTGTCGATGGCCTCGGCGCTCCAGCGGATAGCGTTGGCGGTCGCGGGAATGTCGATGCTCATCGAGTCACTGATCGGTTTGCCCATGTCGAGGGTTTCCAGCAGCGCCAGCTCTTCCTGGTGTTGCAGGATCAGATCGGCGAAGCGGATCAGGATGCGCTTGCGCTCGGCCGGGGCTTTTTTCGCCCAGATACCGGAGTTGAACGATTGACGCGCGGCTTCGACGGCGAGGTTGGCGTCGGCTTCATCGGTGCTGGCGACCGCGGCGAGAAAACGGCCGTCGACCGGGCTCAGGCATTGGAAGGTGTCGCCGCTGATCGCCGGGCGGTATTCGCCATTGATGAAAGCGCGCGATTCGATGGACAGAGACTGGAAGCGTTGTTCCCAGTCGTTGCGGGTTGTGATCATTGTGTTGAGCTCGACAAAAGGATTGGGGACGGGCGAACGCACGCCAAACGGAATCTGGTAACCCGAACTCCCGGTAGGAGCTGCCGAAGGCTGCGATCTTTTGACTTTGTTTTTTCCCAGGCAAGATCAAAAGATCGCAGCCTTCGGCAGCTCCTACAGGGTCAGGTGTTGGCTTTTAGACCGTATGCAGATACCAGTTGTACTCAAGGTCAGAGATCGAGTTCTCGAACTCGGCCAGTTCGCTTTCCTTGCACGCGACAAACACGTCGATGTACATCGGGTCGATATAACGCGCCATGACTTCGCTGTCGTCGAGCTCGCGCAGGGCATCACGCAGGTTGTTCGGCAGGCTCTGTTCGTTCTGCTCGTAGCTGTTGCCTTCAACCGGGGCGCCCGGCTCGATCTGGTTGGTCAGGCCGTGGTGAATACCGGCCAGCACCGACGCCATCAGCAGGTACGGGTTGGCATCGGCACCGGCAACACGGTGCTCGATGCGCACAGCATCGGCGGAACCGGTCGGCACGCGCACGGCCACGGTGCGGTTGTCGATGCCCCAGCTTGGCGAGTTCGGCACATAGAATTGCGCGCCGAAGCGGCGGTACGAGTTGACGTTCGGGCAAAGGAACGCCATTTGCGCCGGCAGGGTCTCGAGCACACCGCCGATCGCGTGACGCAGTGCGGCGTTCTGCTCGGGATCCTCGCTGGCGAAGATGTTGTTGCCCTCTTTATCCAGAATCGAAATGTGCACGTGCAGACCGTTACCGGCCTGGCCCGGATACGGCTTGGCCATGAAGGTAGTGTCCATCTCGTGGTCGTAGGCGATGTTCTTCACCAGACGCTTGAGCAGCACCGCGTAATCGCACGCCTTGATCGGGTCGGAGACGTGATGCAGGTTGACTTCAAACTGCGCCGGGGCGCTTTCCTTGACGATCGCATCAGCGGGAATGCCCTGCTCTTTCGCGCCTTCGAGAATGTCTTGCAGGCAATCGACGTATTCGTCGAGATCGTCGATCAGGTAAACCTGAGTCGACACCGGACGCTTGCCGGAGACCGGTGAGCGCGGTGACTGCGGACGACCGTTCACGTTGTCCTGGTCGATCAGATAGAACTCCAGTTCGAACGCGGCGCAAATCGTCAGACCGAGGTCGTCGAACTTGCGCACAACGTTGGCCAGCACTTCACGCGGGTCAGCGAAGAATGGCTGGCCTTCGATCTCGTGCATGGTCATCAGCAGCTGTGCGGTCGGGCGTTTTTGCCACGGCTCGATGCTCAGGGTGCCGGGGATCGGGTAGCAGATGCGATCGGCATCGCCAATATCCAGGCCCAGACCGGTGCTTTCCACCGTCGAGCCGTTGATGTCCAGCGCGAACAGCGACGCCGGCAGGTTGATGCCTTTTTCGTACACCTTATGAAGACTGGTGCGTTCGATGCGCTTGCCGCGCACCACACCGTTCATATCCGCAATCAGAAGGTCGACGTACAAAACCTCAGGATATTTCTTAAGGAATGCGTTGGCTTCGTTGAGTTGAACGGTACGCAGAGGGACCGACATGATGCACCTATTTAGCTGTTAATTATTATGTTCACCACTGTGTTGCGCAGCCAGTCAATCCGAAAGGCAAAGTGAAGTCAATAGCGAACAGCCTGCCCTGAAGCCTTTATTTTTCGGGCTTTTCTTAACACTCTCGTGCCATATACGTCCCTAAACCCAGGTAACGCTGAGCAATTTGATGAACGGCGTTTAGAATTTTTTACATGGCAGTTGTTAATTAAAATCAACGACGCTAAGCTCCGGAAAAGCTCGTTCAAGTGACAGACTTCGAGGTGAATAAAAATGGCATTCAAGCCATTGATCGGCGTTACAGCGTGCGTCAAACAGATTGGCCTGCACCCCTATCACATCAGCGGCGACAAGTACGTACGTGCTGTCAGCGTTGGCGCCCAGGGGCTGCCGGTGGTCATTCCTTCCCTCGGTAATCTGACTGAAATCGACGACCTGCTCGGTCAGCTCGACGGTCTGCTGCTGACCGGCTCGCCCTCGAACGTGGAGCCCTTCCACTATCAAGGCCCGGCCAGCGCCCCCGGCACGGATCATGATCCGGCCCGCGACGCCACCACCCTTCCTTTATTGCGTGCAGCCATCGCCGCGGGCGTTCCGGTGCTGGGCATTTGCCGTGGCTTTCAGGAAATGAACGTGGCGTTCGGCGGCAGCCTGCATCAGAAGGTGCATGAGCTGCCGGGCATGCTCGATCACCGCGAGGCCGACAGCCCCGACGTGGCCGTGCAATACGCACCGGCCCACGCGGTGACGGTGCTCGCGGGCGGCGTGTTCGAAGCGCTCGAGCTGCCGGGTGAGTTTCAGGTCAACTCGATTCATAGCCAGGGCATCGATCGCCTCGCCCCCGGCCTGCGTGCCGAAGCCGTGGCACCGGACGGCTTGATCGAGGCGATCTCGGTAGAGCACAGCCCGACCTTCGCCCTCGGTGTGCAATGGCACCCGGAATGGCAAGTGCTGGACAACCCGAACTACCTGAAGATTTTCCAGGCATTCGGCGCAGCGTGCCGGCGACGGGCGGTGAAGCGCAGTCAGCGCTGACGCAATCGCGGAACAACTGACGATTTACTGCCCCCACGGCTGGCGGGTGCGCGTTTGCACATCCGTCAGTCGTGAACAGCGATACCCGTAATAACAACAAGTACGACCCAGGCAGCCAGGACGGCGGCGCCGAACAAGCCGGATCGGTTCGAGCGATATGCATCAGATCAATACAAAACCTGTGGGAGCGGGCTTGCTCGCGAAGGCGGTGTGTCAGACACCCACCCTATCGACTGACACGGCGCTTTCGCGAGCAAGCCCGCTCCCACAGGGGATCTGTAATGACTGACATCGCACTTACAGGCTTGCAATCCACTTAAGCCCGGCCACATTGGCCAGGCACACGACACCTGTTGGGAGTTTCACATGGCAAACGCCTCCAGCACTTACCGCAAGGCACTCGAAGGTCATCAGCAACCGAAAAAGGTGTTGGTGAAAGTCGATCGTGTCACCAAGAAGTTCGACGAAACCGTGGCCGTGGACGATGTGTCCCTGGAGATCCATCAGGGCGAAATCTTCGCGCTGCTGGGCGGTTCCGGTTCGGGCAAATCGACTCTGCTGCGCATGCTCGCCGGTTTCGAGCGGCCGACCGAGGGGCGGATTCTGCTTGATGGCGTGGACATCACTGACATGCCGCCGTACGAGCGGCCGATCAACATGATGTTCCAGTCCTATGCGTTGTTTCCGCACATGACGGTTGCGCAGAACATCGCTTTCGGCCTCAAACAGGACCGCTTGCCCGCCAGCGAGATCGATGCCCGCGTCGAAGAGATGCTGCGTCTTGTGCACATGACCCAATATGCCAAACGCCGCCCGCATCAGTTGTCCGGCGGCCAGCGCCAGCGCGTTGCCCTCGCCCGCTCACTGGCCAAACGGCCGAAGCTGTTGCTGCTCGACGAGCCGATGGGTGCGCTGGATAAAAAGCTGCGTTCGCAGATGCAGCTTGAGCTGGTGGAAATCATCGAGCGCGTCGGCGTGACCTGCGTCATGGTTACCCACGACCAGGAAGAAGCCATGACCATGGCTCAGCGCATCGCGATCATGCACCTGGGCTGGATCGCGCAAATCGGCAGCCCGGTCGACATTTATGAAGCGCCGGTCAGCCGCATGGTCTGCGAGTTCATTGGCAACGTGAACGCCTTCGACGGCACCGTGGTGGAGGATCTGGAAGGCCACGCGATCATTCACAGCCCGGACTTGCAGCAAAAGATCTACGTCGGCCACGGCGTCAGCACCTCGGTGCAGGACAAGTCGATCACCTACGCCATTCGCCCGGAAAAAATGCTCGTCAGCACCACCCAACCGGAGTTCCGCTACAACTGGTCTGAAGGCAAGGTCCATGACATCGCCTACCTCGGCGGTCACTCGGTGTTCTACGTCGAGTTGCCCGGCGGCAAGATCGTCCAGTCATTCATGGCCAACGCCGAACGCCGTGGCGCGCGGCCGACCTGGGACGACAAGGTCTACGTCTGGTGGGAAGACGACAGCGGCGTGGTGCTGCGCTCATGAGAACCTTCAATCAGCAATTCCTGCGCCTGGTGCCCAGCGGGCGGAAACTGGTGATCGGCATTCCGTTCATCTGGCTGTTTCTGTTTTTCATGCTGCCGTTCTTTCTGGTGATGAAGATCAGCTTCTCGGAAGCTGCGCTGGCGATCCCGCCTTACTCGGAGATCTACACGTTCGCCGAACAGAAATTCCAGCTGCTGCTGAATATCGGCAACTACACCCTGCTTGGTGAAGATGAGCTGTACCTGTCGGCGTACCTGGGCTCGCTGAAAGTCGCGGCACTGAGCACGCTGATGTGCCTGGCGATCGGCTTTCCGATGGCCTACGCGATCTCCAAGACCGGCAAGGAAACGCAAAACGTCCTGCTATTGCTGATCATGATGCCGACCTGGACGGCGATTCTGATCCGCGTGTACGCGTGGATGGGCATCCTCAGCAACAACGGTCTGCTGAACGCGTTTCTGATGTGGACCGGGCTCACCGATCACCCGATCGAGATCCTCAACACCAACACTGCCGTGTACATCGGCGTGGTCTACGCCTATCTGCCGTTCATGGTTCTGCCGCTCTACGCGAACCTCGTCAAGCACGACAACAGCCTGCTGGAAGCCGCGCAGGATCTGGGCTCGAGTAACTTCAACAATTTCTGGAAGATCACTGTGCCACTGGCGAAAAACGGCATCATCGCAGGCTGCATGCTGGTGTTCATTCCGGTGGTCGGCGAGTTCGTGATTCCAGAATTGCTCGGTGGCCCGGAGACGTTGATGATCGGCCGCGTGCTGTGGCAAGAGTTCTTCAATAACCGCGACTGGCCGGTAGCGTCCGCGCTGGCGGTGGTGATGCTGTTGATCCTGATTGTGCCGATTCTGCTGTTCAACCGCAGCCAGGCCAAAGAGATGGAGGCACGGGGATGAAACGCTTCAATTTTTCCAAGTTCATGCTGATCTTCGGTCTGATGTTCATTTATCTGCCGATGCTGATTCTGGTGATCTACTCGTTCAACGCCTCGAAGCTGGTGACAGTGTGGGGCGGCTGGTCGATCAAGTGGTACGCCGGCCTGCTCGACAACACGCAACTGATGGGCTCGGTGGTGCGCTCGCTGGAAATCGCCTGCTACACCGCGATTGCTGCGGTGGCACTGGGCACCCTCGCCGCTTTCGTCCTGACTCGCGTTACGCGCTTCAAGGGCCGCACGCTGTTTGGCGGTCTGGTCACCGCGCCGTTGGTGATGCCGGAAGTGATCACTGGCCTGTCGCTGTTGCTGCTGTTCGTGGCGATGGCGCAGCTGATTGGTTGGCCGCAGGAGCGTGGCATCGTGACGATCTGGATCGCCCACACCACGTTTTGTGCAGCCTATGTCGCAGTGGTAGTCTCCGCGCGCCTTCGCGAGCTGGATCTGTCGATCGAAGAAGCAGCAATGGATCTGGGTGCGAAGCCGTTCAAGGTGTTTTTCCTGATCACCATTCCAATGATTGCGCCGTCGCTGGCTGCGGGCGGGATGATGTCGTTTGCCTTGTCGCTGGATGATCTGGTGCTGGCGAGTTTCGTTTCCGGGCCCGGCTCCACGACCTTGCCGATGGAAGTCTTTTCGGCGGTGCGTCTGGGTGTGAAACCCGAGATCAACGCCGTGGCCAGCCTGATTCTGCTGGCGGTGTCGTTGGTGACTTTCCTCGTCTGGTATTTCGGTCGCAAGGCGGAAGCCAATCGCAAACGGGCGATTCAGGAAGCGATGGATCAGACCGCAAATGAGTCGTGGCAGCCGCAACGTGCGGCGACCGCCTTGTAGAAGCTGCGGCACGCTGCGATCTTTTTGCTCTTCAAAAGCAAGATCAAAAGATCGCAGCCTCGTTGCACTCGTCAGCTCCTACCGAGGGCTCGTCGATCAAGTTGTGTTTTTGAATAAAAAGAAGGGAGTTGTACCGATGAAAACGTTTGGCAGGACTCTGCTGACACTGTCCTTGATGGGCGCAATGGTCATGGGCGCCCAGGCCAACGACAAGGTGCTGCGTGTGTACAACTGGTCCGATTACATCGCGCCGGACACTGTGAAAAAGTTCGAAGACGAGACCGGCATTCGCGTGACCTATGACGTCTTCGACAGCAACGAAACCCTTGAAGCGCGCCTGCTGGCAGGCAAATCCGGTTACGACATCGTCGTGCCGTCGAACAGTTTTCTGGCCAAGCAGATCAAGGCCGGCGTCTATCAGCCGCTCGACAAGTCGAAGCTGCCGAACTGGAAGAATCTCAACCCGGTGCTGTTGAAAAACGCCTCGGCCAGTGATCCGGACAACGCGCACGCGTTCCCGTACATGTGGGGCTCGATCGGCATTGGCTTCAATCCGGCGAAGGTCAAGGAAATGCTCGGCGCCAACGCCCCGACCAACTCCTGGGACTTGCTCTTCAAGCCGGAGAACGCTGAAAAACTCAAAGCCTGTGGCATCAGTTTCCTCGATTCGCCGACCGAAATGCTCCCGGCCGCGCTGCACTACCTCGGCTATCCGGTGAACGACAAGGACAAGGCGCACATCGCCGAAGCCGAAGCGCTGTTCATGAAAATTCGCCCGTATGTGGCGTATTTCCATTCATCGAAGTACATCTCCGATCTGGCCAACGGCAATATCTGCGTAGCGGTCGGTTACTCCGGCGACGTCCTGCAGGCCAAGGCGCGTGCAGTGGAATCGGGCAACAGCGTGGTGATCGACTACAGCATTCCCAAGGAAGGCGCCGGCAGTTTCTACGACATGGTCGCGATCCCGCGCGACGCTGCGAACGTCGACAACGCCTATCTGTTCATGGATTTCCTCATGCGTCCGGACATCATCGCCGAGGTCACCAACAGCATCGGTTACAGCAATGCCAACGCAGCGGCCACGCCGTTGGTGGACGAAGCGATTCGCAACGAACCGGGCTCTTATCCGTCGCAAGCGGTGATGGCGACGCTGTATGCAGTGCCGGATCAGCCGATTGCCACACAGCGGATCATGACTCGCGGCTGGACGCGGGTGAAGCTCGGCAAGTAAAGACGCCGATATTCCAGCGGGTTTGCGCGCGAAAGCGTCGTGTCAGTCAATGAATGTGCAAGATATGCCGACGCATTCGCGAGCAAGCCCGCTCCCACAATGAATTCGGTGTTGTGTCAGAAAACGTTTTCCCGTTCACGCAGCGTCTTACCACCGCTGCCCCTGCTCTGAACGGCCTCACCCGGCTCCCTCGGCTCGGGTGAATTTGCAGGCGCCTTCGGGCGCCTTTTTTGTCCGCTCAGATCAGTGACCAGTCCTGCACAACCCGATAACGGCCCTTATGTGATTCGAACAAAGCGAAGCGTTCAGCGCGCAGGAAAAACTCTGGCGGCGTACTTGCTTCCGGTTCCGGCGCACGGTATTCGCGGGCCAGGGTCAGGTGCGGGCGGAACTCGTGGGTCGGTTCTTCAAAACCGAACGGCAGCATCGCCTGTTCCAGCGCGTAGACCAGACGCAACAACGCCGGCGGTGCTTGCTCCGGTGCCAGAGACAACACCCCTGCGCGATGCCAGACCTGCAAACGATCCAGCGCAACCCGCAACGCTTCGCCCGGAATACGGACACAGGCCGCGGCTTCGCAAACACCGTGGATCTGCGCCAGCGGCACCGCACCGAGAAACAGCAAGGTCAGGTGAAAGTTATCCGCCGGAACCGGTTTGCCGCTGCGCAGGCCCAGTTCCGCACGCCACTGGGCGATGGCCTTGCGCTGCGCCGGCGGGCAATCCAAAGCAAAAAACAGCCGCTTCGACGGTTCGTCGTTGCGCACCCCATCAATCATCGCCATGCCCCCCCTTTATCGTCATGATCGGGCCGAATCAGCTCAGCCTGTACTGACGACTCGCGACAGGAAGCTATAGTTCAAGGATTGCCAACAACCGGAGGCTGCCATGCGCGAGATCCTCAGCAAAGAACCCTGGTGGGCCCGGCCACCGCATCCCGGACAGGACGAAAGCGAACTGGAATGGGGCTGGCTGGTGCACTACAACGAAGGCGAACCGCGCTTCGAATTCGTCCGCGAACGGCCGACCGACGAGCAGATCCGCAACCGCAAGGGCTGTCGCATCACGCCGTCTGCCGAGTGACGCAAACCCGAGGCCGCCTGTCCGCAAAACAGGCGACCCGGTTTCAGACCTGCGCCTGAGCCCCTTCGAACCACGCCAGTTTTTCGCGCAGTTGCACCACCTCACCGACGATCACCAGCGTCGGCGCATGAACTTCATGCTCCGCCACCAGTCGCGGCAAGTCGGCCAGGGTACCGGTGAATACCCGCTGATTGACCGTGGTGCCCTGCTGGATCAGTGCCGCCGGGGTGTCGGCCGCACGACCATGCCTGATCAACTGCTCGCAGATGATCGGCAGGCCGACCAGGCCCATGTAGAACACCAGCGTCTGCGCCGGGGCGACAAGGTCGGCCCAAGGCAGATCGGTGGAGCCGTCCTTCAGGTGGCCAGTGACAAACCGAACGGATTGCGCGTGGTCACGATGGGTCAGCGGAATCCCGGCATACGCCGCGCAACCGCTGGCCGCCGTGATGCCCGGCACAACCTGGAATGGAATACCGTGAGCTGCGAGCTCTTCGATCTCTTCGCCACCGCGACCGAAGATGAACGGATCGCCTCCCTTCAACCGCACCACGCGCTTGCCGGCCTTGGCCAGATCGACCAGTTGCTGGTTGATCTGATCCTGCGGTACCGCATGTTCGGAACGGCGCTTGCCGACGTACACACGCTCGGCATCGCGACGGCACAACTCCAGAATTGCCGGCGCCACCAATCGGTCATAGAGCACCACATCGGCTTGCTGCATCAGCCGCAGCGCACGGAAGGTCAACAGATCCGGATCGCCCGGACCGGCACCGACCAGATAAACCTCGCCCGTGGTGACCATGGGCTCGCCATCCACCTTGGCTTGCAGCAGGCGTTCGGCTTCAGCGCCCTGCCCGGCCAACTGGCGATCGGCGATCGGGCCCTGGAAAACGTCTTCCCAGAAGCCGCGACGCTGCTGCACATCGGGAAACAGGTTTTTCACCTGATGGCGGAAACGCGCAGCGAGACCGGCGAGTTGGCCGTAGGTGGACGGAATCCAGGTTTCGATCTTTGCCCGAATCAGACGCGCCAATACCGGCGCGTCGCCGCCGCTGGAGACGGCAATGATCAGTGGCGAGCGGTCGACGATCGCTGGGAAGATCACGCTGCACAAGGCCGGAGCATCGACCACGTTGACCGGCACGCAACGCCGATGCGCATCGGTCGAAACCTGGGCATTGAGCGTTTCGTCATCGGTCGCGGCAATGATCAGTCCGCAACCGTCAAGATCCGTTTCGACGTAACCGCGCAGCAGGCATTCGCCGCCGCTGGCAGCGACCAGTTCGGCCAGTTGCGATTCAATTTCAGGTGCGACCACCCGCAGCAGCGCACCGGCATCGGCCAGCAGGCGGGATTTGCGCAAGGCAATTTCCCCCCCACCGACAACCAACACACGACTGCCGCGCAGGTTGTGAAACAGCGGCAGATATTTCATTTAGCCGATGACCTCAAGACCACCCATGTACGGCTTGAGCACGTCCGGCACACGGATCGAACCGTCGGCCTGCTGGTAGTTTTCCAGCACCGCCACCAGCGTACGACCGACCGCCAGGCCGGAACCGTTCAAGGTGTGCACCAGCTCAGGCTTGCCGGTTTCCGGGTTGCGGAAACGCGCTTGCATACGACGGGCCTGGAAGTCGCCGCAGTTGGAGCACGAAGAGATTTCGCGGTATTTGTCCTGGCTCGGAATCCACACTTCGAGGTCGTAGGTCTTGACCGCGCTGAAGCCCATGTCACCGGTGCAAAGTGCCAGAGTGCGGTAAGGCAGACCGAGCAATTGCAGAACCTTTTCAGCGTTGGCGGTCAGGCCTTCCAGCGCTTCCATCGATTGCGACGGCTCGACGATCTGGACCATTTCGACTTTGTCGAACTGGTGCTGGCGGATCATCCCGCGAGTGTCGCGGCCCGACGCACCGGCTTCACTACGGAAGCACGGGGTATGCGCGACGAACTTGATCGGCAGCGATTTCGAATCGACGATTTCGCCGGCAACGATGTTGGTCAGCGACACTTCAGCAGTCGGGATCAGATACAGGTCGGCTTCGCCTTCGCGGGCGATCTTGAACAGGTCTTCTTCGAACTTCGGCAGTTGCCCAGTGCCTTGCAGCGCCGGGGCCTGAACCAGATAAGGCGTGTATGCCTCTTCGTAGCCATGTTCATTGACGTGCAGATTGATCATGAACTGTGCCAGCGCGCGATGCAGACGCGCGATCGGGCCACGCAACAGCGCGAAACGTGCGCCAGACAGCTTGGCAGCGGTTTCGAAGTCCAGCCAGCCGAACTTCTCGCCGAGGGCGACGTGGTCTTTGACTTCGAAATCGAACTGGGTCGGGGTGCCCCAGCGGCGCACTTCGACGTTGTCGTCTTCGTCCTTGCCGACCGGAACCGACTCGTGCGGCAAATTCGGGATACCGAGCAGGATCGAATCCAGTTCGGTCTGGATCGCATCCAGCTCGACCTTGCCAGCGCTCAGTTCGCCCGCCATGCGCTCGACATCCGCCATCAACGGCGCAATGTCTTCACCGCGCTGCTTGGCCTGCCCGATGGATTTGGAACGCGCGTTACGCTCAGCCTGCAGTGCTTCGGTGCGGGTCTGGACGGTCTTGCGCTGTTCTTCTAGCGCTTCGATGCGCGCGGTGTCCAGGGCAAAGCCACGGGAAGCCAGGCGGTCCGCTACGTCCTGAAGGTTGCTACGTAACAGTTTGGAATCGAGCATGTCGGTTTCTCGTTATCAAAGTTTGGTCAGGGACAGGCCGGCCCACGTGGCGAGCAGCCCGCCGAATACGCTGAGTGCCGCGTAGCCCAGGGCCAGCAACACTTGCCCGCTTTCCAGCAGGCGCACCGTATCCAGTGAAAAGGATGAAAAAGTCGTCAGCCCCCCAAGGAAGCCGACCATCAACCCGGCACGCACCTCGATCGGCACCTCCGGACGTATCAAAAACAGGCCGTACAACACGCCAATCAGCAGGCAGCCCACGATATTAACGGCCAGCGTCGCGGTATAGAAGTGCCGCGGCCAATTGGCGCTGACCCAATTACCGGTGGCGAAGCGCAACAAGGTGCCGGCAACGCCGCCAACCGACACTGCGAGGATCAAGGGAACCACTATTTTCTCCGCTGCCGAGGGCTCAACCGGTCGAGTTGGGCAAGGTGATTGAGCTTCTCACCGATCTTCAACTCCAGGCCACGGGGCACTGGCTGATAGAACGGAATCGGCTCGAGTTCTTCCGGAAAATAGTCTTCACCGGCGGCGTAAGCGTCCGGCTCGTCGTGGGCGTAACGGTACTCGTCGCCGTAACCCAGTTGCTTCATCAGTTTGGTCGGTGCATTGCGCAGGTGCAGCGGCACTTCCAGCGAGCCGTTTTCGGCAGCCGCACGCAGTGCGGTTTTGAAGCCCATGTACACCGCATTGCTTTTCGGCGCGCAGGCCAGATAAGTGATGGCCTGGGCCACCGCCAATTCGCCTTCCGGGCTGCCGAGACGCTCCTGCACCTCCCACGCGGCGAGACACAGGCTCAGCGCACGCGGGTCGGCGTTGCCGATGTCTTCGCTGGCCATGCGCACCACGCGCCGGGCCAGATAAAGCGGATCGCAGCCACCGTCGATCATCCGTGCAAACCAGTACAGCGCGCCGTCGGGGTTGGAGCCGCGCACCGATTTGTGCAGCGCCGAGATCTGGTCGTAGAACGCTTCACCGCCTTTGTCGAAACGCCGGCGTGTATCACCGAGCAGGCTTTGCAGCAGCTCGGTGCCGATTTCGCTGTTGTCTTCAGCCAGGTCGGAGGCGTTCTCCAGCAGATTGAGCAGACGCCGCCCATCGCCATCCGCGGCCGACAGCAGCATCTGAAAACCTTCATCGCTCAGCGTCAGGTTGCGCTTGCCCAGCCCGCGCTCTTCGGTGAGTGCGCGGTGCACCAGTTTGCGCAGCGCCGCTTCGTCGAGGCTTTTCAGCACATAGACGCGAGCACGCGACAACAGGGCGTTATTGAGTTCGAAAGAGGGGTTTTCAGTGGTGGCACCGATAAAGATCAGCGTGCCGTCTTCAACGTAGGGCAGAAAGGCATCCTGCTGCGACTTGTTGAAGCGGTGCACTTCATCGACAAAGAGGATTGTGCGTTTGCCGTACTGGCCGGCCTGCTGCTTGGCGATTTCAACGGCCTGACGGATTTCCTTGACCCCGGCGAGCACCGCCGAAACCGTTTCGAAGTGCGCATCGGAGACTTCCGCGAGCAAGCGTGCAAGGGTGGTTTTGCCCACGCCCGGCGGCCCCCAGAAGATCATCGAATGCAGCGCGCCCTGCTCCAGCGCCTCACGCAGAGGCTTACCGCGAGCGAGCACGTGTTCCTGACCGACGTACTCATCCAGATTGGCCGCACGCAGACGCGCGGCCAGAGGTTGGGCAATCGGTGCACTGCGAAACAGATCCATCACGTAGCGTTGAAACCTCTATTTGAATACCAGGACCAACATTACACCCTGTGGGAGCGGGCTTGCTCGCGAATGCGGTGTGTCAGTTGGCATGTGAATAAACTGATACACCGCATTCGCAAGCAAGCCCGCTCCCACATTTGGAATGGTGGTTACTCCTGGATAACGTCGGCACCCTTGGGAATGTCGAACTTGAATTTGGACGCCGGCACAGCTTCGTTGGCCTTGACCCCGGTAAACAGGATATTGGTGCGCTGGCCGACGCTGTCAATCAGTTGCATGTCATTGAGCAAGCCGTTGCGGAACGACAGGCGCAGGTTGTCGAACAGGGTATCTTTGGTCTTCGGCTTGAGGGTGAAATCGATCACACCGCCCGCCTCTTTCGCGCTGATATCGAAGCTCTGGCTGATCTTCGACACGTCACCGGACAGCAGCAGCGCCGGCGTCTGGGTCAGACGCTCGTCGAGCTTCTTGATAGTCGCCTGTTCCAGGTCCGGGTCCCACAGGGTGACCTTCTTGCCGTCGGAAACCATGGTCTGCTCGGCCGGTGCGTTGGTGTGCCAGTAAAACAGGCCTGGACGCTGCAGGGTCATGTTGCCGGTCGTCTCCTGCAATTGGGTGCCGCTGCCGTCGAGGGTCAACTGCGAAAAGTTCGCCGACAGGGTTTTCGATGTTTCGAGCAATTGGGTCAGACGCGCCACGTCCTTTTCATCGGCGTGCGCCGTGAGTGTGGTCAGCGCCAGTACTGGCAACAGCATGCGGATAAGGCGCATGAGAGTCCTCTTGAATATTCGTGGAAGAGCAGGTGGCGCGTCATTGCGCCACCCGAGTCGTAGCGTTTCAGTCGCGTACCGGGCCCGGGGCCAGGACTTCACGCGAACCGTTGGTGTTCATTGAGGTAACGACGCCGGCCATTTCCATCGCCTCGATCATCCGCGCGGCACGGTTGTAGCCGATCTTCAGCTTGCGCTGAACGGCGGAAATCGACGCACGACGGCTTTCGAGGACGAACTGCACCGCTTCGTCATACAGCGCGTCGGCTTCCGGATCATCACCGTCGCCACCACCGCTACTGCCTTCAAAGCCGCTGCCCGCCTCTTCGACACCGTTGAGGATGTCGTCGTTGTATTCCGGCGCGCCGCGCAGTTTCCACGCCTCGACCACGCGGTGAACCTCATCGTCGGAGACGAACGCACCGTGGACCCGGATCGGCAGGCTGGTGCCCGGCGGCATGTAGAGCATGTCACCGTGACCCAGCAGTTGCTCGGCGCCACCCTGATCGATGATGGTTCGCGAGTCGATCTTGCTCGAAACCTGGAACGCCATGCGAGTCGGGATGTTGGCCTTGATCAGACCAGTGATCACGTCGACCGAAGGACGCTGGGTCGCAAGAATCAAGTGAATCCCCGCCGCACGCGCCTTTTGCGCAATACGGGCGATCAGTTCTTCAACCTTCTTGCCGACGATCATCATCATGTCGGCGAATTCGTCGACCACCACGACGATGGTTGGCAGCTTTTGCAGCAGCGGCGCTTCATCGTGAATGCTTTCGCGCTTGTACAGCGGATCGCTCAACGGTTCTCCGGCATCCTGGGCCTCCTTGACCTTGGCGTTGAAGCCGGACAGGTTACGCACGCCCATCTTCGCCATCAGCTTGTAGCGACGCTCCATTTCGGCAACGCTCCAGCGCAGGGCATTGGCAGCGTCTTTCATATCGGTCACAACCGGGCACAGCAGGTGCGGAATGCCTTCGTAGATCGACAGTTCGAGCATCTTCGGGTCGATCATGATCAGCTTGGCGTCTTCCGGGCCGGACTTGAACAGGATCGACAGGATCATTGCGTTCACGCCCACGGATTTACCGGAACCGGTGGTACCGGCCACCAGCAAGTGCGGCATCTTCGCCAGGTCGGTGATGACCGGCTTGCCGCCGATGTCATGACCGAGCGCCAGGGTGACAGGCGATTTGAAGTTGTCGTACTCGGGGGTCGACAGCACCTCGGAGAAACGCACGATCTGGCGGTCTTCGTTGGGGATTTCGATACCGACGGTAGTCTTGCCCGGAATCACCTCGACCACCCGCACACTGGTCACCGCCAGCGAACGTGCGAGGTCCTTGGCCAGGTTGGCAATGCGGCTGACTTTCACGCCTGCAGCCGGCTGGATTTCGTAACGGGTAATCACCGGGCCCGGATGGATCGAATCCACCGTGACCTCGACACCGAACTCCTTGAGCTTGATTTCCAGCAAGTGACCGACCGCTGCCAGCGACTCGGGCGAATAGTTGAGCTGTTTCTTTTCCGCAGGATCAAGAATCGAGATCGGCGGCAACGTGCCTTCCACCGCGCTGTCGACGAACAATGGCGCCTGCTTCTCTTTCTGCACGCGCTTGCTCGGCTCTGGCGCCTTGGCCGGTGCCGGCGCAATGACCGGTGGCACCTGCTTCTCGCGGTCGGACATGTGCTTGCTCAGCGCTTGCTCGCGCTCGATGAGGCGTTCCTTGACCTTGGCCTGCTCGCGCTTGTCGGTGACAGTCGGTGCAACCACATCGTGGACGCGGTCATCGACCTCACGCAATTGCGCGACCAGTTGTTTGCGCTCGGTGCGCGCCGACCACCAGCGGTTGAGCGCCCCCTGGAACAGTTCGAACAGGTCGAGGGTGATCTTGCCGGTGACGTCCATCACCTTGAACCACGACAGATCGGTGAATACGGTCAGACCGAACAGGAACAAAGCGATAAACAGCAGCGTACTGCCCTGAATGTTCAGCGCATTCTTCGCCAGATCGCCAAGGCTTTCGCCCAGGGCCCCGCCAGCGCCGGCCGGCAAACCGGTCGCGGCGTGGAAATGAATGTGCGCCAGCGCAGCACCGGAGAGCACGAGGAATACCAGACCGATCAGGCGCCAGGAAAACAGCCAGCCGCTCCACTGCCACGGTTCATGGCGTTGACGGAAGATCTGATACGCCTTGACCGCCAGCAGCAACGGGAAGATATAGGCGAAGTAGCCGAGCACCATGAACAGGATATCGGCGCTGTACGAGCCGGCCGGGCCGCCGAAGTTCTGCACATCGTCGATCTTGCTGTTATGGCTCCAGCCCGGATCGTCCTTGCCGTAGGTCAGCAAGGCCATCATCAGGAACAGGCACAAGGCGCCAATGGCAATCAATGCACCTTCCTTGAGCCGGTAGTGCAGTTGCTGGCGCCAGAGCGGAACGACTGTTTTGGGTGCTTCGGTGGTCTTCTTCAAAACGCTTCTTTTCCTGCGCCCGAGGCGCGTCCATCTATTGAATGACGATAAAAAACTGCCCAGTCCAGGCAGATAGAAAAGGTGAAAAGCTCAACTGAGACTACTTTTAACACTGTGCCACTGGTTTTATAAACACAGCCATAAACACGGTGCGCAACATAAAGTGCGTCACAACCCGGCATTGTACGGGTTTGCGCGTCCGATGCCATGCTTGCGGCCTCGACCTTGAGCATCGCCAAATGCACACGCACTGGGTTGCAATTGGAGCATGCATTGTCTTTTGTGACAAAGGCTTATGAGCTGTAATTGATGAACGTAGCGAAGCTTGCCAGCGCCACCGCACGTAAATGCCCAAAAGGCATCGATACGGTCACGCTTACGACCACGGACGACACATCAAGTTGCAGCTCAATGCGCAACCGCACCAGACATCTGTGCAGGACATCGGCGCCGTTTCGCGGCAAACTCTTTCACGGGCGTGCGCGCCCCTGACCGCCCTCCCCTTCTGCAAGCCTGGATGCCATGCTGACTTGGTTACAACGTACCTCCCTGACCTTTCCGCCACTGGAAAAAGCCATGCGCGAGCCGAACGGATTGCTCGCCGCCGGTGGTGATCTGTCCGCTGATCGCCTGATCCAGGCCTATCGCCATGGTTGCTTCCCCTGGTTTTCCGAGGGCCAGCCGATTCTCTGGTGGTCACCGGACCCACGCACCGTGCTGTTTCCCGACGAGCTGCACGTTTCGCGCAGCCTCGGCAAACTGCTGCGCAAGCAGCGCTACCAGGTGACCTTCGATCAGGATTTCGACGCCGTCATCCGTGCCTGCGCCGCGCCCCGCGACTACGCCGACGGCACCTGGATCACTGAGCCCATGCAAAACGCTTATGTGGAGTTGCATCGGCGTGGTTTCGCTCATTCGGTTGAGGTCTGGGACGATGGACAACTGGTTGGCGGGCTGTATGGCCTGGCGATGGGCCAATTGTTTTTTGGCGAGTCGATGTTCAGCCGCGCTGACAATGCTTCCAAATACGGCTTCGCCACACTGGTAGCGCATTTGAAAGCCACCGGATTTGTACTGATCGACTGTCAGATGCCGACCGATCACCTGCACAGCCTGGGTGCGCGCTCGATCCCGCGCGGCGAATTCGCCGAGTATCTGCAGCGTCATCTTGATCAACCGAATTCGGCGACCTGGGTTTGCTGAGCGACATTTGCGCAGGTGGCTTACACTTAATCCACCAGCTTATCCCGAGGGTTGATTCATGACCGAGTTGGCGCGTTTGAAGTTCTATGCCACTCAGCCCCATTCCTGCAGTTATCTGCCCGAGGAGCAGGCCACGACGCTGTTCCTCGACCCGAGTCAGCCCATGGATGTGCATGTCTACGCAGACCTGTCGGAAATGGGCTTTCGTCGCAGTGGCGATCACCTGTACCGGCCGCATTGCCAGAACTGCAATGCCTGCGTACCTGCGCGCATTCCTTCCGGGCAGTTCCTCGCCAATCGCCAGCAGAAGCGTATCTACAAACGTAACGCCGATTTGCAGGTGCAACCGGTCAAACCACAATTCAGCGAAGAGTATTTTGACCTCTACCAGCGCTACATCGAACAGCGCCATGCCGACGGCGACATGTACCCGCCGAGCCGTGATCAGTTTTCGACATTCCTGGTGCGTGACCTGCCCTTCTCGCGCTTCTATGAATTCCGGCTCGACGGACGGTTGCTCGCGGTGGCGGTGACCGATCTGCTGCCTAACGGCTTGTCGGCGGTGTACACCTTCTACGAACCGAACGAAGAACGCCGCAGCCTCGGTCGTTACGCGATCCTTTGGCAAATCGCCGAAAGCCAGCGGCTGGGGCTTGAGGCGGTGTACCTGGGTTACTGGATCAAGAACTGCAAAAAGATGAACTACAAGACGCAATATCGGCCCATAGAATTGCTGATCAATCAGCGCTGGGTCGTCCTGAACTAAACCTGCGGCCTAAACCCCTTGGCGTAAACCCCATTTTTCGGGCACAATGCACGCCGCTTTTGCCTGGCGCAGTTGCACCGGGCCATTCATTGGATACCGAGGGCTTTACTGCATGTCGAAAGAAGACAGCTTCGAAATGGAAGGCACTGTCGTCGACACCCTGCCCAACACCATGTTTCGTGTGGAGTTGGAAAATGGGCACGTCGTAACCGCGCATATTTCCGGCAAGATGCGCAAGAACTACATTCGTATTCTTACCGGTGACAAAGTGCGCGTCGAGCTGACGCCCTATGACCTGAGCAAAGGGCGTATCACTTACCGCGCTCGCTAATCAAGTCAATACAGAACGCCCGGGTTATGCCGGGCGTTTTTGTATCTGCGTTTTGAGGTTTTGGGACTGGCGGTTTCGCGCTTACAGCATGCAAATCAAAAGATCGCAGCCTCCGGCTGCTCCAACACAATGAGCGTTAGCTCGAGTACCGCTTTTGATCTTGATCCACCGGCGACGTCGGAAGGCTGAGCGGAGGGATTGATCCGGGCGTGGGAGCGCAGCGACCGTCTGGCGCAGCCAGACACAGCGCAAGGAGGTGCAGCGAAGCAAACCGTAGCCGCTGCGCCCGGATCAGTCCCGGAGCGAAGGAACCCGAGCCTGCGAGGGCCGAACGCAGGAGCTAGCGTTTTGGGTTACCTTTTTGGCGCTTGAAAAAGGTGACTCGCCGTAAGGGCGAAACAGCAATAAGCCATCCCCGCAGCAACGGATATGCACCCAAAGCCCAAAAACACCGGACAACAAAAAGGCGCCCGAAGGCGCCTTTCCAATCCACATCAAGCCGTCAGGCCATTTCTGCCGTAGTCTCGAAGTCAAACGTCAGCTCACCATCCTTGATGTCGATGTGCACCACACCGCCATGCTCCGCGAGTTCGCCAAACAGAATCTCTTCCGCCAGCGGACGCTTGATCTTGTCCTGGATCAGACGCGCCATCGGACGTGCACCCATCGCCGAGTCATAACCACCCGCCGCCAGCCAGCTGCGCGCCGCATCGGTCACCTCGAGCAACACACGCTTGTCTTCCAGCTGCGCCTGCAATTCGGTGAGGAACTTGTCCACCACGCTTTTGATGACCTCATGACTGAGGCGACCAAACTGGATAATGGTGTCAAGACGGTTACGGAATTCCGGCGTGAAACTCTTCTTGATCACTTCCATCGCATCGGACGAGTGGTCCTGATGGGTGAAACCGATCGAAGCGCGAGCAGCCGTTTCGGCACCGGCGTTAGTGGTCATGATCACGATCACATTGCGGAAATCCGCCTTGCGCCCGTTGTTGTCGGTCAGCGTACCGTGATCCATGACCTGCAACAGCAGGTTGAAGACTTCCGGATGCGCCTTCTCGATTTCATCTAGCAGCAATACGCAATGCGGCTGCTTGGTGATCGCCTCGGTCAGCAGACCGCCCTGATCAAAACCGACATAGCCCGGAGGCGCACCGATCAGACGCGATACGGTGTGCCGCTCCATGTACTCGGACATGTCGAACCGCACCAGTTCAATGCCCAGCGCCTTGGCCAGCTGTCGCGCGGCCTCGGTTTTACCGACACCGGTAGGCCCGGCGAACAGGAACGAACCGACCGGTTTGTCCGGCGATTTGAGGCCGGCGCGGGACAGCTTGATCGCAGTCGACAGCGAATCAATCGCCGCGTCCTGACCAAACACCGTGAGCTTCAGGTCACGCTCAAGATTACGCAGCAGCTCCTTGTCGGAACTGGTGACGTGTTTTGGCGGAATTCGGGCGATTTTCGCAACGATGTCTTCGACCTGTGGCACTTCGATACGTTTAACGCGCATCTCCACCGGCTGCAGACGCTGGTAGGCGCCCGCCTCGTCGATTACATCGATGGCTTTGTCCGGCATATGCCGATCATTAATGTAGCGCGACGCCAGTTCAGCGGCGGCACGCAACGACTCGTCGCTGTATTCGATATTGTGATGCTGCTCGAAACGGCCTTTCAGCCCGCGCAGGATACCGATGGTGTCTTCCACCGACGGCTCCACGACATCGACCTTCTGGAAGCGACGCGCCAGAGCACGGTCTTTCTCGAAGATGCCGCGAAACTCCTGGAACGTGGTCGAGCCGATGCAACGAATGTCGCCAGACGACAGCAGCGGCTTGAGCAGGTTGGACGCGTCCATGACACCACCGGACGCAGCACCCGCACCAATGATGGTATGGATCTCGTCGATGAACAGGATCGCCTGCGGGCGTTTTTTCAGCTCATTGAGCAGCGCCTTGAAGCGCTTCTCGAAATCACCGCGATATTTGGTGCCCGCGAGCAAAGCGCCAAGATCGAGGGAATAAACAACCGCATTGGCCAGCAGATCCGGCACCTGGTTGTCGACGATGCGCTTGGCCAGGCCTTCGGCAATTGCGGTTTTACCCACGCCTGCTTCGCCGACCAGCAGCGGATTGTTCTTGCGCCGGCGCGCAAGGATCTGCGCGACTCGCTCAACTTCCGATTCACGACCGACCAGCGGATCAATGCGACCCTGGCGCGCAAGTTCGTTGAGGTTGCTGGCATAAGCATCCAGAGGATTGCCTGAAGAAGAAGACTCACCGCCCTCGTCGTCCTGCATATCTTGTTCACCTTCAGAGTGATCGCCGTGCCCCGGCACTTTCGAAATGCCATGGGCGATGTAATTGACGACATCAATGCGTGCCACGCTCTGCTGTTTCAGCAGGAACACGGCCTGACTCTCTTGCTCACTGAAGATGGCCACAAGCACGTTGGCGCCGGTCACTTCGCGCTTGCCCGAGCTCTGTACGTGAAAAACAGCACGCTGCAGGACACGCTGGAAGCCCAGGGTAGGCTGGGTTTCGCGATCCTCGTCATGCACGGGGATCAATGGTGTGGTGGAGTCGATGAACTCCTGCAGATCATGCTTGAGTTTGTCGAGGTTTGCGCCGCAGGCACGCAAAACGGTGGCGGCAGCCTCATTATCCAATAGGGCCAGCAGGAGATGTTCGACGGTCATGAACTCATGACGCTTCGAACGAGCCTCCTTGAAGGCAAGATTGAGGGTGACTTCGAGCACGCCCTATAACATAGCTTCACCTCAAACCCAAGTCCACGCCGATAAACCCTCCTACTACATTTCACACAGTACCGTATGCTCGCTATCA
>NZ_JBITTW010000040.1:0-57402 GCF_044542195.1 Pseudomonas sp. NPDC079367
ACCGCATCGGTGAGCGTCAGCAGTTCTTCGCCGGTGACCATCGACACCGGACAGCCGTTTTTGCAAGTTTTGGGTACGCAGTCGGCGGGGTCGCCATTGGGGTTTTTTGACTGTTCGGGGACGTCGTCGTGGGGCTCATCTTTCTTCAACAAAGCGTTGCGCTTAGCGCTCCAACGCAATTGCATCCGGCCGTTTTTCACCCCGGCGGCGATGCCCCGCGCGGCAACGGCTTTGTAGTGGTCGACGTATTCAATAAATGTGCTGACGATGCCAAACAGCGCCTTGACCAGACGCTTGGCGACGTTAAACAACTGCGCTGCTCGGTCAGCCAGACGCAGCGTCAGATAAGCGATCCCCGCACCCGCTCCGACAAAGGTCAGCACCACGCTGATCAGCACATCGATGATCAATTGCACGATCATCATCGACGCCACTTCAGCGGACTTGCCGGCAATCTCGCTGGGCGGCAGCATGTCCAGCCACAGGCTCGCCGACCGTAACAGCAAGCACATCGCCGCCTCGTCACTGACCAGCAACTGCAGCTTTTCCATGAGATCCGGCGCGATCTGTGCCAGCTCGATCAGGTCAGCTGCGCCGCTGCCCAGACGCTCGGCAAATTTGCCAGGGTCCTGGAGAATTTCCGACAGCAGACCGAGGCTGTCCCATACCCCCTCGATGGCTGCCCAACTGCCGGCGAGCATGCCGTTGCTGGCCGCAGTGGCCACCGACTGTGACCACTGCGGCTTAAAGTCCTGCCATTCGCTACGCAGCCAGCCTTCTAGTTTGCCGGTCAAACCGTCGTAGGATTGGAACAGCTTCTCGACTTGATTGGGGGTGACTGCGCTGTGCACCAGAACGCGGTAGAATTTGCCCTCTTCGCCTCTGAATTCACCCCTGCCCTGATGATCAAGGGTGACCGGGCTGGTCTTGCCGCTATCCACGTCGACCACATCGACGGAAATGTTGCCCAGCGGAATATCGTAGACAGACTCGAATTTGCTCTCGATCTGCATCAGCCCGCCCTGCTGGCACTGCACGACGCTGGAGGAAAATTCTTCGTCGCTGCTGCTGACCGCCGTACTGCGGTCGCCGAAGCGGATGATCCGCTCCATGCCCACCAGCGACGACAGGTCCGCCGCGTCGCTGACCTGGTCGGCTGCGCGACTGATCCAGTGATCGAGCTGTTTGCGGTAGAGATTGAGTGTTTGCGGAAAGCTGTCGAGCTCCTGCTCGATGCGAGCGATGGCTTCCATCAACACACGCGGGCAGACAAGATGAGCTGAAAAACGGGCTGAAACATGAGCGGTCCCTCGCGCAAGAAATGAGTCGCGGGAACTGTGCGGGGGATCAAATAAGAAAGAAGTCAGGCGAGTAGGCAAAGGATGTAGGAATAATCTGCAACCCAACATCCACCGAAAAAAATACAGACAGAAACGCAAACGCGGCGTGAGGAAACCTCACGCCGCGTTTGATTTAAAAGCCATACATGCAATTAATGCGTTGAATCACCAGCCTTCAGCTGTTGCAGCTTCAGCTCGGCCAACGGGTGACCGGCCTTGGCAGCCATGCTCCACCAACGAGCGGCTTCAGCGGTATCCGGCGCTTTGCTCGGCGTACCGGCGAGGCTGATCACGCCGACTTGATAGGCCGCTTTACCATCGCCGGCCAACGCGGCCAGACGCAGTAAACGCACGCCTTCTTCACGTGCGCCCAGCCCAACGCCACGAAAGGCCAGGATGTGTCCATAAAAGCTTTGCGCACCGACATCGCCGAGGTTGGCCATGCGCGCAAACTGGCCTTCGAGCCAGCGCCAACCACGCGGCTGGCGGACGAACCACGACCAATGAAACAACCTGCGGGCCAGCCAGTAGCCGGCCCGCGCCTTGAGGCGCAGAAACACTCAGGCCTCCGCCGATTCCGGGTACTCGTACTCGAAGACGCGCACCACTTCCGACGCATGCCAGGACGCCGCCGCGACGCCATCCGACGGCCCGGAAAAGCGCCCCAGGCGCTCGACACATTCAAAAAAACCGGTACGCGGCAAACGGCTGGCGCCCTGACTGATGACCAGCGAACTGCGCAACGGCTGCTCGGCTCTCGCATCCAGTGCGGCCAGATGCTCAAGCGCAGCCGTCAGCGTCTGCATCGCCGGCGTCGGCAGCTGCAAACGCTCAAGCAAGGCTCGATAGGTCAGAAGATGGCGCTGACGGCGCGCCTGGTCCAGTTCCCCCAGCAATCCATCCCAATGTTGACGGCTGATGCGTACGCTCACGATTCGTCCCTCCAACCTGGCACCGTCAGTTCCCAGGCCAGGCTGCGGCGAATCGCGGCGTCGGGCTGACGCTCACCACTTTCGATCATGGCCAGATAAGACGGGCTGATGCCTACCGTGCGGGCGAGCGCCTCGATGGCGATGCCCTTCCCTTCGCGCAAACTGCGTAATTGATCCAGACCCGGAAGAATCGGCTCCGGTGCGGCGGCGAGCGGCGCTGCAGGCTGCTGCGCCGGTGTTGCGTTGATCCCTGCTGCTTTCAGTAGAGCCTGATATTGAGCCCACGGCAGAACCGCGTATTCGGGTTCGCCATCGCGTGCAATTATCTGAATATCCATGACTACCCCGTAGGACAACAACACTTAGCGAGTCGGCACTTTTCCCTAGAAGTGTAATCCTAACAGCGGCCAAGGTCGCGGGGGGTATCTATCTACAGGCAGTCTTTATCGGTCAAGGCTTTTTCGGGCCCTGCAGTTGCAGCTGCTCGGGGGTATCGGGCAGGCGTTCGACCACCGCCAGCTTCTCCGGTTGCTGGCGCTTGCGCCACAGGCGGAAGGCGTTGAGCTCGTCGTCGAGAGTTTTCATCAGCCAGGCGAGAACCGCGATGTCATCGAGCATGCCGAACATCGGGATGAAGTCAGGAATCGCATCCACAGGGCTCAGGAAATACATCAGCCCGGCCACCACCGAGATCAGCGACTTGGCACTGATCGCCCGGTATTCGCCGCGCCAGTAGGCCAGGCACAGCGACTGCAGCAAGCGCAAATCATCTTTGAGTTTGCCGAGACGATTGCCTTGCGCGGCGCCTTTGCTGGCCACGGCAAACAGCAAAGTAGGCAGCCGTCCACGGGCCAGAAGGCGACCGGCCAAGGGCAGGAATCGAGCGAAATTCCACGGAGCTTTCATCTATTCTTCCCGTTGAAATGTTATCCACACAAATTGTGGATAACCTTGTGAACAGAGCTGCATTTCAGCGCTGAGAGCCCCGTTTCATAAGGGCTGCGCTCAGATCGGGCGTTTTTTACTCACATAAAAAAGCCCAATATTTCATTGACTTGGCGGCTCAGGGCGTCTAGCGCGGGCGGCCTCAAAGCTATGACTGTGTTGAACGGCGTCAGTTCGCTCTGTTTACCCTTGCCAACCTCCAGATGCAACAACGCCCCGCATAAGCGAGGCGTTGTTTTCGAGCCGCTGCGTGTTACTTGGCTGCGGCGTCTTCTTTGGCTGGATCCTTGATGGCCAGCAGCTCCAGGTCAAAAACCAGAACCGAATTGGCCGGGATCGCCGGGCTTGGCGACTGAGCGCCGTACGCCAAATCGCTAGGGATGTACAGTTTGTACTTCTCACCAACGTGCATCAGTTGCAGACCTTCAACCCAACCCGGAATCACGCCGCTGACGGGCAGATCGATCGGGCTGCCGCGCTCCACGGAGCTGTCGAATACGGTGCCGTTAGTCAGCTTGCCGGTGTAGTGAACAGTAACGACGTCGGTCGGCTTGGGCTGGGCGCCATCGGCCTTCTTCACTACTTCGTACTGCAGGCCGGACGCGGTAGTGGTTACCCCAGCCTTCTTGCCGTTTTCTTCGAGGAATTTCTTGCCAGCGGCTGCCGACTCTTCACTCATCTTGGCCATGCGCTCTTCAGCACGCTTTTGCAGCGAGGCGAAGGCTTCGACCAGCTCTTCATCTTTCAGCTTCTGTTCTTTCTTGCCAACGGCATCTTCGATGCCCTGGGCTACCGCTTTGGAGTCCAGATCATCCATGCCTTCCTGGGCAAGGCTTTTGCCCATGTTCAGGCCGATGCCGTAGGAAGCTTTTTGCGCCGGGGTTTTCAGCTCTACGCTGGTCTGCGAGTCACAACCCGCGAGTACCAGGCTAACCAGGGCTACCGCCGCCGCCAACCGATGCTGTTTCATGCTATTTCCTTGTTCATGCGCCGAATGGGCAATCGAGTAAAGCCGCGAGCTTATCAGGCCGCCACGACCAATGGCTACCGGCATGAGAGCAGGAATCTTCCGATAAGTTCAGGGATTAAAACGCATTTAGGCAACGGCTGGATGAAGCTTCTGTCATCCATGGACGACAAGCATCATTGGCGCTTGCCCCAGCGCCTGGCGTAATGGCCACTTGCCCAGCCAGCGCCGCTCAGGCATAACAGCGCAACAATTCGACAAGGATGTTTAACTTGCGCCTCTTATCCCGCGTTATCAGTCTGGTGATCGTGCTGGCGGTCATCGCCGTTGCGGTGATCGTCTATTACGTCGCCAATCCTAAGTTGCCCTTCTACACGCCGCCCCAACAGGTGCTTTACCTAAATCAGTGGAGCGAGCAGCAACGGCAGACCTACTATTTCACGCCGCAAGGTACGCAAGTCAAAGGCCTGCGTTACGAGTGGTTCCAGGCCTTGGAATTGCCTTTCTCCGAGCAGCGCTTCGCCTCACCTGAGTACCTCGCCCGTTTCGGCTTCCTGGTCGATCCGCTACAGCAAGCCAGCGCGAACAACCCCGGCAATCTCCCGGTAGGTTTTGCCCGCCACCAGAATCCAGGCAACGCCTCCGAGCACTTTCTGGATATCACCTGCGCCGCTTGCCACACCGGCGAGTTGCGTTTTAAAGGTCAGGCCGTGCGCATCGATGGCGGCACCGCGCAACATGTATTGCCGTCCAGCGTTCCGACATTGCGCGGAGGCAGTTTCGGACAGGCCTTGGTCGCCAGTTTGGTATCGACTTATTACAACCCTTGGAAATTCGAGCGCTTCGCCCGCCGAGTTCTCGCCGACGAGTACGACGCGCGCCACGCACAACTGCGCAAAGACTTCAAAACCTCGCTGAACACTTTCGTCAAAGTCGCCTGGAACGACACCCATCGCGGCCTCTATCCGACCGAGGAAGGCCCGGGACGCACCGATGCGTTCGGCCGAATTGCCAACGCCACCTTCGGTGACGCGATTTCCCCTGCCAACTACCGCGTGGCCGATGCCCCGGTAGATTATCCGCAGCTATGGGACATGTGGACGTTCGAATGGGTGCAGTGGAATGGCTCGGCACAGCAGCCGATGGCGCGCAATATCGGCGAAGCGCTGGGCGTCGGTGCCACGCTGAATTTCTTCGACGGCAACGGTCAGCCGCTGCAAGGCGCCGAGCGCTACCCTTCCAGCGTGCGCGTGCGCGATCTGCACGCCATTGAACAAATCTTGCAACAGCTCAAGCCACCAACATGGCCGGAAAATCTGCTCGGTGCGATCGACAAGCCGTTGGCCGCCAAGGGCCGCGCGCTGTTCGTCGAAAACTGCGCCGGCTGCCACGTCCCGCGCCAATCCTGGGAGGGTGAACGCTGGGTGCAGCACTTGCACATGCTGCCCGTGGACGTGATCGGCACCGATCCGAACGCGGCCAACAACATCGCCAGCCACCGTTTCGACCTGAGCGCGCTGCAATGGGATGTCAAAGAGCTGGAGAAGATGGACGTCAAGCTGCATCCCGAATCCGAAGTGCCGCTCGATTTGAGCCAACTGTCGGTGGCCAAGGGCTTGGCTTACGTCACTGCGTTCGTGGAAATCCGTGCCTATCGCCAAGCGCAGATCACGCCAGAAGAAAAACCGCGCATGGACGGGTTCGGCCTGCCGATCGGCGTACGCGAAAAAGTCGCTTACAAGGCTCGACCGCTGGCTGGTGTGTGGGCGACTGCGCCGTTTCTGCACAACGGCTCGGTGCCGAGCATCTATCAGTTGCTGTCACCGCAGGATGAGCGCGCGACGACCTTCTATAAAGGCACGGTCGAATACGACCCCCGGCATCTCGGATATCGCACCGAACCTTTCACTAACGGTTTTCTGTTCGACACGCACATCAGCGGCAACCACAACAGCGGCCACGAATTTCGCGCCGGCGCACGCGGCAACGGAGTGATCGGCCGCCTCCTGCAACCCGAGGAGCGCTGGGCGCTGCTCGAATACCTGAAAGTATTGGGCGGACCACTGGAGGCGCAGTTGCCATGATCATGCCGACATTCAAAAGAGAACTGCCGCCACTCGCGCGCTTCTGGCTCTGGTTGGGGCGCTTGCTTGGCAAGACTCTGCTGATCCTGCTGGTCATCGCCCTGCTCGGCTGGGCCATCACCACCGCGTGGTTTGCCTGGCAGCATCGCGGGCCGGTGTCGGCGCAGGAACAGATTCCAGCAGGCGAAGCGGCGATGACCCAAGACGTCATCCAAACCGCAGTGCGCATCGTCGACCAGCACCGTGAACCCACGCGTTATCTGCGAGATGCCCACGCCAAGGCGCATGGCTGCGTGAAGGCGCAAGTGCAGGTGTTACCGGAACTGGCGCAGTCGCTGCGACAAGGTGTGTTCAGCGAGCCGGGCAAGACCTGGCAAGCGCTGATCCGGTTGTCCAACGGCAATGCTTATCCACAATTCGACAGCATTCGCGACGCGCGCGGGATGGCAATCAAGCTTCTTGACGTGCCGGGAACGCAATTGCTCCGTGACAGCGGTGACCGGCGTGAACAGGACTTCGTGATGTTCAGTCATCCGAACTTCTTTGTAGGTGATGTCGCCGAGTACCGTCAGAATGTGGCGGCGCAGGCTGACGGCAAGAAGGTCATGGCGTTTTTTCCCACCTGGGATCCGCGCACCTGGCAGGTACGCCATCTGTTTATCGCCTTGGCCACCTTGTCACCACCGCCGGACAGCCCGACCGAGACCACGTACTTTTCCGTATCGCCTTACAAATTCGGTGAGGCCAATGCGAAATTCCGCGTTGTGCCGGATACGGGTCGTTGCCCGGCTTACACCTTGCCAAAACAGAATCACGACCTGCCGAATTTCCTGCGTGGTGCACTGAATCAGCAGTTATCGACGGATCGGATGCCAGCATGTTTGGTCTTGCAGATCCAGCGCCAGGATGCGAACAAGTACATGCCGATCGAAGACACCAGCATTGAGTGGAGCGAGCAGGATGCGCCGTTTTTAACCGTGGCGCGGATCACTTTGCCGGCTCAGGACTTCGACACGCCAGCGCTGAATCTGCAATGCGACAACCTGTCGTTCAATCCGTGGTTCGGCATCGAGGCGCATCGGCCAATTGGCGGGATCAATCGCTTGCGCAAAGCGGTGTACGAGGCGGTGAGCGATTATCGGCATGCCCGTAATGCGGCGCAGTAGCGCGGCGATTTTATAAATCGCAGACAGCAAAAAGCCCGCACAAGGCGGGCTTTGCGTGGTGTCTGGTGTTCAGTTCCAGATACCGAATATGGCGCAGCGGACGGGACTCGAACCCGCGACCCCCGGCGTGACAGGCCGGTATTCTAACCGACTGAACTACCGCTGCGCGAAACGCTTGAAAACGAATGGTGGGTGATGACGGGATCGAACCGCCGACATTCTGCTTGTAAGGCAGACGCTCTCCCAGCTGAGCTAATCACCCTTCGCTTCGGTGTGGCGCGCATTCTACGGAGCACCCCAACCTCTGGCAAGCACTTTTTTAAATAATTTTCCGAGGCCTTCCAAAGGCTTAGAGAAGGGTTGGCCTATGCCCCGGCGAAGACAATAATGCCCCCCTTTGTATATAGGAGTGACTCACCCCATGTGGTTCAAGAACCTGCTGATCTATCGCCTGACCCAAGACCTGCCTGTCGATGCCGAGGCGCTGGAGACTGCACTGGCCACCAAACTGGCGCGTCCATGTGCAAGCCAGGAGTTGACCACTTACGGTTTCGTCGCACCCTTCGGTAAGGGCGAAGATGCGCCGCTTGTACACGTCAGTGGCGATTTCCTGCTGATCTCTGCGCGCAAAGAAGAACGCATTCTGCCTGGCAGCGTCGTGCGTGACGCGGTCAAGGAAAAGGTCGAAGAGATCGAAGCCGAGCAGATGCGCAAGGTCTATAAGAAGGAACGCGATCAGATCAAGGATGAAATCATCCAGGCCTTCCTGCCGCGCGCGTTCATTCGTCGCTCGTCGACCTTTGCTGCCATCGCGCCGAAACAGGGCCTGATCCTGGTCAACTCGGCCAGCCCGAAGCGCGCCGAGGACTTGCTGTCGACCCTGCGCGAAGTGATCGGCACCCTGCCCGTGCGTCCATTGACTGTGAAAATGGCACCGACCGCCGTGATGACCGAGTGGGTCACCACGCAGAAAGCCGCCGACGATTTCTATGTACTGGACGAGTGCGAACTGCGCGACACCCACGAAGACGGCGGCATCGTCCGTTGCAAGCGTCAGGACCTGACCAGTGAGGAAATCCAGCTGCATCTGAGCACCGGCAAAGTCGTCACGCAGTTGTCGCTGGCCTGGCAGGACAAGTTGTCGTTCATGCTCGACGACAAGATGACCGTCAAGCGCCTGAAGTTCGAGGATCTGCTGCAAGATCAGGCCGAACAGGACGGTGGCGATGAAGCGTTGGGTCAGCTGGATGCCAGTTTCACCCTGATGATGCTGACCTTCGGCGACTTCCTGCCGGCACTGGTGGAAGCGCTGGGTGGGGAAGAGATGCCGCAGGGGATCTGATCCGTTTTCGTGTGAAAGCTTAAAAGATCGCAGCCTTCGGCAGCTCCTGCATGAGACGAGTTTTCCTGTAGGCGCTGCCGAAGGCTGCGATCTTTTTGTTGGCGACGTATGCTTAGCTTCCTAACGCTTTCACATAACAAGGATCAAGCCATGCGCGCACTGGCTGCACTCAGCCGCTTTGTCGGCAATACCTTCGCTTACTGGGTTCTGATATTTGCCGTCGTGGCTTTCCTGCAACCGGCATGGTTCATCGGCCTGAAAAGCGCGATCGTGCCGCTGCTGGGCCTGGTGATGTTCGGCATGGGGCTTACCCTCAAGCTCGACGACTTCGCTGCCGTCGCTCGCCATCCCTGGCGAGTGGCGCTGGGGGTGGTTGCGCATTTCGTGATCATGCCCGGTGTGGCGTGGTTGCTCTGCCAGGTATTCCATCTGCCGCCGGAGATCGCCGTCGGCGTGATTCTGGTCGGCTGTTGCCCAAGTGGCACTTCATCGAACGTAATGACCTGGTTGGCGCGCGGTGATCTGGCGCTTTCCGTGGCGATTGCCGCAGTTACTACCCTCCTCGCTCCGCTGCTGACCCCGGCGCTCATCTGGCTGCTGGCCTCGGCGTGGTTGCCGGTATCGTTCATGGAGCTGTTCTGGTCGATCCTGCAGGTGGTATTGCTGCCGATCGTTCTGGGCGTGGTCGCGCAGCGCCTGCTCGGCGACAAGGTGCGGCATGCGGTAGATGTATTGCCGTTGGTGTCAGTGGTCAGCATCGTGATCATCGTCACCGCCGTCGTGGCCGCGAGTCAGGCGAAAATCGCCGAGTCCGGCCTGCTGATCATGGCCGTGGTCATGCTGCACAACAGCTTCGGTTATCTGCTTGGCTACTTTACCGGGCGCCTGTTCGGCTTGCCCTTGGCTCAACGTAAATCGCTGGCACTGGAAGTCGGCATGCAGAATTCGGGACTGGGCGCCGCACTCGCCAGTGCACATTTCTCGCCGCTGGCGGCGGTGCCGAGCGCACTGTTCAGCGTCTGGCACAACATTTCCGGGGCGCTACTGTCGACGTACTTCCGCCGCATGAGCGAAAAGGAAGACCGCGACAACCTCGCGCAACGGGCAGCAGACTGAGCTGGAAACTTGATCCCCGGGTTAATGCTCGTCAGTATATTGCGCAACGCGGGGACGACCCTGCGGCTCGATCGAGTCATTAATCTGGGGACGACCCCGTCAATCGATGGAGGTTATGCATGTCCTGGATCATTCTGTTTTGCGCCGGCCTGTTCGAAGTCGGCTGGGCCGTCGGCCTGAAATACACAGACGGCTTCACCCGCCCGCTCCCCACCGCCCTGACCGTTGCCGCCATGGCCATCAGCCTGGGTTTGCTGGGCCTGGCGATGAAGGAGTTGCCATTGGGCACGGCGTATGCGATCTGGACCGGTGTCGGTGCGGTCGGAACGGTGATCGCCGGGATCATTCTGTTTGGCGAGTCGATGGCATTGATTCGGCTGGTCAGTGTGGCGTTGATCGTTACCGGGTTGATCGGGCTCAAGGTCAGCGCTTAAGCCACTACCGTCTTCGCGAGCAGGCCCGCTCCCACATTCATCCGCGCTCCGTCACTGGAATACGGTCAACTGTGGGCGCGGGCCTGCTCGCGAAGAGGCCTTTGAAATCGCCGCTTATCTAACGCACCCGCGCAATTCCCCCACCAACCCCTGCAACTTCGCCGGCTCCGTCCCTTCGGTCACAGCCGGCCCGGCCACCAGCGTTACCCGCGACCACAAGCGGTGGAACAAGCCCTTGTTCGGATCGCGACTGAAGAAACTCCCCCACAGCCCCTGCAACGCCAGCGGAATCACCGGCACCGGCGTCTCCTCCAGAATCCGTGTCACGCCGCCGCGAAACTCATTGATCTCGCCATCGGCGGTCAATTTGCCTTCCGGGAAGATGCACACCAATTCGCCGTCCTTCAGATATTGGGCAATGCGCGTGAAGGCTTTTTCGTAGATCTGGATATCTTCCTGGCGTCCGGCGATAGGAATCGCGCCGGCCGTGCGGAAGATAAAGTTCAGCACCGGCAGGTTGTAGATCTTGTAGTACATGACAAAGCGAATCGGCCTACGCACCGCGCCGCCGATCAGCAAGGCGTCAACGAACGACACGTGGTTGCAAACCAGCAGCGCAGCGCCCTCTTCCGGAATTGCTTCGAGGTTGCGATGCTCGACGCGGTACATGGAATGGCTGAGCAGCCAGATCATGAAGCGCATGCTGAATTCCGGAACGATTTTGAAGATGTAGGCATTGACGCCAATGTTCAGCAGCGAAACCACCAGGAACAATTGCGGGATCGACAGTTTGGCGACGCTCAACAAAACGATCGAAACGATCGCCGACACCACCATAAACAGCGCGTTGAGTATGTTATTGGCGGCAATCACCCGCGCCCGTTCGTTTTCAGCCGTGCGCGACTGGATCAGCGCGTACAGCGGCACAATATAAAAGCCGCCGAAAATGCCCAGGCCAAGAATGTCGATCAATACCGCCCAGGTGTGAACGAAGCCCAACACGGCGGTCCAGCTATGGCCGGTGACGCTGTCCGGGATCCCCCCGGAATGCCACCACAGCAACAGGCCAAACACGGTCAGGCCGAACGAGCCGAACGGCACCAGACCAATCTCGACTTTGCGCCCCGAGAGCTTCTCGCAGAGCATCGAACCCAAGGCGATGCCTACCGAGAACACCGTCAGAATCAGCGTGACCACGGTTTCGTCGCCGTGCATCCATTCCTTGGCGTAAGCCGGAATCTGCGTCAGATAAATCGCCCCGACGAACCAGAACCATGAGTTGCCGACAATCGAGCGCGACACCGCAGGCGTCTGGCCCAGACCGAGTTTCAGCGTCGCCCACGATTGGCTGAATATATTCCAGTTCAGGCGCATTTGCGGCGACGAGGCCGCCGCGCGCGGAATGCTGCGGCTGGCCAGATAACCCAGCACGGCAATGCCGACAATTGCTGCAGAGACTACCGGCGCGTAGTGCTCGGACGACATCATGACCCCGGCGCCGATGGTCCCGGCGAGAATCGCCAGAAACGTGCCCATTTCCACCAGTCCGTTACCGCCGACCAGTTCGTCATCGCGCAAAGCCTGCGGCAGGATTGAGTACTTCACCGGACCGAACAGCGCCGAATGGGTGCCCATGGCGAACAGCGCCACCAGCATCAGCGACAAATGATCGAAGAGAAATCCGACGGCTCCTACGGCCATGATGGCAATTTCTGCGAGTTTGATCAGACGGATCAGCGCGTCCTTGGCGAATTTTTCCCCGAACTGCCCGGCCAGCGCCGAGAACAGAAAGAACGGCAGGATAAACAGCAATGCGCAGAGGTTGACCCAGATCGAACGGTCGCCTTCGATGGTCAGCCGATAGAGAATCGCGAGGATCAACGACTGCTTGAACACGTTGTCATTAAACGCGCCGAGCGACTGGGTAATAAAGAAGGGCAAAAAGCGCCGGGTGCGCAACAGGTTGAACTGTGAGGGGTGACTCATCTTCCGTGTTTCCTGATGTTGAGTAGTGAGGCCTGGGGTGCTTGTTATTGGAGTTGCGCACCACGATCCAGGCCACACCTTACCTAAACTTTGCGGTTTATTTCTTCAAACCTGCAATACACGGCGAGACAAACAGCTCGCCCCGCCACGCACCTTGCACGGTGCGCTTGCCGACGATCATCCACATCGCCGCCAACAGAAACACCAGCGCCGTACCGAACACACTGAAAAACGTCAGGTTGAGAATGCTCGCCAGTTTCAACGTCGCCAGCGAATACACGCCCAGCGGAAAGGTGAAGCCCCACCAGCCGAGGTTGAACGGAATGCCGTCACGCAGATAACGCAGGGTGATCAGCAGCGCCATCAACATCCACCACAAACCAAAACCCCACAGCGTAATCCCTGCCACCAGTCCCAGACCCGATGCGATTTCGCCGACGCCGGGCAGGCCATTCGCGGCAAAAATCGCTGGTGCCTCACCGCCCAACAGCAACATGCCCAACGCGCCGGTGCCGATCGGACCCAGCGCCAGCCAGCTCGACGCCGCCATGTTTTCGTGGGGCAGCTTGTGCAACGCCATGCGCAACAACAGGATGGTCAGAATGCTGAACGCCACCGGCAGGGAAAAGGCCCAGAGCACGTAGCTGGTGGTCAGCACGATGAGTTGCGCATGGGCGTCATTCAGGTGAGGGGCGAGCAAAGCGCCGCTGGCCGCTGCCACTTCCGCCGCGACTACCGGCAGCAACCAGACTGCGGTCATCTGATCGATGCTGTGTTCCTGGCGGGTAAACATCATGTACGGAATCAGCACGCCACAGGCCAGCGACATCGCCACATCGATCCACCACAACACTTCTACGAGCTCAATGACACCGTCGCCCCAGCGCGGCAGCCCAAACAGCAGAAAGCCGTTGATGATCGTCGCCAGGCCCATGGGAATGGTGCCAAAGAACATCGACACGGTGGAATGGCCGAAAATCCGCCGCGCTTCATCGAAAAACATGATCCAGCGCGCGGCGTAGGCAGCCGTAAACAGCGTGAACAAAAGAATGTTGAACAGCCACAGCCCTTCGGCCACGGCGTGGAGTCCGGGAATGGCCAGCGGCAATTGCGCCAGCGCCAATGCCAGCACACCGGTGCCCATGGTTGCGGCAAACCAGTTCGGCGTGAACTGACGAATCACTTCACGCGGATGCTGAAGATGGCTGAAAGGTTTGTAGCCGGGGGTAACGCTATTGGGGCAGATCATCATGAACTCCTGTCCTCTGGAGAGGTTGAGTCCATGGTAGATCCGAATCGAATATCGATATAACGGGTAATATCTCTAACTGTTATCTGCTTTGTAGATAAGCACCTACACGCTGCCGACCGACTCGATCACTAAAATCCGCGCGACGCCTTGTGGATGGGCGACATGCTCGGTGCCGACCGACGCGTAAAAAATGTCCCCGACGTTCAGCAGCGCTTGTTTCACCTCGCCCTCCTCACGGAAATGCATCTGCACTTGGCCATCGAGCACCACGAACACTTCCTCGCCGTCGTTGACGTGCCACTTGTACGGTTGATCCGTCCAGTGCAAGCGCGTGGTGATGCCGTTCATGTTGGCAATGTTCAGTGCCCCCCAGGCACGCTCGGCGGTGAACGATCTGCTGCGGATAATCTTCATGAGTCGATCCGTGAAAGAAGTCGGCCAAGGCTAACCGAAACAGCGGCGTTTAAGGAGCGCGACACACGTTACAAACCTGTGGACGCAGACTGAGCAGCAGCGCGGTCACGGCCAGCACGATCAGCACCGCCCCGTAACCGTCGGTGGTCGCCAGCAACCCGAAGCTGCGCGCAATGTGTCCGGCAAGCAACGCCGGCAGACAGAACGCCAGATAACTGAGCACGTAATAAGCCGACATCAACCCGGCCCGTTCATGCGGCAAAGCCAATGGCACCAGGCTGCGTACCGCACCGAGGAAGCCCGAACCGAAGCCACAACCGGCGATCAGCGTGCCGAAGAAAAACAGCGACAGACTGGCGCCATGCACGCCGAGCAGAATCAGAATCAGCCCTACCGGCAGCAAACCTGCACCCAAGCGCAACGCCTGATTGGCCGGACGCTTGCGCATCGTGAAGATCATCAGCGCCCCGGTCACGGTCAGCGTCGCGACGGTCGCGCCACCGATCAGATTGGATGTCGAGCCAGTGGCCGTGCGGACCAACGAAGGCGCCAGCGAGGCGTAAAAACCACCGAGCGCCCAGGTTGCAGTGTTCAATGGCAACACCCGCCACAAGGTTGAACGCGCTTGCACTGGCACACATCAACATCAAAAGATCGCAGCGTGCCGCAGCTCCTACACGATTGCGCGCCGGGCAGTGTCAACGCACAAACGCAACGATCCATGCCTGCGACACCCCGCCACGCCACGACCTTGGTCGACACTGACTAACCGCCTCTCGCATGCGAGACTGTCCGCCCGGGCAGGAGTGCCCGGCGTCTTTTGTCGGGAGTGCTGCATGTCGTTGTCCACCGGGCTGATCGCCGTCGTTGCCCTGGCCTACATGGCCATCATGTTCGCTATCGCCTTCTACGGCGACCGTCGCAGCACACCATTGCCGCCGCGCGTGCGTGCCTGGGTATACAGCCTGTCGCTGGCCGTTTACTGCACCAGTTGGACATTCTTCGGCGCGGTCGGTCAGGCGGCGGAACAACTGTGGTCATTCCTGCCGATCTACCTCGGGCCGATCCTGCTGCTGGTCGGCGCGCCGTGGGTCCTGCAGAAAATGGTGATGATCAGCAAACAGGAGAACATCACCTCCATCGCCGACTTCATCGCCGCGCGCTACGGCAAATCGCAATCGCTGGCGGTGGTCGTGGCGCTGATCTGCCTGGTTGGCGTGTTGCCTTATATTGCCTTGCAGCTCAAAGGCATCGTCCTCGGCGTGAACCTGTTGATCGGCGCCGGCGCCGATGCCATGGGCACTCGCGCTCAGGACACCGCGCTGATCGTGTCGCTGGTGCTGGCATTGTTCACCATCGTTTTCGGCACGCGCAACCTCGACGCCACCGAACACCACCGAGGCATGGTGCTGGCGATCGCTTTCGAATCGCTGGTCAAGCTGTTCGCCTTTCTCGCCGTCGGCGCCTTCGTCACGTACGGCCTGTATGACGGTTTCGACGACCTGTTCAATCAGGCGATGCTCGCCCCGCGCCTTGAAGCCTATTGGAAAGAAACCATCAACTGGCCGTCGATGGTGGTGCAGACCGGCGTGGCGATGATGGCGATCATCTGCCTGCCTCGGCAATTTCACGTCACCGTGGTGGAGAACATTGATCCGCAGGATCTGCGCTTGGCGAAGTGGGTGTTCCCGGCCTACCTGGCTCTGGCCGCACTGTTTGTCGTCCCGATCGCTCTCGCCGGTCAGATGATGCTGCCCAGCCACGTGCTACCCGACTCGTTCGTGATCAGCCTGCCGCTGGCCCAGGCCCATCCGGCGCTGGCGATGCTGGCGTTTATCGGTGGCGCATCGGCAGCGACCGGCATGGTGATTGTCGCCAGCGTTGCGCTGTCGACCATGGTTTCCAACGACATGCTGTTGCCGTGGCTGCTGCGTCGTAATAACGCCGAGCGCCCGTTCGAAGTGTTCCGCCAGTGGATGCTCTCGGTGCGCCGGGTGAGCATCGTGGTGATCCTGCTGCTGGCCTACGTCAGTTATCGCTTGCTTGGCTCGACCGCGAGCCTGGCGACCATTGGCCAGATTGCCTTCGCGGCGGTGACGCAACTGGCACCGGCGATGCTCGGCGCGTTGTACTGGAAACAGGCAAATCGCCGTGGCGTGTTCGCCGGTCTGGCCACTGGCACTTTCCTCTGGTTCTACACGCTGGTGTTGCCGATTGCCGCGCACAGTCTCGGTTGGTCGCTGACGAGTTTCCCGGGGTTGGCGTGGCTGCACAGCAATCCGCTGAACCTGCCGATCACACCGTTGACCCAAGGGGTGGTGTTGTCGCTGGCTGGTAATTTCACGTTATTTGCCTGGGTCTCGGTGCTGTCGCGCACGCGGGTTTCGGAACATTGGCAGGCCGGGCGCTTTATTGGCCAGGAAATCAGCGAGCGGCCTAATGCTCGTTCGATGCTGGCAGTGCAGATCGACGATCTGCTGCAACTGGCGGCACGATTTGTCGGCGAAGAACGTGCGCGGCAAAGCTTCATTCGTTTCGCTTACCGCCAGGGCAAAGGCTTCAACCCCAACCAGAACGCCGACAGCGAATGGATTGCCCACACCGAACGTTTGCTCGCCGGTGTTCTTGGCGCTTCTTCGACGCGCGCCGTAGTAAAGGCCGCCATCGAAGGCCGGGAAATGCAGCTGGAGGACGTAGTCCGAATCGCTGACGAAGCCTCGGAAGTGCTGCAATTCAACCGCGCACTGCTGCAAGGCGCGATCGAAAACATCACGCAAGGCATCAGCGTGGTCGACCAATCGCTGAAACTGGTGGCGTGGAACCGGCGTTATCTGGAGCTGTTCAACTACCCCGACGGCCTGATCAGCGTCGGAAGGCCGATTGCCGACATCATTCGCTACAACGCCGAACGCGGTTTGTGCGGCCCCGGCGAAGCGGAAGTGCACGTTGCCCGGCGTCTGCACTGGATGCGTCAGGGCCGTGCGCACACTTCCGAACGGCTGTTCCCCAATGGTCGAGTGATCGAACTGATCGGCAACCCGATGCCCGGCGGCGGTTTCGTCATGAGTTTCACCGACATTACCGCGTTCCGCGAAGCCGAACAGGCGCTGACCGAGGCCAACGAAGGGCTGGAACAACGGGTCAGCGAGCGCACCCAGGAACTGTCGCAACTCAACGTCGCACTCACCGAAGCCAAGGGCAACGCCGAGACGGCCAACCAGTCGAAAACCCGCTTCCTCGCCGCCGTCAGCCATGACTTGATGCAGCCGCTGAACGCCGCGCGTCTGTTCTCCGCCGCCCTCTCCCATCAAAACGAAGGCTTGAGCGCAGAGGCGCAGCAGTTGGTGCAACACCTCGACAGCTCACTGCGTTCGGCGGAAGACCTGATCAGCGATCTGCTGGACATCTCGCGCCTGGAAAACGGCAAGATCAACCCTGATCGCAAAGCGTTTGCCGTCAATGAGCTGTTTGACACCCTCGGTGCCGAGTTCAAAGCGCTGGCGCAGGAGCAGAAACTGACGTTCCGCGTGCGGGGTAGCCAATTGCGCATCGACAGCGACATCAAGCTGCTGCGGCGGATTTTGCAGAACTTCCTCACCAACGCGTTCCGCTACGCCAAAGGCCCGGTGCTGCTGGGCGTGCGCCGGCGTGGCGACGAATTGTGTCTGGAAGTCTGGGATCGCGGCCCGGGTATTCCGGAAGACAAGCAGCAGGTGATTTTCGAAGAATTCAAACGCCTCGACAGCCACCAGACCCGCGCCGAGAAGGGCCTGGGTCTGGGGCTGGCGATCGCCGACGGCTTGTGCCGCGTGCTCGGGCATACCTTGCGCGTTCGCTCATGGCCGGGGCGCGGCAGTGTGTTCAGCGTGACGGTGCCCATTGCCCGTACGCAAACGCCTCCGGCAAGTGCCACCGTGGAACTAAACGGCAAACTGCTCAGCGGCGCGCAGGTGCTGTGCATCGATAACGAAGACAGCATTCTGATCGGCATGAACAGCCTGTTGAGCCGCTGGGGCTGCCAGGTGTGGACGGCGCGCAACCGCGAAGAATGCGCGGCGATACTGGCTGAAGGCGTGCGGCCGCAACTGGCGCTGGTCGACTATCACCTCGACCACGGCGACACTGGCACAGAGCTGATGGCGTGGTTGCGCACGCGGCTGGGCGAACCGGTGCCCGGCGTGGTCATCAGCGCAGATGGGCGCCCGGAGACCGTGGCCCAGGTGCACGCGGCGGGACTGGATTATCTGGCCAAACCGGTGAAGCCGGCGGCGTTGCGGGCACTGTTGAGTCGGTATTTGCCGCTGTAGAGGGTGCTCTTGCAGACGCCTTCGCGAGCAGGCTCGCTCCCACAGAAAAGCAAAAGCAAAAGCAAAAGATCGCAGCCTTCGGCAGCTCCTACACAATGAGCGCAAGCTCGAGTGCTTTTGATCTTGATTCACCGGCGACGTCGGAGGCTGAGTGGAGGGATTGATCCGGGCGTGGGAGCGCAGCGACCGTCTGGCGCAGCCAGACACAGCGCAAATAGGTGCAGCGAAGCAAACCGTAGCCGCTGCGCCCGGATCAGTCCCGGAGCGAAGGAACCCGAGCCTGCGAGGGCCGAACGCAGGAGCTAGCGTTTTTTGCTTATTTTTTTGGGGCCGGCATTCCGGGCGCTTGTAAAAAAGTAACTCGCCGTCAGGCGAAACCGCCAGCGGCCACGACCGCAGCAACGGATATGCCCCCAATCAGCCAGAAAAAAACGAGCCTGGGAATTTTACTCAGGCAACTCAACCAACCCATCAACATCCGTCATCGCCCGCTCCAGCAGATCCGCCGGCAAGCTCTTGCTCGCCCGCGCACCGAGCAACTTCAATTGCTCACTACGACTGACCAGATTGCCGCGCCCTTCTGTGAGCTTGTTACGCGCTGAGCTGTAAGCCTTGTCCAGTTGCTGCAGACGATTGCCCACTTCGTCCAGATCCTGAATAAACAACACGAACTTGTCGTACAGCCAGCCCGCGCGCTCGGCGATTTCCCGGGCGTTCTGGCTCTGCCGCTCCTGCTTCCACAGACTGTCGATCACCCGCAGCGTGGCCAGCAACGTGGTCGGGCTGACAATCACGATGTTGCGGTCAAAAGCTTCCTGAAACAGCGACGGTTCAGCCTGTAACGCCGCGGAAAATGCTGCCTCAATCGGTACGAACAGCAAAACGAAATCCAGGCTGTGCAAGCCTTCCAGACGTTTGTAATCCTTACCGGCCAGGCCTTTGACGTGATTGCGCAGCGACAGCACGTGCTGTTTGATTGCGATCTGCCCGAGGGTGTCGTCATCTGCCGCAACATATTGTTGATAAGCGGTGAGGCTGACCTTCGAATCGACCACCACCTGCTTGTCGCCGGGCAGGTAAATGATCACATCGGGCTGGAAGCGCTCGCCGTCCGGGCCTTTGAGATTGACCTGCGTCTGGTACTCGCGACCCTTTTCCAGACCAGCGTGCTCAAGAACGCGCTCGAGGATAAGTTCGCCCCAATTGCCCTGGGTTTTCTGACCCTTGAGCGCGCGGGTCAGATTGGTCGCTTCGTCGCTCAAACGCAGATTCAACGCCTGCAAACGCTCCAGCTCCTTGGCCAGCGAGAAACGCTCGCGGGCTTCAGCCTGATAGCTTTCTTCCACGCGTTTTTCAAAGGACTGGATGCGCTCTTTCAACGGATCGAGCAACTGTCCGAGCCGTTGTTGGCTGGTTTCGGCAAAGCGCTGCTCGCGGTCATCGAAGATCTTGCCGGCCAGTTCGGCGAACTGTGCACGCAACTCATCGCGCGAGCCCTGCAGATCGTTCAGGCGTTGTTGATGGCTTTCCTGTTGCTCACGCAGTTCGGCGCTGAGCGATGCCGCGTGAGCATCAAGACGGCGCAACTCAGCGTCCTTGTTGGCGCGTTCGAGGTTCCACGCGTGGGAAGCATCGCGGGCGTCATCACGCTCGATCTGCAGCAATTCGACTTCGCGCCGCAGGGCGGCAAGGTCTGCCTGCTTGGCAGCGTTGGCCTGGCCGAGGTCGGCAATTTCATCGCGGCTCGCTTCAAGCTGCGCGGTGAGGCCGTCCTGGGCCAGTTGCGCCATGGCCAGGCGCTCTTCGAGCAAGGCCAGATCGGCCTGGCCGCTGCTGGCCCGGCGTTGCAGTTGCCAGGCCAGCGCCAGCAGCGGCAACCCTGCTGCCGCAAGACCAAGCAATGCGCTGGTCAAGTCCATAGCCATAGCGACTCCTGCCAATCGGATAAAGCCTGAAGGTTAACCAAGGTGTCAGGCCTTGGACAGCTCAGTCTTCGATCAGACCGAGTTCCTGCTGCGCGCGTCGGTCACCGGCGCGGGCCGCCTGACGCAACAACTCCTGACCGATACGGCGGTCACGGGCGTTACCGCATTCACGACAAATCAACTGGCCGAGGCGGCTTTGCGCGGCGACAACGCCTTCCCGGGCCGGTTGTTTAAGCAGGCGCCCGGCAAGATGCTTGGCGCTCGGGCTGTCGCTCAGGCGCGGCGCATCGAGCAGCCACTCAGCCACGCGCACGGAGAAACGCTTGGGGGCGGTAGCAGAGGACGGGTTGGAGGTGACAGAGTCTGATACTGAGCGAAACTTCATAAAGCACTGCGGGACAGATCGGAAGGCGCGCCACTTTACTCTCTTTTTCTTACAGGTAAAGTCGAAAAAAACCCGGCACGCCCGTCCTAGAGCAAGCGCTAGGGACAATCCACAGAAGCTGTGGATAAGTCAGTGGACAACCGCCTTCCAATCCTCGCAAAGCCTTATGGAATGGGGCTCGCAGTCAAACTGACGATTTTTTCACCAACAAAAAAAGGCGATATTTTTCATTGACTTAAACTTTTCATACAGGCAGCGGCTGGAGTCAGGATTGATGTGACAGTTGCGTTACGCTCTGCGCAACCAATGTGCACAAGTACCTGTGAGCCGGTTATATGCACGCGCTTTTTCGAGTCGCTTTGCTCGGTTATCAAAGGTCAAGAGCGCTTATGAAAACGTGGGCGCCGACGGATGGTCAAACCCGACCACGGCCATTCGTCCTTTTTTTGAGCTGGAGTTTGCTTCGCCAGAAAGGATCCGTTACTATCCGCGGCGTTAGTACCAAGCTGAAAGTCAATTCCGGTCGAACATCTCCCACGGTCAACTTCCAACAGGAAGCCAGTGCCGAAAAAAGCGAGAACGACCCCTCGATGGTTTCCAGGTAAATCTTGCGACAACGCTGCCTTTGAATGAAAGCAAAGGGCGTTGCGAAGACCACTTACTCTGACCGAACCAACCTGCAAATTGATCAGGATCTTCACCCCGGGCCCAGAACCTTTGCCCTCGCTGTGATGCCTGTCCTCCTAAGTACCTACCTGCCAGCCCAAGCGCGCTCATTTATCAGCGCTTCAAACTGGCTGCTTTGTTCCAGTCGGGTTCTTCGTTTGATCAATGGTGATCAACGTTACTGGAACGTTTTAACGTTGCACGGTTCTTATCCGTGTCATTTGTAGGAACACCTAATAACTATGTCTACTCAAATCCAGACTCAGGATGCCATTCGCACCCTAACCAACGCTTTTGCTCCAATGAACTGCCTGATCATGGCCGCTCGCAAAGGCTGCTTCAGCTTCACCGTGGTCAATGAACACGGCATTGCTCGTCACAGCGAGCGTTTGTACCCCGATCAATACTCCAGCGCCGAACCGCTGCAGGCGGTGATCGAGCGTACACGTCAGGCACTGGTTGCCTGAAAGCCGGACAGGCTGCAAAAGCAAAGCCCTGCTGCAAAGCGGGGCTTTTTATTGCCTGATATTTCACTGTTAGCGCTGCGCTTCTAAGCATGTTCCGATCTAACGCCAGGAAAGCCATGGCACAAATATTTTAAAAACAAACCTTTACACGCTGAATATGACACTACACTTCAACTCAAGCGGCGTGACCCGCTTGCGGCGAGCCTGAGTCGATCCACCGCTGCCAAAGCCCCCTTCAGGACTCGCCCCCAACAACAAGAACCGAGGGTGTTATGGGTATCGCTGCCAGCGAACTGTGCCGCTATGTGATCCGTCCCACATTGATCTATCTGGGACGCCACTGCGCAACCGCCGAATCCCTGCTGCTGGGTATCGCTGCCAGCCAATCCGCCCTAGGCTCTGCCCTGCATGACCGCCGTGGCCACGGCCTCTACCGAATCGCCGAGCATCGCCACCAGGCGCTTTGGGATGATTACCTGGCGCTCGATCCGGAGCGCGCCAGCCTGGTGCGCGGCCTCGCCAGCCAGCATGCGTTTCTCAGCGGCCCGCATCTGGAACTGACCGTCAACCTGCGTTACGCCACTGCCATCGCCTGGCTGCTGGTGGAAGAACAGAACCCCACCCTCCCCGCGCCGACCGACCTGCTCGGCATGGCGCGCATCTGGCGCCAGACCTTCCAGCCGCAAGGCCGTTTGCGCGACTTCACCTATGCCTGGCAAACCTGTGTTTCACCGCTGAATCAGGTCGCTTGCTGACCGGGCGGTTTCACAAGTTCTCGCATCAGGCCGGCATTTTGGTCGGATTGTCCTACAAAACCGCTCTAACTCAAGGCATTCAGGCTATAGCGCTGGGACGAAAATGTTGGTAATTTTCGCCCCGGTGATCACCAGGAGTTCTAATAATGAAAAAAGTCATGCTCAAAACCACCCTTAGCCTCGCCGTTACCCTTGCCTCCACACACGTCTTCGCGGCAGGTTTTGCCCTCAACGAACAAAGCATCAGTGGGATGGGGACTGGTTTTGCCGGGCGATCTTCTTCTGCCGACGACGCAAGCACTGTTTATGGCAACCCGGCCGGCATGGCGCGCATCAAGCGCGAACAGGTCACCGGCGGCGTCGCCCTGGTCGACGCGCATACCGATATCAGCGATACCAGCTCCAGCCCTAATGGCGGCAGCAACAAGGGCGACATGGTGCCCCTCACCGCCGTACCGATGGGCTTTTATGTAAAACCGATCGATGATCACTGGGCATTCGGTCTCGGCGTGTATGTACCGTTCGGCCTGATCACGGATTATGAAAACGGCTTCGCCGGCCGTTATTTCGGCAGCAAATCCGAAGTGCAGGTCATCACCTTCCAGCCGACCGTCAGCTACGCCTTCAACGACAAGGTATCGATCGGTTTCGGCCCCACCATCAACCGCATCGACGGCTCGCTGGAATCCAACCTGTCGATTACCCAGGCACTGCCGGATGGCAAGGTCAAGATCAAGGGTGACGACACCGCGCTGGGCTATAACGTCGGCTTGCTGGTCCAGGCCACCGACACCACGCGTGTGGGCCTGACTTATCACTCAAAAGTCGACTACAAGCTCGAAGGCAACACCAAGGTCAATTACAACGCGCTGGCGCTCGTGGGCGTTGGCGCCAGTCAGAAGTACGACGCTTCGCTGAAGATCACCACGCCGGAATCCGTGGACCTGTCGGTCACTCAGGCGATCAACGATCGCTGGAATGTCTACGCCGGTACCACCTGGACCCGCTGGAGCCAGCTGGACAAGATCACCGTGAAGAACTCCGGTGTGCAGCCTCTGCTTGCCAGTCAGTTCGGTACGATCAATGAAGACCAGAACTGGCATGACTCGTGGGCCTACGCCGTGGGTACCTCGTATCAGCTGAACAAGGAATGGGTACTGCGTACCGGTCTGACCTTCGACCAGTCGCCAACCAATAACGAAGACCGCTCGCCGCGCATCCCGACTGGCGACCGCACCATCTTCAGTATCGGTGCCGGCTGGAGCCCGACCGACGACCTGACCATCGACGTCGCGTACTCGTACCTGAAAGAAGAGTCGGTCAACATTCGCAACGAAAACAACCGTGGCCAGACCTACGATGCCAAGTATGAAAACTCGGCAAACGGCTTCGGTGTCGGCGCGACTTACCGCTTCTGATGCACCTTGGCGAGGTTAACCCCTCGCCTCCAAAAAAGCCCCGCTCTCTTCGCAGAGGCGGGGCTTTTTCATGCCTGAAATCCGTACAACGTGCAGGATCATCACAAGGCGTCAGGGCTTCAGCGGTTTCGACGCGATTGCCTTCTCGATCGCGGCGATAAACTCGGGGTCATCCGGTTTGGTCAAACTGGAAAAATTCGCCACCACCTTGCCCTGCCGGTCGACCACGTACTTGTAGAAATTCCACTTCGGCGCATTGCTTTGCGCGGCCAGCACCTGGAACAGATGGGTGGCGTCGTCGCCGCGAACTTTCTGCGGCTCGGTCATGTTGAAGGTCACGCCGTAGTTGGCGTAGCAGACCTTGGCCGTTTCCACGCTATCCTTGGACTCCTGCTTGAAGTCATTCGACGGCACGCCAAGCATTTCCAGCCCTTGCGCCTTGTAGCGTTTGTTCAGCGCTTCAAGTCCTTCGAACTGCGGGGCGAAACCGCAGAAGCTGGCGGTATTGACTACCACCAGTGGCTTGTCGGCGTACTGCTTGCACAGATCGATGGATTCCCTGGCGCGCAACTTCGGCAGCGAGCCTTGCAGCAGCTCCGGACATTCGCCAGCCTGAGCCAGACCAGTCAACGCCATCAGCAACGCGGGAACAGCACACCAGCGCATCAACATGTCGAAATCCTTAGGCAGTCATCAAGGTTTCGACGTTACTCGCCACGCTGCCATCTAGCAAATGCTCATGCCCAACTGCATCAGCGCCAGACCGCCGCGCTGCCAGCCCCACCACACCAGCGCCAGCAGCGCCGCCGCCAGTGCGGCAATGGCGAACCGCGTGCCGATCCGGCTCATGCTGCGCTCGCCGCAGCTTGCAGCCGCGCCACCGGACGCTCGCGCACCGGCCAGTTCAGCGCTGCCGCCAGCAGGCTCAAGACAACCGCTACTTGCCAGATCAATTCATAACTCCCGGTCCGGTCGTACACAACCCCGCCCAGCCAGCCCCCCAGGAACGAGCCGAGCTGATGGAAAAGAAAGACGATGCCACCGAGCATGGACAAATTGCGCACGCCGAACAAGGTTGCCACCGTACCGTTGGTCAGCGGCACCGTCGAGAGCCACAGGAACCCCATGGCCATGCCGAACAGATACGCCGACGTGGTCGTCACCGGCAACCACAGGAACAGCACGATCACCACTGCGCGCAACAGATACAAGGCAGTCAGCAGGCGCGGTTTGGACATGCGCCCGCCGAGCCAGCCGGCGGTATAAGTACCGAAGATGTTGAACAACCCGATCAACGCCAGCACTGTGGTGCCGACGCTCGCCGGCAGATGCTGATCGACCAGATACGCTGGCAAGTGCACGCCAATGAACACCACCTGAAAACCGCAGACAAAAAAGCCGAACGCCAGCAGCCAGAAACCGGAGTGCGAACAAGCTTCGCGCAGCGCTTCGGAAAGAGTCTGTTCATGGCCAAGCACCGGCAGCGGTTTGTCCTTGAGCATGCTCACCAGCGGCACGATCATCGCCACCAGCAGGCCCAACACCAACAGCGCCGCCGACCAGCCGAGCCAACCGATCAACCCGAGAGTACCCGGCAGCATGGCGAACTGGCCGAACGAACCGGCGGCACTGGCTATGCCCATGCCCATGCTGCGTTTGTCGGCCGGTACGGCGCGGCCGACCACACCGAGGATCACCGAGAACGAAGTGCCGGACAAACCGATGCCGATCAACAGGCCGGCGCTCAATGACAGGCTCAGCGGCGAATCGGCCAGACCCATGCAGACCAGGCCCAGCGCATACAGCACACCGCCAATCAGCACCACTTTCGCCGCACCGAAGCGGTCGGCCAGCGCGCCGGTAAACGGTTGCGCCAGGCCCCAGATCAGGTTTTGCAGGGCGATGGCAAAGGCAAAGACTTCGCGCCCCCAGCCGAATTGCGCGCTCATTGGCGACAGGAACAGACCAAATCCATGGCGCACACCCAATGACAACGCCAGGATCAGCGCACTCCCCAGCAACACCCAACCGCACGTACGCCACATCGTTGTCATTATTGTTCTCCGGTCGCGGGTATATACCCGCTTGGGCTCGAGCAAACTGGCGTCAGGCCAGTTCGTCGAGCAGTTTGAGCAAGGTTTCGCGCTTCTCGACACCGAGACGGTCGATCAGCCGCTGTTGCGCCGCTTCCCACGCTGGCAATGCCGCCGCCAGGCGCTGCACACCGGTTTCGGTGAGACGCACGATGCGGTTGCGCATGTCCTCGCCTTCGGCCAGCGCCACCAGACCTTCGCCCTCGAGCACGCGCAAATTGCGCCCGAGCGTGCTGCGATCCAGGCCCATGGCCTCGGCCAGTTCGGAAATGCTCGGCTGCTCCAGGCGCTGCAGATTGCACAGCAGAGAATACTGGGCAACGTTGATCCCGAAGCCGTCGAGAGCGCCGTCGTAATGCCTGCTGACGCCACGCGCGGCGCGACGCAGATTGGTGCACAAACACTGAGAAGGAAGCATGATGCGTGTATATACCCGCGACTGTGTTAAATCAAGTTACAGATGACCACACCCATAACATTTGTGGTGCCTGCTCGCGAAGAGGCCAGCATCATCAACGCAAATCTTTCAGACCAAAGCGAGGCCGACCAACACCCCCATCTCCAGCAATTCCAGCAATGCCCCCGCCGTGTCCCCGGTAGCCCCGCCCAACCGCCGCATCATCATCCGCCGCAGCCAGACAAACACACCCAGCGAAATCAGCACCGCGCCGAAGCCGGCGATCAGCGCGCATCCCAAGGCACTCAACCCCAGCATCCACCACCCCGCTTTACGCGGCAGATGATCGGCCAGCGCCTGCCCCAAACCACCCGCACGCACATACGGCGTAGTCAGAAACAACCCCAACAGCCCCGCTCGCCCAAGCACCGGCACGATGATGAGCGCCAAGGTATGCCCTTGTTCGATCAGCGCCAGCAGTGCGGCGAATTTCAACAACAACACCAGCACCAGCGTGACCACCGCAATCGGCCCGCTGCGTGGATCCTTCATGATCGTCAGCGTGCGCTCGCGATCACCGAAGCCGCCGAGCCAGGCATCGGCGCTATCCGCCAGGCCATCGAGATGCAATGCGCCGCTGAGCCATACCCACACAGTCAATAACAGTGCCGCATGCAGCAACAACGGAGCGCCGAATAACAACAGATGCATCGCATAGAGGACCAGCCCGAACAACAACCCCACCAGCGGATAAAACAGCAACGACCGCCCCAGCTGTTGCGGTTCGGGCATGCCCGGCAGGCGAATCGGCAGGCTGCTGAGAAACTGCAAGGCGATCCACAGCGGCAACATGTCAGTAACCTTCCTTGAGCATGCCGTCAGCCGCGACGGTCAGTGCGAACAGTGCGCCGTGGCCGACTTCGACATTGAGCAGCTGCTCGCGCGGCAGCCCTCGCGCCTGCGTGAGCAACAAGCGCATCACGCCGCCGTGGCTGACCAGCAGAATCCGCTCACCGGAGTAGGCCGCGTGCAGACGCGACACCGCCGCCAGGACCCGCGCGGAAAACTCGCTGACCGGCTCACCCTGCGGTGGCGTAAATCCATAGGGATCAGCCCAGAACAGCCCCAGCGCTTCGGCATCGGTTTCCATCAACGCCGCCGCGCTCTGCCCTTCCCACGCGCCGAAATGCAGCTCTTGCAGATCCTTGTCCAGATGCACCGACAGGTTCAATCGCTCACCGAGTTCGGCGGCAAAGCGCGCGCAACGCTGCAATGGCGAGCTGACAATGCGATCCCACGGCCCGCCTTCAACCACCGCTGCACGCATCTGCGCCCAGCCGTTTGCGGTCAGCGCGTCGTCGAGGCTGCCGCGCAGGCCGCCGCCCAGTTCCGTTTCACCGTGGCGCAGCAGATCCAGGCGCAGGCTCATGCCGGGCGATCCGCTACGGCCGCTTCAGCGAACGTCGCCATCTGCCCGTGCAGGTCACACGCCAGGCGCAACAACGGCACTGCCAACGCCGCGCCACTGCCCTCGCCCAAGCGCAGGCCGAGGTCCAGCAACGGTTCAGCGCTGAGCGTTTCCAGCACATGGCGATGGCCCGGCTCGGCGCCGCGATGGCCGAACAACAGCCACTGGCTACAGGCCGGATTCAGGCGCACCGCGACCAGCGCCGCGACCGTGCAGATGAAACCGTCGACCAGTACCGCAATGCCTTCCTGCGCGCAGGCCAGATAAGCGCCGACCAACGCGGCAATCTCGAAACCGCCGAGGTTGAACAGCGTCTGCAAGGCATCGCCACGCTGCGCACCATGCAACGCCAGCGCGCGTTCGATCACTTGCGCCTTGCGACTGACGCCAGCGGCATTCAGCCCAGTGCCCGGACCGGTGAGGTGCGCCACCGGGCAATCGAGCAACGCGCAGGCCAGCGCACTGGCGGCGGTAGTGTTGCCGATGCCCATTTCGCCGCCGATGAACAACTGCGCACCGGCAGCCTTGGCGCGTAACACGCTGTCGCGGCCCGCCTGCAAGGCCAATTCGCCCTGGGCCGGATTCATCGCTGAGCCCTGAACGAAATTCGCCGTTCCCGGGCCAATGTTCATGTGCCGCACGCCGGGCAGATTCAGCGCTGGATTCACTGTGCCCAGATCGACCACTTCCAGTTGCGCGCCGAGTTGACGCGCCAGCACGCTGATCGCCGCGCCGCCGCTGACGAAATTGAGCAGCATCTGTCCGGTGACTTCCTGCGGATAAGCCGAAACCCCCTCCGACACCACGCCGTGATCGCCAGCGAAAATCGCGATCCAGATGTGCTCCAGCGTTGGCTTGGGCTGACCTTGCAAGCCGGCCAGTTGCACGGCCACCGATTCAAGGCGTCCCAGCGAACCGGCCGGTTTGGTCAATTGCTGCTGGCGCTCGGTCGCTTGCGCAACGATCTCGGCATTCACGGATTTGCATGGGTTCAGCCACCAGGTCGGGCTCATAACGCAGGTCCTTTCAAAGTCAGGGGCAGGCCGGCGACGGTCAGCACAACTCGCTGACAGCGCTCGGCCAGAGCTTGGTGCAGCCAACCGGCTTCATCGACATAACGACGAGTCAGTTCGCCCAGCGGCACGACCCCCATTCCGGTCTCGTTGCTGACGAAAATGATCTCGCCTGGCAGCGCGGCCAGGCAGTCAATCAAGGCTTCACGCTCGGCGGCGAGACGTTCGGCGTCGTCGAGCATCAGCAGATTGGTCAGCCACAGCGTCAGGCAATCGACCAGCACGCAGCACTCGGCGCCAGCGGATTCGCGCAGCACGCGGGCCAGTTCCAGTGGCTCTTCAATCAATGCCCAGTCGGCCGGGCGGCGTGCGCGGTGATGGGCGACGCGTTGGTTCATTTCGCCGTCGAGCGGTTGGCTGGTGGCGATGTAGGTGACCGCCAGATGGCTGTCACTGGCGAGTTTTTCCGCCAGACGACTCTTGCCGGAGCGGGCGCCGCCGAGGATCAGTTGGAGCATGGGTTCATCCAAAAATGTGTGGTGAGGCAACCGGCCCCTTCGCGGGCAAGCCCGCTCCCACAGTTGATCGCATTTTCCTGTGGGAGCGAGCCTGCTCGCGAAAGGGCCAGCCCAGACAACTCAAATCCCGCAGAGCTGACGCAACAGCCCGGTATCCAGATGCTTCTCCACCAGATCCGCCAGCCGCTCGATATCGCGCTCGCGCAAGCCGTGGTAATCGACCTCCTGCACGTCGCTCAACCCGGCCCAGCGCAACAACGCCGCACTCGCCTCGGGGGATTCGAACAAACCATGCAGATAGGTACCGAACACCTGGCCATCAGCACTCTGCGCGCCATCGCAACGTCCGTCGTCCAGTTGCACGGCCGCGTTTTCCAGCGCCGGTCCGGTGGTCACCCCGGCATGAATTTCATAACCGCTGACTGCGGCGTTTTCCAACGCCAGCCGCCCGTGCACGTTGCGCAGTTGCTTCTCGGCTTCGAGTTGCGTTTCGAACGCCAGCAGACCCAGACCGGCGCTGGAGCCAGCAGCGCCTTCGAGGCCGAGCGGATCATGCACGTGCTCACCAAGCATTTGCAGACCGCCGCAAATCCCCAGCACCTTGCCGCCGTAACGCAGATGCCGATTGATTGCCGCGTCCCAGCCATTGGCGCGCAGATAAGCCAGATCACTGCGCACGCTTTTCGAGCCCGGCAGGATGATCAGATCGGCGGCAGGAATCGCCTGCCCCGGGCCGACGAATTGCAGATCGACCTGCGGATGCAGACGCAGCGGGTCGAAGTCGGTGTGATTGCTGATGCGCGGCAGCACCGGCACCACCACTTTCAACACTCGCTCGGCCTTGTCGGTCTGGCGTTGGTCGATGCCGTCCTCGGCCTCAAGGTGCAGATCCATCACGTAGGGCAACACGCCCACCACCGGTTTGCCGGTGCGCTGTTCCAGCCAGTCGAGGCCCGGTTGCAGCAAAGCGATATCGCCGCGAAAACGGTTGATGATGAAGCCTTTGACCCGCGCCTGTTCGCTCGGTGAAAGCAGTTCCAGCGTGCCGACCAAATGGGCAAACACCCCACCGCGATTGATGTCAGCGATCAGTAGCACCGGGCAATCGACCGCCTCGGCAAAGCCCATGTTGGCAATGTCGCCGGCGCGCAGATTGATCTCCGCCGGCGAACCGGCGCCTTCGACTATCACCAGCGGATACGCCGCGCTGAGCCGCGCATGGGAAGCGAGCACCGCTTGCATCGCGATGGCCTTGTAATCGTGATAAGCGACGGCATTCATCGTCGTCACCGCGCGGCCATGAATGATCACTTGCGCGCCGGTGTCACTGTTGGGCTTTAGCAGCACCGGGTTCATGTCAGTGTGCGGTTCAAGGCCGGCCGCCTGCGCCTGCACCGCTTGAGCGCGACCGATCTCGCCGCCGTCAGCGGTCACTGCGCTGTTGAGCGCCATGTTCTGCGGTTTGAACGGCACCACCGCCACGCCTTGGCGAGTGGCCCAGCGGCACAACGCCGTGACCAGCGTGCTCTTGCCGGCATCGGACGTGGTGCCTTGCACCATCAGAGTGGTCATGAATTGTCCTTGGCGAACGCTTGCAACGCCTGTTCGAGGCGCAGCTCTTGCGTGGCATCGGCAGGCAGGCCGAAACGCACACTGCTGTTGTGAATGAAGAGGCGCAGGAGGATGCCGCGCCGGGCGAGGAACTCGTGCAGCGCTTCGGCGCGCTCGGTGATCAGCCACTGAAACAGCGCGCAGCCACCCTGCGGGGCGAAGCCGCAACGGGTCAGCAGCGCCGCCAGCCGTTCGCTCGCTTCATCGCTGCGAATCCGCTGACGGGTATGACCCTCGGTGTCTTGCAGGCACGCCGTACCGAGCACCCGCGTCGGCCCGCTCACGGCCCACGGCCCGACCTGTTCGGCGAGCAGTTTGAGCAACTTGCGCTCGGCCAGCACAAAGCCGAGGCGCACCCCGGCCAGACCGAAAAACTTGCCGAACGAACGCAACACCACCAACCCGACCTGATGCGCATAGGGCGCCAAACTCAGTTGCGGCGTGTTGTCCATAAACGCTTCGTCGACCACCAGCCAGCCACCGCGTTGCGCCAACCGCGCATGCCAGTCGAGCAGGCGCGCCGGGGTCAGCCTCAGGCCGGTCGGATTGTTCGGGTTGACCACCACCAGCACATCGAGGCTGTCGAGAAAGAACTCGACTTCCTGCTCGAGCACTTCCCGGACGATATAACCGCTGCGCCGCCAGGCTTCGGCGTGCTCGGCATAGCACGGCGACAATACGCCAACCTTGCCGGCCCGGCGCAGGCGCGGCAGCAGCTGGATGGCCATTTGCGAGCCGGCCACCGGCAACACCTGCGCCGCGCCGTAGTAGTCGCAGGCAGCCTGCTCCAGTCCGTCGTCGGTTTCCGGCAGGCGTGCCCAGGCGCGCAGCGGGATCTCGGGGATCGGGAACGGCCACGGCGCGAGGCCGCTGGACAGGTCGAGCCAGTCGGCCTCGACGATCCCGTAATCGAGTGCAGCCTTGCGCAACCGGCCACCGTGCTCAAGCATAAAATTGCGCCCCCAGGCAAAGCATCAGCAGCCACAACCATACGCCGCGCTGGACCAATTGCCAGCCACGGTCGATGGAATCGGCATCGGCCGGCGCACCTTCGCCCAGTTGCGGGCGCTCGTGCAGTTCGCCGTGATAGATCGCCGGGCCGCCCAACTCGACGCCCAGCGCGCCGGCACCCGCCGCCATCACTGGGCCGGCGTTGGGGCTGTCCCATTTTGGCGCCTGGGTACGCCAGCACCTCAGTGCGAGTCGGGTTTTGCCCAGTAGCGCGTAGGTCAACGCCACCAGACGCGCAGGAATGTAATTGAGCAAGTCGTCGATTTTCGCTGCCGCCCAGCCGAAACGTTCGAAGCGTTCGTTGCGATAACCCCACATCGCATCGAGGGTATTGCTCAGTCGATAGAGCACCACGCCCGGTGCTCCGGCGACGACAAACCAGAACAGCGCGGCGAACACCGCATCGCTGCCGTTCTCCAGCACCGACTCCGTGGCGGCGCGGGCAACGGCGTTGCCGTCGAGTTCATCGGTCTGGCGGCTGACCAGGTATCCGACGCGCTTGCGCGCCTCGTCCAGATCATTGGCGCGCAACGCCGCTGCGACCGGCGCGACATGTTCGCCGAGGCTGCGCATGCCGAGGGCGCAGTACAGCGCGAGAATTTCGACAATCCAGCCCACGTAAGGCGCCCAGGAAAATGCCGTGGCGAGCAAGGTCAGGGGGAGCACCGCGAGTACCCACGCCGTCACGCCATGGCTGCGCCAGCCACGACCGCCGGCGTTGAAGCGTTGCTCGATGCGCCCGGCGAAATTGCCGAACGCCACCAGCGGATGCCAGCGTTTCGGTTCACCTAGCAGCGCATCCAGCGCTACCGCGGCGACACTCAGCAACGCCACACTCATTGACTCACTCCCCAATAATTTTCGTACAGCAACTCGTTCAGCGGCCGCGCCTGCGCCCAGCCTTCAAGCACCAGCATCGGCGCCGGATAGAATTCCTTGACCGGGCCCAGACACAACACCGCCAGCGGCTTGGCACCGGCCGGCAGCTTGAGCAAATCCGCCAAGGCTTGCGGTTCGAACAGCGAGACCCAGCCCATGCCCAGGCCTTCGGCACGGGAGGCCAGCCATAGATTCTGGATCGCGCAGGACAACGAGGCCATGTCCATTTCCGGCAACGTGCGCCGGCCGAAGATGTGCTTTTCGCGGTCGTCCATCAGCGCCGCGACCAATACTTCAGCGCAATCGTTGATGCCTTCGACCTTGAGTTGCATGAACTCATCGCTGCGCTCGCCGAGAGCTTCGGCGGTGCGCACGCGTTCTTCCTCGACCAGATCGCGGATCTGCCCGCGCAGGCTGCGGTCGCTGATGCGGATGAAGCGCCAGGGCTGCATCAGACCGACGCTTGGAGCTTGATGAGCGGCTTCCAATAAACGTCGCAGCAGCTGCGGTTCAACGCTGCCACCAGTGAAGTGGCGCATGTCGCGGCGTTCGGCGATGGCCTTGTAGACCGCTGCGCGTTCAGCTTCGGAGAATGTGTTGTCGGTCATGGCCTCTTCGCGAGCAGGCTCGCTCCCACAGGGGATCTCATTTCTTCAGGAAGCTCACCATTCAATGTGGGAGCGAGCTGGCTCGCGAAGACGGCCTCACGGTCGGGCGCAAACAACGCAGCAATCGCGGTCGGATTCGACGGGAAATAAAAGTGCACATAAGAAGCCGTCATCCGCCCCTCACGATAAACCGCCTCAGCGCCACGCCCGCCATTCGGGCTCAAGCCCCGGGCAATCGGCGCCAGCTCAGTGGTGGTCAGCGAATGATGATACGTATGCCCTCGCAAAGAACCTTCCGGCAACTCGACCGCCTGCAACGCCAGCGCCGCAAGACGCTTCTGCATCACCGCATCGCCCTTGAGCAAACCAACCAGTTCAGCACGGGTGCCTTCGACATCAGTCAACGAATCGAGCAGATAAAGCATTCCGCCACATTCGGCGAGCAACGGCTTGCCCGCCGCATGGTGCGCGCGGATCGCTGCAAGCATCGAGGTGTTTTGCGCCAGCGCGACGTGATGCAGCTCCGGATAACCGCCCGGCAGATAGAGGCTGTCTGCGTCGGGCAATTGCGTGTCGCGGATTGGCGAGAAGAAATGCAGCTCGGCGCCCATCGCCCGCAGCAGATCGAGGCTCGCGCCATAGGTAAAGGCAAACGCTTCATCACGAGCCACGGCGATGCGCACACCTCTTAATAGAGGCTCGGCGGCGATGACGTCAGGCGCAGCGAATTCCACGGCCGGTGGCAGCGCGACCTGGCAGCTGCTGGCCAGCGCATCGGCGGCCGCATCGAGGCGTACATCAAGGTCATTCAATTCGCCGGCCTGGACCAGGCCGAGGTGGCGGCTCGGCAACTCGATGCCAGTCTCGCGAGACAGCGCGCCGTACCAGCGCAGTCCTTCGGTGAGGCTGCCTTCGAGCAATTGCGCGTGGCGCAAGGTGCCGACGCGGTTGGCCAGCACGCCAGCGAACGGCAAGTCCGGCTGATACTTCGCCAGGCCCAGCGCCAAGGCGCCGAAGGTCTGCGCCATCGCAGTGCCGTCGATCACCCCGAGCACCGGCACACCGAAATGACGCGCCAGGTCAGCGCTGGACGGCGTGCCGTCGAACAAGCCCATCACGCCCTCGATCAGAATCAGGTCCGCCTCGGCCGCAGCTTCCCACAACAACCGGCGACTTTCCTGCTCGCCGACCATCCACATGTCCAATTGATATACCGGCGCACCGCTGGCGCGCTCGAGGATCATCGGGTCGAGAAAGTCCGGGCCGCATTTGAACACGCGGACCTTGCGTCCCTGGTTGCGATGCAAACGAGCGAGCGCGGCGGTGACGGTGGTCTTGCCCTGACCGGAGGCCGGCGCGGCGATCAGCACCGCCGGGCAGTGACGTGGTTGCTTCAAAGTTCGACGCCTTTCTGCGCTTTGATGCCGGCCTGGAAGGCGTGTTTGAGCATGCCCATCTCGGTGACCGTGTCGCCCATCTCGATCATTTCCGGCTTGGCGCCGCGACCGGTGACGACCACATGCTGCATCGGCGGACGTGCCTGCAGATCACTGAGCACCTGATCCAGATCGAGGTAGCCATGCTTGAGCGCGATGTTCAACTCATCGAGCACCACCAGACCGATCGCCGGGTCGCGCAACAATTCGCGGGAGACTTCCCAAGCCGCGGTCGCAGCGGCGATGTCGCGCTGACGATCCTGGGTTTCCCAGGTGAAGCCTTCGCCCATGACGTGGAAACGCACCTGCTCGGGGAAGCGGCGGAAGAACAATTCTTCGCCGGTGCTGTTGCGGCCCTTGATGAACTGCACCACACCGCATTGCATGCCGTGGCCCATGGCGCGGGCGAGCATGCCGAACGCCGAGCTGCTCTTGCCTTTGCCATTGCCGGTCAGCACCAGTACCAAGCCACATTCGTCGGGCGAATTGGCGATGCGTTCGTCGATCACGGCTTTCTTGCGCTGCATGCGCGCCAGATGGCGTTCGTCGCGCTCGGGGGAATCGTTCATTGGGGAGCTCTCCGTTGAGGCTGGATAACGGCGGGCAGGCACAAGAATAGACGGCAAGAAGCCTGGCATCGCCCACCGTGATGCCGCTGAGATGGATCAGGCCGGTCTCCGGGCTCATGAGCGGCGTTTCGCCGGGCTGCGCGCCTTCCCGCTTCTTTCGAGGCAGTGGCTCAAGGCGCAGTTTTCACTCATTTACCGTTGCGGGGGCAGCGCCGGGATCGTCGTGGCTTCGCTTGAAGACCATCCTCACCGGCTTCCCTGTTTCACTCTGTCGACGCGGGGCCACAGAGCACCTGAAACAAGCGGCGAAGGTTAGAGGGTTGGGGGTGGAGCGTCAATTGAAGAGGCGCTTTGCGAGCGAATAACCGCCGCTGATCAATTGTGCAGCGGCAATCTTGTGCCAGACTGTGACAAATGATATCAAAGAGCCATGCTTTTCTCGAAAAGCCCATCACAATAATAAGGATGACGACGATGCAAGGCATGATCATCAGCAACCCGCGCCTGGAATTTCTGCGCCCGGTGCTGGAACGCTGGTTTGACTGTATCGATCGCTACAACAGCGTGCGCGGCGACAACGACACGCCGTACTGGCACGACGAAAAAGCCAACCTCGGTTTGCTCTCGGCAGCAGCATGGCTGGCCGAAATGGTGACCCTGAGCGACACGGCCACGCGCAAACAGAACGAAGAAGGCGAGCGTAACGCACGCGCTGACCTGCTTATAGCCGGCGCCGAAGATCGCGCGTTCATTCAGGCCACGCAACGCTGGCCACGGGTCAACAACCTCAACCTGACCCAGGCCCTGCTCGACATCACCGTTGATGCCAAGCGCATCAGCTACGCCAGTGATCTCAAGCTCGGCTGCCTGTTCGTTGCCCCGCAAAAAGCCCAGCACAGCGCCAGCCCCGAAGAACTGCAGGACATGGTCGACGACCTGCAAAAAGAGCACACCTGCGCGGTGGCCTGGTATTTCCCCTATGCCTATCGCAAATTGCACAACGACGCAGGCAACTATCACCCCGGCATCGCCGTATTGCTCAAAGAAGCCCGCGGTTGAGCAGTTGAACCATCGGGCCTGCGCCCTCCTCTATGATTAGGAATGCATTCATAGGGAAGATCAGCAATGCGCAAGGCCCAACTCGCTCTTATCATCGCCGTCGCTGGCGGGCTCGCCGCCTGCGGTGAAACCTCCAGCCTGCAAGTCTCCGACGGCACCGGCCCGTCACCGAAGCTGCCCGAACCGAACAAGACGCTGATCCCGACAGTGAACATCGCCCCCGCAGTGGGCTGGTCGGAGGGTGCAAAACCGACTGCTGTGGCCGGCACCCAGGTCGCCGCATTTGCCGAAGGCCTCGATCACCCGCGCTGGCTCTACGTGCTGCCCAACGGCGATGTGCTGGTGGCGGAAACCAACGCGCCGCCCAAGCCCGATGACAGCAAAGGCATTCGCGGCTGGGTGATGAAAAAAGTCATGGGCAAGGCCGGCGCTGGCGTGCCGAGCCCGAACCGCATCACCCTGTTGCGTGATGCCGACCACGATGGCGTCGCAGAAACCCGCACGGTGTTCCTGCAGAATCTCAATTCGCCATTTGGCATGACACTGGTCGGAAACGACTTGTACGTGGCCGACACCGATCGCCTGCTGCGCTTCAACTACGAGCCGGGCGCCACCGAGATCAAGACCCAACCGATCAAAGTCGTCGACCTGCCCGGCGGCACGTTGAATCACCATTGGACCAAGAACGTCATCGCCAGCAAGGACGGCAGCAAGCTCTACGTCACCGTCGGCTCGAACAGTAACGTCGGCGAAAACGGTCTGGATCAGGAAGAAGGCCGCGCAGCGATCTGGGAAGTCGATCGCGCCACCGGCAATCACCGGATCTTCGCCTCAGGCATCCGCAACCCCAACGGCCTCGCCTGGGAGCCGACCAGCGGCGCGCTGTGGACGGCAGTCAACGAGCGTGACGAAATCGGCAGCGACCTGGTGCCGGATTACATCACTTCAGTTAAGGACGGCGGTTTCTATGGCTGGCCGTTCAGCTATTACGGGCAACACGTCGACGTGCGGGTCAAACCGCAAAACCTCGACCTGGTGGCCAAGGCCATCGCTCCAGACTACGCCGTCGGCCCGCACACGGCTTCGCTGGGCCTGACCTTCGCCGAAGGCAACCGCTTGCCGGCGCAATTCAAGGAAGGCGCGTTCATTGGTCAGCACGGCTCCTGGAACCGCAAACCGCACAGTGGCTACAAGGTAATTTTCGTGCCGTTCAGTGGTGGCAAACCGACTGGTCAACCGGTGGATGTGCTGACCGGTTTCCTCGACAAGGACGAGAACGCGCTGGGCCGCCCGGTGGGCGTGGTGATCGATCAGCAAGGTGGCTTGCTGGTGGCAGATGATGTCGGGAACAAAGTGTGGCGAGTGACGGCCAGCAAATAACTCCGACCTTTACCTGATCCAAAAATGTGGGAGCGGGGTTGCTCGCGAAAGCGGCAGATCAGTCAATATTTTATTGAATGACACACTGCATTCGCGAGCAGCCCGCACACTTTGGTTTCTCAGGTTTGATTTACGGGTTATGCGCCAACTGCCCCGGCTGCAACACCCGCTTGGCGCTCAGATACGCCTTCTGCCAGTAAGCCTTCGACAGGCTGTCGAGTTTGACCGTACCGCCCGTTGCCGGTGCATGCACGAAACGCCCCTCACCCACGTAAATCCCTGCATGACTGACTTGCGAGCCGCCGTTTGTGGCGAAGAAGATCAGGTCGCCGGTCTGCAAGCCTTCCTTGCCGACATTCGGCGCCTGCATGACGATCATTTCGCGGGTCGAACGTGGCAGGGAGATCCCTGCCGCATCGCGGTAGACGAAACCGATCAGGCCGCTGCAATCGAAGCCGGAATCCGGCGTATTGCCGCCCCAGCGATACGGCGTACCGACCAGGCCAAGGGCGCGGAACAACACGTCTTCAGCAACAGGGGAAAAATTTTGGGAGGGAGCGAACACGATCGGTGCGCGAACCACGGGGGCTGGCGGCGGCGTGCGACTGGCGCAGGCGCTGAGCAGCGCGGCGCAAAGGATCAAGGTGAGGCGGGCCGACATCGTCATAAGCAGAACATCCTGATCTGGCTGCGGCTTTTTCTGCCGAATGGACAGAAACAAAACCGCCTGCGTCATCACGCAGGCGGTTTGCCATCAATATAGATTCAGGATTCTAGCGGCTACGCGGCAAACTTCAAGTAAGACTTTAACTTCACCTTGTAAAGTTTAGGTCTACTCCGTTGCCGTGCCGTTTTGTCGCCGCGAACGCAGCGACATCGGGATTACTTGCGAGCGGTGACCACGGTCGGCGCCATGGCGAGTGCACGCTTGGCTTCGATGAAGGTCTTGCTCCAGTAACTATCACCCAGGCTGTCGATGCGAACACCGCCGCTGCGACGACTGCTGGAGTGAATGAACTGGTTGTCACCCAGATAGATCCCGGCGTGGCTTACACGACCGCGACGACCGTTGGTGGCGAAGAACAGCAGATCGCCCGGCTCAAGGTTACTGCGCGAAACCAGCGGCGCATCAACGTTGATCATTTCGCGGGTGGAGCGCGGCAGGTTCATGCCCGCCTCTTCGCGGAAGAGGTAACCGATGAAACCGCTGCAATCGAAACCGGCCTCAGAGGTACCGCCGAAACGGTAACGGGTGCCGATCAGGGACATGCCGCGCTCGAGGATGCTGTCAGCCAGGACAGGAAGCTGATAAGGCTTGCTGCCGTTGAACTGGTTGAGTTCTTTTTCGGTGTCCAGCTCTTCCTGGTAAATAACGGAAGACTGGGCAGTAGCAGAATTCTTGACCTGTTGCGGCGGCTCTTGAACCGGAGAATGAGCAGCACAACCGAATAACAGGGTAACGAGTGCGAGAGGCACGAGGGGTGCGAAGCGCTTTAGCATGGGCACGACCGTGGCTGGTAGTTGTAAAGAAGCCGAGACTATGCCCGCTATCGAACCCATTTGCAAATTCAATCGAACTTTATGTGACTTCCCGGTTTCGCGTTTACATCTAAGTGCGTCACCCGGATCACACTGCTCAAGTGGATTTTCTGGCGCCTGAAAGCTGGCAAAAGCCCACCATTACCAGCCCAGCGTCTCTTTGAGGAAAGGAATGGTCAGCTTGCGTTGCGCCTGCAACGAAGCCTGATCGAGCTGTTCCAGCAAATCGAACAGCGCACTCATGCTGCGCGTACCGCGAGTGAGAATGAAGTGCCCGACCTCATCGGTCAGGTGCAGACCGCGACGCGAGGCACGCAATTGCAGCGCACGCAATTTATCTTCATCGGAAAGCGGGCGCATCTGGAAGATCAGCGCCAGAGTCAGACGTGATTTCAGGTCAGCCAGCTTCACCGGCAATTCGCGCGGCGAAGTGGAGGCGGCGATCAGCAGGCGCCGGCCGCTGTCACGCAGACGATTGAACAGGTGAAACATCGCTTCTTCCCAATCCGCCTTGCCGGCAATCACCTGCAAGTCGTCGAGACAGACCAGTTCGTATTGTTCGAGGTTGTCGAGGATGTCGACGCCGCGGTCCATCAACTCGGCCAGCGGCAAATACACCGCCGGCTCGCCCATCTGCTCGAAGCGCAGGCACGCTGCCTGCAACAGATGCGTGCGCCCGACGCCGTGTTTGCCCCACAGGTAGATCAGGCTTTCTGTCCACCCGGCGTCGGCTTCGCACAGACGCTCCACATAGCCGAGTGCAGCGGCATTGGCGCCTGGGTAGTAGTTGATGAAGGTGGCGTCGTCACGCAGACGCACACCTAGGGGCAGCTGAATCGGTTTCATGCTGACTGAACAGTTCTCAAAGGAACCGTTAGTGGCCTCTGTGTAAAGTTGGCGAAGTTTATACCCGCGAGGCTGAGCGCACAATGCGACAGACTCCAAGCAAAATCAAAGGTTTGCGTTAACGCACTACTTTTGTGACAGTTTCTCTGGCGCCCTCGTTAGCACGATACGGGCCTGCTTGGCCAAGCGCCGGGCCGCCCGCACCATCACAGCTCGGGTTCGTCGACGCCGCTGTAGATCCCGGAATCCTTGTACAGATCATGCACATGGCGCACCAACACCATGATCACCGCCGCCACTGGCAACGCCAGCAGCACGCCGGTAAATCCGAACAGTTCACCGCCAGCCAGAATTGCGAAAATCACCGCCACCGGGTGCAGGCCGATACGGTCACCAACCAGCAACGGCGTCAGCACCATGCCTTCCAGCGCCTGTCCGACCATGAATACCGCGACAATCCCGACCATCGGATACAGATCGCCACCGAACTGGAACAACCCGGCGATCAGCGCCGCGCCAATTCCGATGACAAAACCCATGTACGGGACGATGGCCGCGAGACCGGCAATCAGGCCGATCAACAACCCCAGCTCCAGGCCGACGAGCATCAGACCGGCGGCGTAGATGACGCCCAGCGCAACCATCACCAGCAACTGGCCACGGACGAATGCGCCGAGTACTTCGTGGCACTCACCCGCCAGCGACACCACGCGCTCTTCGCGATCGCGCGGCAGCAGGCTGCGGATCTTGCCCATCATCACATCCCAGTCACGCAGCAGATAAAAGCTCACCACCGGAATCAACACCAGGTTCGCCAGCCAGCCGATCAGCGCCAGACTCGATGCCGTTGCCTGGCTCAGCACCACGCCGACGATGTCGGTGGTCTGGCCCATGTGCTCGCTGATCGCAGCCTTGACCTTGTCGAACTTCCAGAAACCGTCCGACAGCCCCAGCTTCGCTTGCGCCCACGGCACTGCGGTGTGCTGCAACCAGTCGAGCATTTGCGGCGCCAGCTCGTACAGGCGCAGCAACTGCTTGGCGAGCATCGGTACCAGCACCAGCATCAGAGCGGTGACGATCAACGTGAACAAGGCAAACACGGCGATCACACCCCAGGTTCGCGACAGACCGAGCCGTTCCAGACGATCGACCAGCGGATCGAACAGATAAGCCAGCAACAACGCGACCAGAAACGGCGTGAGGATCGGGTGCAGCAACCATACAAATGCGCAAAGCAGGACCACCCCACCGAGCCAGAACCAACGCCGCGTATCGGCCATTTACCACTCCTGATGCTTCTATATAAAGAAAGACTTACCAGCGAAACCGCAACGACGACGCCGCTGCTGCAGGGGTAGGCGCAGCAACCGCCGGCGCACCTTCCACTGTTGGCTGCGCAGGCGCCACTGGAGCCGGCGCTTCGGCCGGCAGCTCCTGCAATTTCGCCAGCGACAATTGCGCGCGCAACTGATCGGCACTGCCATTGACCCGATAGACGATGCGATCGCCCTGCACGCTTTGCAGACGCACGCCGAACGGTTCGAGTAACCGCAGCAGCGCCGCATAATGTTCCAGATTCATGCCCTGCACTTCCAGGGTCTGCTGACCCGAGACGCCGGGCTTGGCGACAAATCGCGGCGCCAGACGCTCGGCCACCGCCAGCATCACTGCATCGGCAATGGCGGCCTGATCGGCGCCCTGCACACTGCCGGCCTCTTTCTGATCACCGAGCCACAAGCGCCACTTCGCCTGCCACTGCCCGCCCTCTTCGCGAGCATGCACCGCCAGCAGGGCGTCCGCGTTGTAGCGATCCGAAGCACTGCGCAGGGGCGCGGGGTCAGCGCTCTCCAGCGCCGGCGCGGTGGCCACCAGTTGCTCGCTGAGATCCGCCAGGGGCAAACGCAGCGGCAAACCGCGATGCTGCGCCGCCGTGCGCAATGTTGCGCCTGCGGCCTGGCCGTCGCCGACCAGACTCGCGCCTTCGGTCGAGTCGTTCAGCCACCAGCCGAGGATCGACGGTCGGCTGGCGCCCCACATCGGCAGTCCGGCCCGGCGCAAGGCCTGCTCGGTGGTCGCCGGATCAAAATCGACTTTCAGCACTTCCGGTGGCCCGGCGTCAAAACCGAACTGGCTGATGATCTGCTGCGGATCCTTGCGAATCGGCGCCAGCCCCGGGTTCTGCGCGGCTTTCGGATCGCCGGTCAGGCGCAGCACCAAGGTGTCGAGCGCCGCCTGCGTGGCGCGATCACGCTCTTGCGGCGCCTGGCCGCTGACCGGTTGACGCACCTGATAGAGACCTTTGAGGTTTTCGGCATGACTCGCCAGGCTGACCAGTGTCAGGCAGCCTACAAATAACAATTTACAAAAACGCATGGAAAATTCCCGTCGACAGGAGCGGCTGGAACACGCCGCGTGAACCGTTTGAGCAAGGCTGTGACCCCCACCCCTGGCAAAACATTCACGCAGTGGCGGTAAGTTTTTGCACAGTCCTAACGATAGACGGTTAATCGCCACACCTTATACAGGCAGTCATAGCCTGCGATTGCAAAAAATTTCCGCCGATATGGCCCTGCCCGTCGGTGCGAGGATGGCCGCTGCCCCTCAAGCCTGATAAAATCGCGCGCCTTCGCAGACCGGCAACAGCCGGGCCCCTCGAAACTCGCGTGAGGCGATCGCCCATCGAGTTCGATGTTCCCGCTGAACTCGGTCGTTACCCCCTGAATCCCCTCCCCTAAAGGCCTGGATCATGAGCAAGCAACCCTCCCTGAGCTACAAGGACGCCGGTGTAGACATCGACGCCGGTGAAGCATTGGTCGAACGCATCAAGAGCGTCGCCAAGCGCACTGCGCGCCCGGAAGTCATGGGCGGCCTGGGCGGTTTCGGCGCCCTCTGCGAAATCCCGGCCGGCTACAAGCAGCCAGTGCTGGTGTCCGGCACCGACGGCGTCGGCACCAAGCTGCGTCTGGCGCTGAACCTGAACAAGCACGACAGCATCGGCATCGACCTGGTCGCCATGTGCGTCAACGATCTGGTGGTGTGCGGCGCCGAGCCGCTGTTCTTCCTCGACTACTACGCCACCGGCAAACTGAATATCGACACCGCTGCCCAGGTTGTGACCGGCATCGGCGCTGGCTGCGAACTGTCGGGTTGCTCGCTGGTTGGCGGCGAAACCGCTGAAATGCCAGGCATGTACGAAGGCGAAGACTACGACCTGGCCGGCTTCTGCGTCGGCGTCGTGGAAAAAGCGGAAATCATCGACGGCTCGAAAGTCGCCACCGGTGACGCCCTGATCGCCCTGCCATCGTCCGGCCCGCACTCCAACGGCTACTCGCTGATCCGCAAGATCATCGAAGTGTCCGGCGCCGACATCGAAAACACCCAGCTCGACGGCAAACCGCTGACCGACCTGCTGATGGCCCCGACCCGCATCTACGTCAAGCCACTGCTCAAGCTGATCAAGGACACTGGCGCGGTCAAGGCCATGGCGCACATCACCGGTGGCGGCCTGCTCGACAACATCCCGCGCGTACTGCCAAAAGGCGCACAGGCTGTAGTTGACGTGGCCAGCTGGACTCGCCCGGCCGTGTTCGACTGGTTGCAAGAAAAAGGCAACGTTGATGAAACCGAGATGCACCGCGTATTGAACTGCGGCGTCGGCATGGTCATCTGCGTGGCTCAGGAGCACGTCGAAGTTGCCCTGAACACCCTGCGTGACGCCGGCGAGCAGCCTTGGGTCATCGGTCAGATCGCCGTGGCCGCCGAAGGCGCTGCGCAGGTCGAGCTGAAGAACCTCAAGGCTCACTGATGCCGAAGCCCTGTGATGTCGTGGTGCTGTTGTCCGGCACCGGCAGTAACTTGCAGGCTCTGATCGACAGCACGCGGACCGGCGAAAGCCCGGTCCGCATCGCTGCGGTGATTTCCAACCGCGCCGACGCCTACGGCCTGCAACGCGCCCGCGACGCGGGTATCGCCACCCGCTCGCTGGATCACAAGGCATTCGAGGGCCGCGAGGCCTTCGATGCCGCACTGATCGAACTGATCGACCAATTCAACCCCAAACTCGTGGTACTGGCCGGCTTCATGCGCATTCTCAGCGCTGATTTCGTGCGCCACTACCAGGGTCGCCTGCTCAACATCCACCCGTCACTGCTGCCCAAATACAAAGGGTTACACACTCATCAGCGTGCGTTGGAGGCCGGCGACACGGAACATGGCTGCTCCGTGCACTTCGTCACCGAGGAACTCGATGGCGGACCACTGGTCGTACAAGCAGTATTACCGGTAGAGTTGCACGACACGCCGCAGAGTCTGGCGCAACGAGTCCACGTTCAGGAACACCTGATTTATCCGATGGCGGTACGCTGGTTTGCCGAAGGCAGGCTGACACTCGGTGAACAGGGTGCTTTACTCGACGGCCAGCTGCTCGCCGCCAGCGGCCACTTGATTCGACACTAGGAGATATTATGCGTCGCGCCCTGCTCTTCGCTTGCGCTCTGCTCGCCCTGCCCTTCGCGCAGGCAGCGGACCTTCAACCGTTCTCCGCCAGCTACACCGCCGACTGGAAGCAGCTGCCCATGAGCGGCACCGCCGAACGCAGCCTGACCAAGGAAGCCAACGGTGTCTGGAAACTCAGCTTCAAGGCGTCGATGATGATCGCCAGCCTGACCGAAGAAAGCACCCTGAAGCTGGACAAGGACACCCTGCTGCCACAGTCCTACCACTTCGAACGCGGCGGTCTGGGCAAAGCGAAAAAGGCTGATCTGGACTTCGACTGGGCCAACAAACTGGTGACCGGTACTGACCGTGGCGATGCGGTGAAGATCCCGCTGAATCGCGGCATGGTCGACAAATCGACCTATCAACTGGCGCTGCAGCACGACGTCGCCGCCGGCAAGAAAAGCATGAGCTATCAGGTCGTCGACGACGGCGAAGTCGATACCTACGACTTCCGTGTGCTGGGGTCGGAAAAGGTCGACACCAAGGCCGGCCAGATCGACGCGATCAAGGTCGAACGCGTGCGCGACCCGACACAAAGCAAGCGCATCACCGTGCTCTGGTTCGCCAAGGATTGGGATTACCTGCTGGTGCGTCTGCAACAGGTCGAGACTGACGGCAAGGAGTACAACATCATGCTCCAGGACGGCACGGTCAACGGCAAGGCTGTCAAAGGCAGCTGATCCTGCTGCTGGACCTAAAGAGCCCCGCGAATGCGGGGCTTTTTATTTGCCCTGTAGGAGCTGACGAGTGAAACGAGGCTGCGATCTTTTGACCTTGATCTTGAATCAACATCAAAAGATCGCAGCGTGCCGCAGCTCCTACAGGGTCGCGCCGCCTGTTCACTCAGACAGAAAACCGCGCCACCATTCCATTCAGATCCACCGCCAGGCGCGACAAATCCTGACTCGCCGCACTGGTCTGATTAGCCCCCGCAGATGTCTGCATGGCCAGATCGCGGATGTTCATCAGATTGCGATCCACCTCGCGCGCCACCGCTGCCTGCTCTTCCGAGGCACTGGCGATGACCAGATTGCGCTCGTTGATCAAGGTAAACGCCGAAGCGATTTCCTCTAGCGCCGAACCTGCGCCCTTGGCCAGCTCCAGGGTCGAACGTGCCCGTGCGTTGCTTTGCTGCATCGAGTTGACTGCCGAATCGGTGCCCTGCTGAATCCCGCCGATCATCTGCTCGATTTCCTGAGTCGACTGCTGGGTGCGATGAGCCAGCGCCCGCACTTCATCGGCAACCACTGCAAAACCACGCCCGGCATCACCGGCGCGCGCCGCTTCGATGGCGGCGTTGAGGGCGAGCAGATTGGTCTGTTCGGCGATCGAGCGAATCACGTCCAGCACTTTGCTGATGCCATGAACCTTTTGCGCCAGCGCCTCGACCTGCGCGGCATTATTGGTGACATCGCCGGCGAGAAACTCGATCGACGTCACCGTCTGCTGAACTTGCTCGCGCCCTTGGCGGGCGATGCGGTCGGACTCACGGGAGGCTTCGGAGGTCGCTACGGCGTTGTTCGCCACTTCTTCCACCGCCGCTGTCATCTGGTTGACCGCAGTGGCGGCCTGTTCGATTTCCTGACTCTGCTGGTGCAGACCCCGCGTAGCGTCTTCGGTGACGCTGCTGAGTTCTTCGGCTGCCGAGGCCAATTGCGTGGACGACTCAGAAATGCGGCGGATGGTATCGCGCAGATTGTGCTGCATGCTTTTCAGCGCCTGCAGCAGGCGCGCCGGCTCGTCTGCGCCAGCGATGTGAATGTCGCCAGTCAAATCGCCGCTGGCGACGACCTCGGCCACGCTGAGCGATTGCGATAATGGCACGACAATGCTGCGCGTCAGCAGCACTGCCAGCCCAACGGTAATCAGCGCGGCCATGGCGATCATCACCCCGACCCACACCCGCGACTGGCTGAAGACCGCCCGTGCAGCCTCGGTGGCCAGATTGGCATTGTGTTTATTCATCTCGACCAGATCGCGCAGAGTCACGGCAATCTCATCGGCCAGCGGGCTCATCTGATCATTGAGGATCGCCGAAGCCTCAGCGACCCGATTCTGCGCCGACAGCTGTAGGACTTGCGCCTGCAGCTCCAGATATTTGTGCTCGGCAACCTTGAAGCGATCGAACAGCGCGCGCTCCTCGGGCAACGCGATCAGAACGTCATAGCGCTGCTGCGCTTCAGTCAAGCCGCTGCGCAGCTCGTTGAGCTTGGTGACGTTCTGCTCCAGAGCCTTGGCATCGCGGTTGAGCAACAGGCGCATGGTCAACGCGCGCAGACGCAGCATGTCCTGACTCATCTCCCCGACCGCCATTACACTCGGCAGCCAGTTGTTGTCGACTTCATCGGACTGCGCACGCATGTTCGACATTTGCAGCAAGGCGAACGCCCCAAGGGCAAACACCATCAAGGCCAGCAGGCCGAAACCGAGACCGGCGCGCGGGGCAATATTGAGACTACGGATATTCATCACTCTGGCTCCTTCCAAAAGCGCTGCGTCAGCCTGCAGCGGGTTGCTTTAGAAGGTATCGGCATTGTCTGGAAATTACGTAAGACGAAAAGGCGATAGGCAGACGAGCGGCGAGTTCGAACCCTTGGGCTGACGGCTCAGCGCTGCTCAGCGGGTTTGCCTGTTTCGCGCGGCAATGTCGCCAGGAAATTATCCCGCGCGACTTTGCGCGCTACCCCTTCCGGTAGCGCATCGAGGAACGGCTTGTAACTGTGCATTTCCTGACCGAGTTTGTTGAATCGTCCTACTACGTCAGAGCCAAGCATGAAGCGCTCGGGATATTTCTCCACCAGCGCCAGCCATTGCGCGCGCGGCTTGCCCTGCTCGTCCAGCAGGTACGGCGTGAGCATGCTCCACGACAGATCAATAAACAGATTCGGATAGGCTTCAAGCATGCGCGTCAGAGTGGGTAACAAGAAAGGCAATTGCGTCTGATGCCGATGAATCTCGGCGCTGGTGCCGGCGTGCGCCCAGATGAACCGCGTGTGCGGATGATTGCGCAGCGGCTCTTCGACTTCCTGCAGATACAGCGGATTTTTCTCACGCTTTGAAGTGATGTTGGAGTGCAGCATCACCGGCAGATCGTTTTCAGCGGCGAGGTGATAGATTTTGGTCATTGCCTCGTTGTTGGCTCTAGGTGTGTCGCCGGAGGTCAGCGCGGTCAGATCGTCGTGCCGGGTAAACACCTCGCCGATGCCTTGCCACAACCCTGGATACAGGTCGAGCATGCGCTGAATGTGCGCAGCGGAATTCTTGTCGTTGGGATTGAAGCCGGACAGGAATGGATGAAAGTACGGACGCTGCTCTGGCGCGAGTTTTTGCACCGCGTCGGCAATGATCACATCCGTGGCGCTGTACCAATAGGCATCGGCGTCATCGCCGGCGTAATAGCGCGGGCGCTTGGGTTCGTCTTCATGCCATTTCTTCGCCACGGGAATGCCGGAAATCATCACGTGTTCGATGGCATTTTCCTTCATGGCCGTAAGCAATTTCTGCATACCGGCGCTTTCCTGAAAGAAATCCACGTAGTGCAGGTGCGCATCGCTGTAGGTGTATTCGCGGGCGCCTACATTGCCGGCGAATAGCAGCAGGCAGGCAAGACTCAAACGAGACAAGGACACAAGTAATCTCCGGCAGATGGGCATAGCCTAGACCGCGCCCGAACGATAAGGGTTCATCCCTGCCGAAAAGCGGAACGCCCACTGTCGGGAATGCTCTATAACTGCAAGGTCTGTTTTGATCGCACGCTTTTTCCTGCCGCCCGTGAGGTTTCCATGACTGTTACCGTCAATACCGTCTCTGCCGAAGGTTTTCGTCATACCGTCCAGATCGATGACCACGAATTCTTTGCCGACGTACCGAAAACCGCCGGTGGTGAAGGCACCGCGCCAGAGCCACACGACTACTTCGACGCCGCCCTCGGCGCCTGCAAAGCGCTGACGCTGAAGATGTACGCAAAGAAAAAAGACATCCCGCTGACCGGCGTGGGCGTCGAAGTGAAGCGCGACAACAGCGAAGAGCACAAAGGCAAATACGCCCTGCATGTGACCCTGACGCTCAAAGGGGTACTCACTGACGCCCAGCGCGAGGAACTGTTGCGAGTCGCTGATCGCTGCCCGATTCACAAGCTGATGACCACCAGCGAAGTCAGCATTGAAACCCACGCCCCACAAGGCTTCGACAGCCAATAGCCCTCCCGATGCCAGCGGCGGGTTATGCTTCTGGCATCTCCCGCTCAGCCTGGAATGCACCATGGACACGCCACTCCTGATCATCCGCCCGCGCGCCGAAGACGTTGAAGGCCAGCCGATCCTGCGACCGCTGCCGTCAGCCAAATGCCGCAACGTCGGGCCTTTCGTGTTTTTCGACCACATGCTGGAAACGATTTATCCGACGGGCAAAGGCATGGACATCCGCCAGCATCCGCACATCGGTCTGTCGACGCTTACCTATCTGTTCGAAGGGCAATTGCAGCACAAGGACAGTCTGGGCTCCGACCAGGTTGTCAGCGCCGGCGATGTCAGCTGGATGACCGCCGGCAGCGCCATCGCCCACGTCGAGCGTACGCCTGCGCCACTGCTCGCCGAGACCTTCACCCTGCACGGCCTGCAGGTGTGGCTGGCCTCCCCCAAGAAACACGAGCAGGGCCCGGGCCATTACAGCCATCACCCGGCAGTGACGCTGCCGGTCAGCGATCACCTCGGTGTGCAGATTCGCATGATTGCCGGGTCAGGCTTTTGCCTGCAATCACCGGTTCCGGTGCTTTCTCCTACGCTGTATGCCGAACTGAAGATGCAGACTGCGACGACGCTGCTGATTCCGGCCGAACACGAAGAACGCGCGGTGTATGTGTTGAGCGGTGATGCGCAGTTGAATGGCGAGGCGATCGAGCCGCATGCACTGGTCGTGCTGCCCGCAGGCGAAGAAATGAGCCTGTTTGCTGAAAGCGATGTGCACGCCGTGGTGTTCGGCGGCGCGCCGCTGGATGGCCCGAGGCGAATCAACTGGAATTTTGTTGCCAGTGATCCGGCCGCGATTGATGAGGCCCGACGCAAATGGGCAGCCGGGGATTGGCCGACGGTGCCGGGGGAAGTCGAGCGGATCGAACTACCTTGAATTCTGTGTCGCCTGTAAGTCAGCCTTCGCGAGCAAGCCCGCTCCCACAGTGATGGAGGGTGTTTTCAGAATCCCATTAACACCACACATCTCCTGTGGGAGCGGGCTTGCTCGCGAAGAGACCAGTTCAGACGCTGAAAAAATCAGCCCTTGAACACCTCATCCAGCAAATCATGCATCGACTTGAACGCGCGCTTGGCGGTCTTTTCGTCGTACATCATCTTGCCCGGCACGTTAGCGTGCGGATCGGTAAACGAGTGCACCGCGCCGCCGTAGCTGAGCAGTTGCCAGTCGACCTTCGCCGCGTTCATTTCATCTTCGAACGCCGGCAATTGCTCCTTCGGTACCAACGGATCGGACGCGCCGTGCAGCACCAGCACCGAGCCCTTGATGTTCTGCGCATCCGCCGGGTTCGGCGAATCCAGCGTGCCGTGGAACGACACCGCCGCTTTTACCGGCGCGCCGGTGCGGGCCAGGTCCAGCGCACAGCAACCACCGAAGCAGAAACCGAACACCGCCAGTTTCGACGTATCAACCGCCGCTTCGCCCTGGCTTTGCAATTGCTCGAAGGCCACTTGCAGACGCTTGCGCAACAGCGCACGGTCGTCCTTGAGCGGCATCATCGCTGCCAGCGCCTGATCAGCATTCTGCGGACGCACGGTCTGGCCGTAGACATCCGCGATCAACACCACATAGCCCTTGGCGGCCACCGCTTTGGCGATGTCTTCAGCACCGGCGCTGACGCCCATCCAGTTCGGCGCCATCAGCAACCCCGGACGCGCAGCCTTGTGCTCGGCGTCGAATGCCAGGCGACCTTCATAGGCCTGGCCGTCAATCTGATAGACCACGGAACGTACAGTGACTTGGCTCATTTCTGACTCCTGATTGCGTAAACACCAGAACGAAAAAACCCGCCGAAGCGGGTTTTTCCTACAACGTGATCAAACCGACAGTTCAACCAGCAGCTTGTTCAGACGGCGCACGTAAGCGGCCGGATCCTTCAAGCTGTCGCCCGCCGCGAGCGCGGCCTGATCGAAGAGGATGTGCGACAGGTCGCCAAAACGCTCCTCGCTCTGCTCGCCATCGAGTTTCTCGATCAGCGGGTGGCTTGGGTTGAATTCGAAGATCGGCTTCGAATCCGGGACTTTCTGCCCGCTGGCTTCGAGGATCTGGCGCATTTGCAAGCCCAGGTCCTGATCGCCGATGGCCAGAATGGCCGGCGAATCGGTCAGACGATGGGACACGCGGACTTCAGCCACGGAATCGCCCAGCGCGGTTTTCAGACGCTCGACCAGGCCTTCCTTGGACTTGGCGACTTCTTCTGCGGCTTTCTTGTCCTCTTCAGAGTCCAGATTGCCGAGATCAAGATCACCACGCGCCACGTCGACGAAGGTCTTGCCGTCAAATTCGCTGAGGTAGCTCATCAGCCACTCGTCGATGCGATCGGTCAGCAGCAGCACTTCGATGCCTTTCTTGCGGAAGACTTCCAGGTGCGGGCTGTTCTTGACCTGCGCATAGGTTTCGCCGGTGAGGTAGTAGATCTTGTCCTGACCTTCCTTGGCGCGGGCCAGGTAGTCAGCCAGACCGACGCTCTGCTCGCCGTCGTCACCTTGAGTCGATGCGAAACGCAGCAGACCGGCGATTTTCTCTTTGTTGGCGAAATCTTCTGCCGGGCCTTCTTTCATGACCTGACCGAAGTTTTTCCAGAAGCCCTTGTATTGCTCAGGCTCGTTCTTCGCCAGTTTTTCCAGCATGTCGAGCACGCGCTTGGTCAGCGCGGTCTTCATCGAATCGATGATCGGGTCTTTCTGCAGGATTTCACGCGACACGTTCAGCGACAGGTCGTTGGAGTCGACCACACCTTTGATGAAGCGCAGGTACAGCGGCAGGAACGACTCGGCCTGATCCATTACAAACACGCGTTGCACGTACAGCTTCAGGCCTTTCGGCGCTTCACGCTGGTACAGGTCGAACGGCGCGCGAGCCGGCACGTACAGCAGCGAGCTGTACTCGAGCTTGCCTTCAACCTTGTTGTGGCTCCACGACAGCGGATTTTCAAAGTCGTGAGCAATGTGTTTGTAGAACTCCTGATATTCCTCGTCTTTGACTTCAGTGCGCGGACGGGTCCACAGGGCGCTGGCGCGGTTGACGGTTTCCCATTCAACGGCTGGAGCCTCTTCGCCTTCGGCCGGAGTGACTTCTTTCGGCAGTTCGATCGGCAAAGCGATGTGGTCGGAGTACTTCTTGATGATGTTGCGCAGACGCCAGCCATCAGCAAATTCGTCTTCACCGGACTTCAGGTGCAGGACGATGCGGGTGCCGCGCTCTGGCTTGTCGATCGTAGCGACTTCGAACTCGCCTTCGCCTTTGGACGACCAGTGCACGCCTTCGCTGGCGTCGGTGCCAGCGCGACGGCTGTAAACGTCAACCTTGTCGGCGACAATGAAGGCCGAGTAGAAGCCCACACCGAACTGGCCGATCAGGTGCGAATCTTTCTTCTGATCACCGGACAGGTTTTTCATGAAATCGGCGGTGCCGGATTTAGCGATGGTCCCCAGGTGGGTGATCACATCGTCACGGTTCATACCGATACCGTTGTCTTCGAGGGTAACGGTCTTGGCGTCCTTGTCGAAACTCACACGGATTTTCAGCTCAGCGCCACCTTCGAGCAACTCAGGCTTGGCCAGGGCTTCGAAGCGCAGCTTGTCGACAGCGTCAGAGGCGTTCGAGATCAATTCGCGAAGGAAAATTTCCTTATTCGAATACAGCGAATGGATCATGAGGTGCAGCAGCTGCTTTACCTCGGTCTGGAAGCCCAGGGTTTCCTTTTGAGTTTCCACACTCATGGTCATCAAACTCCAATCAGATGGCAGTGGCCGCGACCCGAGTGGTCGGCGGCGGGTTGTCATCTGAGTTTGGGGCGCTGTTCAGGATTTCAAGGGTTCGTCGATTTTGAAATGCGCACGGGCGGTGGCGATCGGTTCGCCCTCGGTACTCTGCCACGCCGTGACCGCGACGTTGGCCACGCGACGGCCCTGACGACAGACCTGACACCTGGCCCAAGTGTCGCGAAATTGCCCGGCGCGCAGGTAATCGAGAGAAAAATCGATGATCTTCGGCACACCCGGCGTGCCGGTGAAGATCAGCAAATGCAGGGCCGCGGCCAGCTCCATGAAACCGGCAATCACTCCGCCGTGAATCGCCGGCAATAAAGGGTTACCAATGTTGTCCTTGTTCGCCGGCAGCTTGAACAGCAGCTCATCGCCGACTCGCGAGCACTCAATACCGATCAGCCCGGCATAAGGGATCAATGCCAGCAGCGGCGCGTAATCGCCCTGCGCGTGGGCTTGTTGCAGCTGCTCCCTGAGATCGTTGCTCATTGGCTGGCTCCCTTGATCGCGCCGGCGAAGCCCTTACTGCCCTTCAGACCAACGCCCATGCGCATGAAGGTGCCGACGACATGAGCGATTGGCTGCTCGGGATCGTCCTGGTAGGCAAAGCCTCGGGCGAAGATCACGTCGGTGGTGACGCGGTAGCACTGGGCAAAGCCGTACACGGCTTTGTGCGGTTCGGCGGCGTGCATGTAGTCGATGCGCAGATCGAGGGTCGGACAGACTTCGAACTCCGGCAGCACGCACAAGGTCGACATACCGCATGCGGTGTCCATCAGCGAAGTGATGGCGCCACCGTGGATGACTCCGGTTTCTGGATTGCCGACGATTTTTTCGCTGTAAGGCAGGATCACCGTCAGACCTGCGCTCGAGGCACTGTGCACCTGCAGACCCAAGACCTGACAGTGACGCAATGCCGATAAAAAGCGCGTCGCGCGCTCAAAAACGGGGTTTACGGCCATGTGATAATTACTCGCGTTTGGGCCTTGTGCCAGTAGTGAGAAAAACGGCAAAAGTTCCGTGATAAAACAAACTTATATATCTGAAACAAATGAGGAACTTAACCCGTAGCGCCGAGTTCTTAAGGCCAGTAGTTATTTTCCATAAGGAGATACACCCCATGCGTAAGACTTTAGCTATTGCCTTGATGTTGACCGCTTCCCTCGGTCTCGCTGCCTGCGATAAAAAATCCGAGGACAAAGCTCAAGATGCCAACCAACATGCTGAGCAAGCTCAGCAAGACATGAACAAAGCTCAGGATAAAGTGAACGACGCAGCAAAAGAAAACGCCGAAGCTGCCAAAGCTCAGGCTGAATCGAACGCCGCTGCTCAAGAAGAAGCCGCCAAAAAGCAATAAGCTTTCTGGTGTGAAAAGAAAACCCGCCAAGTGCGGGTTTTCTTTTGTCTGCGATTTACCGGTTTATAGCAACACGGTTCTAAAAGTCGGACTAATCATCAACGACAACGAACAGACAAAGCCAACTAGCCACATCAGGCTGCGCAACTTCGGCAGGTCGGCCAGATAGAACCACAGATACAAGATCCGCGAGATCACGAAGATGATCGCCAGCGCATCGATCAGCCAGCCTGCGGTTTGCGTGGTGTGCGCCATCAGCACACCGACGGCGAACAAAATAAACGCTTCGATGCTGTTCTGATGGGCCGCCAGCGCCCTCGCACCGAACCCGGTCAATTGCGCCTGTTGCTGCCGCGGCAAATGATTGTCATACCCTCCCTGTTCCTTCATGGCCTTGGCCACCGGCATGCGCGCCACGTAGATCAATAAAGCACTGATAAACACACACCAGAACGGAATACTCATCAAACAGCCTCTTTGTTTGTCTCAGGGACGGGCGCCTCTGTAGGGGTATAGACCATGACATCGAGAACGTCGGAATGAAACTCCCGGCGATACAACACCACCACAACTCCCGCGCTCATGATCATGAACAACCACGGGCTGACGAACCACGCCAGCATGCTCATGCCGAAGTAGTAGGAACGCAGGCCGAAGTTGAACTGGTTGGCCGCCATCGAAATCACCCGTGCCGCACGCGAAGCGAAGGCCTTGCGTTCCTGCTCGGTCACTTGACGCTCACCGATCATCGGCGCTGAACCGACCAGAATCGCCGCAAAGTTATATTGGCGCATGCACCAGCTGAACGTGAAGAACGCATAGACGAACACCAGGGCCAGACACAGTAATTTGATTTCCGACATGCCCTGCGAAGCCTGCTGCACCATCGGAATATCTGCCAGCAACGATACCGCCCGCTCCGACGCCCCGAGTACGGTGAGAATACCGGCGAGGATGATCAGCGTGCTGGAAGCGAAGAACGAGGCGTTACGTTCCAGATTGCCGATCACGCTGGCGTCGGCGATCCGGTTGTCACGCAGCAACATGCGGCGCATCCAGTCTTCGCGGTAAAGGTGCAACACGCTGGCCAGACATGCCGTATCGCGCGCCTTCCAGGTGGCGTAACGGGTGTAGCCGCCCCAGCAGATGACAAACCAGACGGCGGCGAGCAGGTGGATGAGATTGGCTTGGATGAACGACATGCAATTCCTTGTGATGAGGCGCGGTACATCGGAAAAACCTGTGGGAGTGATCAAGCTCGCTCCCACATGCAGACCAGGCAACTCTTTCGACGTTAGCTCAGCAAAAAAGACACTGCCTCACGCGCATAAAAAATGCCCCGTATCGATTGATACGGGGCATTTCTGTTTAACCGTGCCGAACCCACTTGTGGCGGGTCAAACCACGTCAGGCAGTGGCTTCGCTGCGCTTGCCGAGCAGGCGGTCGCAAACCACGGCCACCACCAGAGTCATCACGCACGGCACCAGCCACGCCAGACCCTGCTCGCTCAGCGGCAGGTGGGTCAACTGAGCCGGCATCCGCTCGGCCAGACCGGCGCCCTTCAACGCGTCGATGGTGCCGAACACGAATGACACCAGCATCACCGGGCCAAGAATACGCCCGTGCTCATGCCAGAAATCCTTGCAGAAGCTCAGCGCGACCAGAACGATGCACGGCGGATAGATCGCCGTGAGCACCGGAATCGAAAAGGCGATGAGCTTGGTCAGGCCGAGGTTGGAGACCAGCAGCGAGAACGCTGCGAGGATGATCACCAGAGTCTTGTAGGACAGAGGCAGCACACGGCTGAAATATTCAGCGCAAGCACAGGTCAGGCCGACCGCCGTGACCAGACACGCCAACGAGATCAGCACCGCAAGGAAACCGCTGCCCAGCGAACCGAAGGTGTGCTGCACGTAAGCATGCAGCACCGCCGCGCCATTGGTGGCACCGACCGCGACTTCGTGGCTGCCGGAACCGAGGCGGAACAGGCTGACGTAGACCAGTGCCAGACCCACGCCGGCGATGAGCCCGGCGATGATCGCGTATCGGGTGATCAGTGCCGGCGACTCGACGCCACGGGAGCGAATCGCGTTGACGATGACGATGCCGAATACCAGCGCGCCCAAAGTATCCATGGTCAGGTAACCATTGATGAAGCCCTGGGAGAACGGTGCAGCGACGTATTCCGGTGTGCCGTGACCGATGTCACCCGCCGGCAAGGCGAACGCGGCGATACCCAGTACTGCCAGCGCAATGATTTTCAGCGGTGCGAGGAAACGGCCCACCGTATCCAGCAAACGCCCAGGGTAGAGCGAAATGAAGAATACCAGCAGGAAGTACACCGAGCTGTAGAGGAACAGCGCCAGCGGACTCTCGCCGGTCAACGGCGCCAGACCCACTTCGAAGGAAACGGTCGCGGTACGCGGAGTGGCGAACAGCGGGCCGACAGCCAGATAGCACGCCGCCGCGAGGATGCCGCCAGCGATTTTGCCGATCGGGCTGCTCAACGCATCCATCGCGCCGCCAACTTTGGCCAGCGCCACTACAGTGACCACCGGCAAACCTACAGCGGTGATCAGAAAGCCCAGCGCAGCCATCCACACGTGGGGGCCGGCCTGCAAGCCGACGATCGGCGGGAAGATGATGTTACCGGCCCCGACAAACAGGGCAAACGTCATAAAACCAAGCGCCAGGATGTCCTGACCTTTCAAAACTTTCATTAAGGTAATACCACACTACTGAAATCGGAATTTAGAGGGGGATTGCCCTGTTGGATTAGGGAAATGCTGTCGATCCGTATGGGACTGACCCTTAAAGCGCGTAGCTGCCTTGTGGGCGGCGGACGCAAAAATGGCTGCTAGCCTAACGAATCTGGCTTGCAAACGCACTGTTGGAGGGCGAACTATCCGATACGCGACGTTTCAGTGTCGCGTTTACATAAGAAAAGCAGCTGCAAGCTACAAGTTTTGAGCTGCAAGCTTCCATCTTGCAGCTAGCATCTTGAGGCTTGCCGCTGCTCTGAAACGACAAAGGCCACCCGAAGGTGGCCTTTGTTGCTGGAGCTAAAAAGTCAGCCGAAGCTTACTTCTTCACTTCCCAGCCAGTCAGCTCGGCCAGGGCCTTGCCGATGTCTGCCAGCGAACGCACGGTTTTTACGCCTTCTTCTTGCAGAGCAGAGTATTTCTATTTTTCTTTGGATTTGCG
>NZ_JBITTW010000041.1:0-34707 GCF_044542195.1 Pseudomonas sp. NPDC079367
TGAAGCAAGTCGCTGCCGAAAACTGCGTAACTCTTTGAATCTCAAGGAGTTTTCCGTTTCGACTGCGCCGGAAGTGGGGCGAATTATAGACCTCTAAAATTCGCCGTCAACCCCTAATTCCAACTTTATTCAGATTTCAACGTGATACGTGCAAAAGCCTTCTTACCCGCCTGGCAAACGTGAGTCGCGCCCAGTACATATATAAAGGAGCGATCAACCACTTCACCATCGACACGAACCCCGCCCGCTGCCAACAGGTCGCGCGCCGCTGCGGAGTTTTTCACAAGGCCCGCCTTGTTAAGAACAGCAGCGATCGGCATATCTTCAGCCGAAGCCAGTTCGATCTCAGGCAAGTCATCTGGAAGCTCGCCATCTTTCATCCGGTTGCCCGCGCCACGGTGAGCATTTGCCGCCGACTCCTCACCATGGAAACGCGCAACGATCTCTTCAGCCAGCTTGATCTTGATGTCACGCGGATTCGCACCCGCCTTTACATCAACCTGGAATGCGTTGATTTCATCCATCGACCGAAAGCTGAGCAACTCGAAGTAACGCCACATCAGCGCATCCGGGATCGAAACCAGCTTGCTGTACATGACGCCCGGCGCCTCCTGGATACCGACGTAGTTGCCCAGCGACTTGGACATCTTCTTAACGCCATCCAGACCTTCCAGCAGCGGCATGGTCAGAATGCACTGAGCTTCCTGGCCATAACCACGCTGCAACTCGCGCCCCATCAGCAGGTTGAACTTCTGATCGGTACCGCCCAGTTCCACATCCGCGCGCAGCGCTACCGAGTCATACCCCTGAACCAGCGGATAGAGGAACTCGTGAATAGCGATCGGCTGATTGGTGGTGTAGCGCTTGTCGAAGTCGTCGCGCTCGAGCATGCGAGCGACGGTGTACTGCGAAGTCAGACGAATGAAATCCGCAGGCCCCATCTTGTCCATCCAGGTGGAGTTGAAGGCAACTTCGGTTTTCGCCGGATCAAGAATTTTGAAAACCTGAGTCTTGTAGGTCTCGGCATTCTCCAGAACCTGCTCGCGCGTCAGCGGTGGACGCGTAGCGCTCTTGCCACTCGGATCACCGATCATCCCGGTGAAGTCACCTATAAGGAAGATCACCTGATGCCCCAACTCCTGGAACTGACGCAGCTTATTAATAAGCACGGTATGACCCAGGTGCAGATCCGGAGCGGTCGGATCGAAACCAGCCTTGATACGCAACGGTTGGCCGCGCTTGAGCTTCTCGACCAGCTCGGACTCGACCAATAGTTCTTCCGCACCACGTTTAATCAGCGCTAGCTGCTCTTCAACCGACTTCATAACAGACCCGCAAGGCTCAGATTCAAAGGGAACCAACCATACAAGAACGCGCACCAATTACAAGTTTTGCCCGGCGCACGAACACCAATCCACGGGCCTTGGCTCCGCAGACTTGCTTCACAGATGGTTTGGTTATATTTTATACAGTTATTTCATCTTCATCATGTCATTCATCTTTTCCAATTCATCTATTCAAAGTCAAAAATTACCTATGACCACAGAACCGTCTAAAGCGCCCCCGCTTTACCCTAAGACCCACCTGCTTGCCGCAAGTGGAATCGCCGCCCTTCTCAGTCTGGCGTTGCTGGTATTCCCGTCCAGCGACGTTGAAGCCAAAAAGACGACTCTGAGTCTCGAACTGGAAAGCCCTGCCGAACAACTGACACAAGATCAAGACGCCGCTGACGCGGCTCAAGCCACAAACGAACCGGCAGCTTCGCCGTTTGCACAAATCGAAAACAGCGACGAAAGCACCGCGCAAACCGCTGAAACCGCCCCGGCGCCTGTCGCGCTCGCAGAGAAGCCGAAAGAGCCAGGCCATCGGGAAGTGGTCGTCGCCAAAGGCGACACACTGTCTACCCTGTTCGAAAAGGTCGGTCTGCCGGCGGCGTCCGTGCATGAAGTACTGGCGAGCGATAAGCAAGCCAAGCAGTTCAGCCAGCTCAAGCGTGGTCAGAAACTCGAATTCGAACTGAGTCCGGAAGGCCAGTTGACCAGCCTGCACAGCAAGGTCAGCGATGTTGAAACCATCACCCTGACCAAAAACGACAAGGGTTATTCGTTCAATCGCGTCACCGCCAAGCCAACCGTCCGCACCGCCTACGTACACGGCGTTATCAACAGCTCACTGTCGCAGTCGGCTGCGCGGGCTGGCCTGTCTCACAGCCTGACCATGGATATGGCGAGCGTCTTCGGGTACGACGTCGATTTCGCACAGGACATTCGCCAAGGCGACGAATTCGATGTGATCTACGAGCAGAAAGTCATCAATGGCAAATCCGTCGGCAACGGCCCGATCCTGTCTGCACGCTTCACCAACCGCGGCAAGACTTACACCGCGGTTCGCTACACAAACAAACAAGGCAACAGCAGCTATTACACTGCCGATGGCAACAGCATGCGCAAGGCTTTCATCCGGACACCGGTTGACTTCGCCCGCATCAGCTCGAAATTTTCCATGGGCCGCAAACATCCGATTCTCAACAAGATCCGCGCCCACAAAGGCGTTGACTATGCCGCACCACGGGGCACGCCGATCAAGGCTGCTGGTGACGGCAAAGTGTTGCTGGCCGGCCGTCGTGGTGGTTACGGCAACACTGTGATCATTCAGCACGGCAACACTTACCGCACGCTTTACGGCCACATGCAGGGCTTCGCCAAAGGCGTGAAAACCGGCGGCACCGTCAAGCAAGGTCAGGTGATCGGCTACATCGGCACCACGGGGCTGTCGACTGGTCCGCATTTGCACTATGAATTCCAGGTCAATGGCGTACACGTCGATCCGCTGGGCCAGAAGCTGCCGATGGCCGATCCGATCGCCAAGTCCGAACGCGCGCGCTTCATGTCGCAGAGCCAGCCATTGATGGCGCGCATGGATCAAGAGAAGGCCACCATGCTGGCTTCGAGCAAGCGCTAGGCCATGGCCCTGTATATAGGTGTGATGTCCGGAACCAGTCTCGACGGGCTGGACATCGCCCTGATCGAGCAGAACCCGGCGATCAACTTGATCGCCACCCACTACCTGCCAATGCCTGACTCCCTGCGCGCCGAGCTGCTTGGCTTGTGCGCCAGCGGCGACGACGAGATCGCTCGTTCGGCGATTGCTCAGCAACGCTGGGTCGAACTTGCCGCTTCAGGTATCCACGCCCTCCTCACCCGACAACAGCTCGAACCCCAAGCCATCCGCGCCATCGGCAGCCACGGCCAGACTATTCGCCATGAACCGGCGCGCGGTTTCACAGTACAGATCGGTAACCCTGCCCTGCTGACTGAGTTGACCGGTATTACCGTCGTCAGTGATTTCCGCAGCCGCGATGTCGCTGCCGGTGGCCAAGGTGCGCCTTTGGTGCCAGCCTTTCATGAGGCCTTGTTTGAAGAGCGTACCGGTAACCGGGCAGTCTTGAATGTAGGCGGATTCAGCAATCTGAGTCTGATTGAGCCGAACACACCTGTAGCCGGCTTCGACTGTGGCCCGGGAAATGTTCTGATGGATGCCTGGATTCATTGTCAACGCGGCGAAAACTATGACCGGGACGGCCAATGGGCTGCGACCGGCAAGGTTGAACCAACACTGCTCAAGGCACTGCTCAGCGACCCGTTCTTCGTCACCAAAGGCCCGAAGAGTACGGGCCGGGAAGTCTTCAATCTGCCATGGCTGGAACAGCATCTTTCGCGCCTGCCGACCTTCACTGCCGAAGACGTTCAGGCCACGCTACTTGAGCTGACGGCGCGGACCATCGTCGAGTCGCTACAAAGTGCTCAGCCGGACACACGAGAACTGCTGGTCTGTGGCGGTGGCGCCCATAACGCGACGCTGATGAAGCGTCTGGCGGATCTACTGCCAAACACCAAAGTCGCCAGCACCGCAACTCACGGCATTGATCCGGATTGGGTCGAAGCCATGGCCTTCGCTTGGCTCGCTCATTGCTGCCTGGAAGGGATTGCTGCTAACCGGCCAAGCGTCACGGGTGCTCGGGGTCTGCGCGTACTCGGCGCCATCTATCCGGCATAAGCTTCAAACACAAAAACGCCGCAGAACCGAAAGGCTTTGCGGCGTTTTTGCGTGTGCGGTGAAGCGCGATCAGATCGAGAACGACGATCCGCAACCACAAGTAGTAGTGGCATTCGGGTTCTTGATCACGAAGCGCGAACCTTCCAGCCCTTCCTGATAATCAACCTCAGCACCGGCCAGGTATTGGAAACTCATCGGATCGACCACCAGGCTCACGCCCTCGCGCTCGACGATGGTGTCGTCATCGGCCACGTCTTCATCGAAGGTGAAACCGTATTGAAACCCTGAACAACCGCCGCCCGTAACGAATACGCGCAGCTTCAAGCGATCATTCCCCTCTTCATCGACCAGGCTCTTCACCTTGTGCGCGGCACCGTGGGTGAATTGCAAAGCCGTGGGGGTGAAGGATTCGACGCTCATGCTGACTATCTCCCGGCGTTACGCCGCCATAATGCGTGATGACGCGCATTATCCGCTTGTCCTAGAAAATTGGTCAACTATTAGAGAGCAGCGGCAAGCTTCAAGCCGTGAGCTTCAAGCTTGCCGCTGATAGCCTGCGGCAGCGTCAGGGCAGCATGCCGGCGTGGGACAAACCGAAGCGTTCGTCCAGGCCAAACAGGATGTTCATGTTCTGCACCGCCTGCCCCGACGCGCCTTTGACAAGGTTGTCGATGACCGACAGTACCACGACCAGATCACCATCCTGAGGGCGGTGCACCGCGATGCGGCAGACGTTGGCGCCACGCACGCTACGGGTTTCGGGATGGCTGCCGGCCGGCATTACGTCGACGAACGGTTCGTTGGCATAGCGTTTTTCGAACAGCGCTTGCAGATCCACCGAACGATCGACCACCGTCGCGTAAAGCGTGGAGTGAATACCGCGAATCATCGGCGTCAAATGCGGGACGAAGGTCAGGCCGACATCCTTGCCCGCCGCCCGACGCAGGCCCTGGCGAATTTCCGGCAGGTGACGATGACCTTTTACCGCATAGGCCTTCATGCTTTCCGACGTCTCGGAGTACAAAGAACCTACAGCCGCACCACGCCCGGCACCACTGACACCGGATTTGCAATCGGCGATCAAACGCGATGCGTCGGCCAGACCTGCTTCCAGCAACGGCAGGAAACCCAATTGCGTTGCGGTCGGATAGCAACCCGGCACCGCGATCAGGCGCGCTTTCTTGATCTGCTCGCGATTGACTTCCGGCAGACCATAGACCGCTTCGTCCAGCAATTCCGGTGCGCCGTGTGGCTGGCCGTACCACTTGGCCCATTCGTCAGCGTCCTGCAGACGGAAGTCGGCGGACAAATCGATGACCTTGGTGCCCGCCGCCAGCAGCTCGCCTGCCAAGGCGTGAGCCACACCGTGTGGCGTGGCGAAGAACACCACATCGCAGGCGCCAAGGGTTTTCACGTCTGGCACGCTGAACGCCAGCCCGTCATAGTGGCCGCGCAGGTTCGGGTACATGTCAGCCACGGCCAGACCGGCCTCGGATCGGGAAGTGATGACAACCACTTCTGCCTGCGGATGCTGTGCCAACAGACGCAGCAGTTCGACACCGGTGTAACCCGTGCCGCCGACGATACCGACCTTGACCATAAACCTGCCCTCAACGAACCCACTGGAAAGCCGTCGATAATAGGGGCCGCGCGCGCCTGCGACAACCGCCAAGGTGACGCGCGGACGCTCAAGCCTCTACTATCTGGCTACCGTGAATGAGGGAATAACCAAAAATGCTCTATCTATGGCTCAAAGCGTTTCACATCGTCAGCATCGTTTGCTGGTTTGCCGGGCTGTTCTACTTGCCGCGCCTGTTCGTTTACCACGCACAAAGCACAGACACGATCAGCCAAGAACGCTTCAGCGTCATGGAGCGCAAGCTGTATCGCGGCATCATGGGCCCGGCGATGATCGCCACGCTGATCTTCGGTGGTTGGCTGATCTACCTTAATCCCAGCCTCTTCAGCCAGGGTGGCTGGATCCACGCCAAACTGACCCTCGTCGTGCTGCTGATCGGTTACCACCATATGTGCGGCGCGCAGGTAAAGCGTTTTGCGCGTGGCGAAAATACCCGCAGCCATGTCTTTTATCGCTGGTTCAATGAGGTGCCGGTTCTGATATTGCTGGCTATCGTAATTCTGGTCGTGGTCAAGCCGTTCTAACTTCAACCAATACAGATCCTTGGGGTGTTCACAATGTCGCTGCCCGTTCTGCTCGAACAACGTCTGCGTCTGCCCGTGGTAGCGGCGCCGATGTTCCTGATCTCCAATCCGGAACTGGTGCTCGCCTGTTGCCGCAATGGCGTGGTCGGCAGCTTTCCGGCGCTGAACCAACGCGAAAGCGGTGGGTTCAAGGCCTGGCTGGAACAGATCGAAGCGGGCCTGGCGACGCTGGATAATCCGGCCCCTTATGCGGTGAACCTGATTGTTCACCACAGTAACCCGCGCCTGCAGGCGGATCTGGACATCTGCGTCGAGCACAAGGTGCCGATCGTAATTACCAGCCTCGGTGCGGTGAAGGAACTGGTCGACGCGGTGCACAGCTACGGCGGTCTGGTGTTTCACGACGTGACCACGCGGCGCCATGCCGAGAAAGCCGCTGAAGCCGGTGTCGACGGGCTGATTGCCGTCGCGGCCGGTGCCGGCGGGCATGCTGGCACCTGGAGCCCGTTTGCGCTGGTTGCCGAAATCCGTGAGTTTTTCGACAAGACGCTGTTGCTTGCGGGATGTTTGAACCATGGCCATGAGATTCTCGCCGCGCAGCTGCTCGGCGCGGATTTGGCCTACTTCGGTACGCGATTTATCGGCACCACCGAAAGTCACGCGCCTGACGCTTATAAAGAGATGCTGCTGACAGCCAAGGCTGCCGACATCATTCATACTCCAGCGGTGTCGGGAGTGCCGGCCAGTTTCATGCGCCAGAGCTTGGAGGCGGCCGGTTTCGACATGGCGGCACTGCAAGGCAAAGGCGAGGTCAATTTCGGCGACAAGCTCAAGCCGATCAACGATGAAGCCAAAGCCTGGAAGACCGTGTGGTCGGCGGGTCAGGGTGTTGGCCAGATTGGTGATCTGCCAAGCGTGGATCAGTTGATCGCGCGGCTCGACGCTGAATATCGTCAAGCCCAAACGCGCGCTGCACAGCTGCCACAACGCTGGCCGCGCTGAAAAACATATCTGGCCAGTCCTGATCAGACTGGCTGCCAAATGAATCGCGACAAGGATGCCTCGGCCATGAGCGACACCCGTTACAAGATCGTCTTCGACGGCGCGCTGCAGCCCGGCGTCGACCTCACCACCGCCAAACTGAATCTGGCGGATCTGTTCAAAAGCGACGTGGCCGCCATCGAGCGCCTGTTCAGTGGCCGCACCGTCGCCCTCAAACGTGATCTGTCCCACAGCGATGCCCAGACGTATCTGCAGGCATTGAACAAAACCGGGATCGATGCGCGGATCGAAGCGGAAACCGCCATCGAGCTGAATCTGGCGGATGTCCACGATAACCCTGCAGCGGTCGCGGAACCCGACTCGCCTTACGCACCGCCGCGCGCCAATGTCGGTGAAGCTCTGCCGCCATTCGCCACGCTCAAGCCATTCAGCGTCGAAGGCCGGATCGGTCGCCTGCGCTTTCTCGCCTGGACCATGGTCTTGAGCCTGGTGACCCTGCCCATCGTCGGCGTGTTTGCTTTGATTGCGTTGGGGCTGGTCAGCGGCGACTCGACTACCGGCCTGATCCTCGGCGGCATTCTGGCGGTCTTCCTGTTCCTCGGCTTCATGATCGTCAGCATTCTGTTCAGCGTTCAGCGCCTGCACGATATCGGCTGGTCGGGCTGGCTGTGGTTGCTCAATCTGGTGCCTTTCGTGGGCAGCTTCTTCCCCCTGGTGATCATGGTCGCTCCCGGCAACGCCGGCGCCAACCGCTATGGGCCGCCACCACCGCCCAACAGTAAGGCGGTCAAGGTGTTGTGCTCTTTATGGATCGTGTTCATCGCGCTGATTTTTGCCGGCGGTCTACTCGGCGGCTTCTCGGCTGTGCAGGAAGAATATGAAAGCAATCTGGAGAGCAGCTATGACAGCGGCTCGGTGACGACCGACGACGTTGAGGTCGTCGAACCGCCAGCGATTTCCGCCGACGAGGCAGCCGAACCCGCGCAGGCCCCTGTAGACTCTGCGCAAGAATGAACAGCGCTCCCCGTCGTGACAACCGCGTCGCCGGCGCGGAGCTGTTGCGATGGAGAATTGCATGACCCGTTACGCTCTGATCACTGGCGCTTCCAGCGGCATCGGCCTGGCCATGGCCGAAGCGCTGGCCCGGCGCGGCCGCAGCCTGATTCTGGTGGCACGACAGCGTGATCAGCTGGAGAGTATCGCCATCGAGCTGACCCAGCGTTTCGATGTCGAAGTATTGTTTCGTGCCTGCGACCTCGGCGAACCGTTGCGCCTGTCAGGCTTTTTGCTGGAGCTGGAAGAAGGCGACCGGCAGATCGATCTGCTGGTCAATTGCGCCGGCATCGGCACGTGCGGGCCGTTCCTTGCACAGGACTGGATGACAGAGCAGGATCTCATCGAGGTCAACATTCTCGCCCTCACCCGCCTCTGCCACGCGGTGGGCAACAGCATGGCGCTGCTGGGTGGCGGGCAGATTCTGAACGTCGCGTCGGTCGCCGCCTACAGTCCCGGCCCGTGGATGAGCACCTACTACGCCAGTAAAGCGTATGTGCTGCATTTTTCCGAAGCCTTGCGCGTGGAGCTCAAACAAAGCGGCGTGAAAGTTTCGGTCCTGTGCCCCGGCCCGACGCGTACACCGTTCTTCCGTACCGCACAGATGAGCAGCGAAAAGATCGAAAGCAGCAACTCGCTGATGAGCCCGGAAGAAGTGGCGCTGCATGCCGTGCGTGCGCTGGATAAAAACCGCGCGATCATCATTCCGGGACGACGCAACCGCTGGCTGGCGTTCCTGTCGCGACTGGGTTCGCGCTGGCTTAACCGGACGATTGTCGGCATGGTCAACAAAGCTTACTGCCCCCGCTAGGAAAGCGACTTCCAAGCGGTACACTTGATTCAGCCCAACTCAACGGAGAAACAGCAGTGGATACTCTGTTCACCAAGATCATCAACCGGGAAATCCCGGCCAATATCATTTACGAGGACGACCAGGTTCTGGCCTTCCACGACATCGCCCCGCAGGCCCCAGTGCACTTTCTGGTGATTCCGAAGAAACCGGTGCGCACGCTCAATGACCTGACCGAAGACGACAAGGCACTGGCCGGGCACATTTTGTTCACCGCACAGCGTCTTGCGCTGGAACTGGGTTGTGAAGAAGGCTTTCGCGTGGTGATGAACTGCAATGAACTTGGTGGGCAGACTGTCTATCACATTCATATGCACGTGCTGGGGCAGCGCCAGATGAACTGGCCGCCGGGCTGAAACTCACTGCGGCTTGTGCAGGAGCTGCCGAAGGCTGCGATCCTTTGATTTTGCAGCCTTCGGCAACATGGAGCGATAACCCGCAACACTGCGGCCAATGACCCAGCGCAAACCCTCGCCGGCCGATTCGGTTAAACTGGCCGCCGAGATTCTTCCCGGAGGTCAGCATGACTACCCAACGTCACTACTCGCCCATAGACCGTCTGCTGCTGCAAGCCGATGCCGCGATGCGCACGCTGTTGCCCTTCAGTGGCCAGCCGTACCGCCCATCGCCGGCGATTCTGCAGCCGGACACGCTAATGAGCGATGAGGACACCCGCCACGTCGCTGGCCTGATGCGCATCAACCACACCGGCGAGGTCTGCGCCCAGGCGCTGTATCAAGGACAGGCGCTGACCGCCAAGTTGCCGCAGGTGCGCGAAGCGATGGAGCACGCAGCTGAAGAAGAGATCGATCATCTGGTATGGTGTGAGCAGCGCATCCATCAATTGGGCAGTCACACCAGCGTGTTGAATCCATTGTTTTATGGCATGTCGTTCGGCATCGGCGCGGTCGCCGGGCTGATCAGCGACAAGGTCAGTCTTGGTTTCGTAGCGGCGACCGAGCATCAGGTTTGCAAGCACCTGAACGAGCATCTGGAGCAATTGCCGGCCGAGGATGAAAAGTCCCGTGCGATTCTCGAGCAGATGCGCATTGATGAAGAACATCATGCGGAGAGCGCCCTGGATGCCGGCGGGTTTCGCTTTCCGGCGCCAGTGAAGTTCGGCATGAGTTTGTTGGCGAAGGTGATGACCAAAAGTACTTATCGGATCTGAGATATGTATCGCCCGATATAGCCCTATCGCTGGCAAGCCAGCTCCCACAGGGTTTTGTGTAAAGCAAGAAAAAGGCGACCAGGAGGTCGCCTTTTTTGTGCCCGAGAATCTCAGGTCGGCATGTTGCGCGCGTAGAAGATTTCAAGCATTTCGTGTTTCACACGGTCGGTCACCTGAGCACGTTGCTCGGGCGAAAGATTGCTGGTGGCGTCGCCGAACAGGTAGTTGTCCAGCTCGAAGTTCTTCAGCAGCATTTTGGTGTGGAACAGGTTTTCCTGGTACACGTTCACGTCGGTCATCTGGTACGCGTCGCGAGTGTCTTCGGAGAGGTAGTTCTGGATCGAGTTGATCTCGTGGTCGATGAAGTGCTTGTTGCCTTCGACGTCACGAGTGAAGCCGCGCACACGGTAATCCACGGTCACGATGTCCGAATCGAACTGGTGAATGAGGAAGTTGAGCGCTTTGAGCGGTGAAATGACACCACAGGTCGACACGTCGATATCCACACGGAACGTCGCAATACCATCGTCCGGATGGATTTCCGGATAGGTGTGCACCGTGATGTGGCTCTTGTCGAGGTGGGCCAGAATGATTTCCGGCAAGGGGCCCGGCGACTCTTCGATCTGGCTGTCAGTCGGGGTTACCGGCTCTTCCGAAATCAGAATCGTGACGCTGGCGCCCTGGGGTTCATAGTCCTGACTGGCGATGTTCAGGATGTTGGCACCAATGATCTCGACAACTTCTGTGAGAATCTGCGTCAGGCGTTTCGCGTTGTACTCTTGATTGATGTACTCGACGTAAGCCTGCTGGTCTTGCGGGGTTTCCGCGTAGCAGATGTCATAGATGTTGAAGCTCAAGGTCTTTGTCAGGTTATTGAACCCGTGGAGCTTGAGTTTGCTTTTCACCGTTAAAAACTCTCTATGTATGCGGCCCGGCCGCGTGATCAAGCATGCCCGTCAAGTGCGAACGACGCACCTGCGTAGGACGGTTAACACCTCTTCGCGATGGCGATTTTGGTTGTCTGTTCAGGCGGATGATCCGTCGGCTGACCGATCACTGCCCTGAAAAAAGTGGCGCATTATGCAGACGTCAGCGGGGGATCGCCAGAGTCTGCACTGCTTTTATGATAGTTGAATGTCGGATCAGCCGAGTTCGACGATTTCATAGTCGTGAGTGATTGCCACACCAGCCGCGCCGAGCATGATCGACGCCGAGCAATACTTCTCGGCAGACAGCTCGATGGCGCGCTTGACCTGGGCTTCTTTCAGGCCCCGGCCCTTGACCACGAAGTGCATGTGGATCTTGGTAAAGACCTTGGGATCTTCAGTCGCACGCTCGGCGTCAAGGAAGGCTTCGCAGCTTTCCACGGCCTGACGCGACTTTTTCAGGATGCTGACCACGTCGAAGTTGCTGCAACCGCCGACACCCAGCAAAAGCATTTCCATCGGGCGAACCCCGAGATTACGCCCACCGGCGTCCGGCGGGCCGTCCATCACCACAACATGACCGCTGCCGGATTCGCCGAGGAACATGGCTTCGCCAGCCCATTGGATGCGTGCCTTCATCGCCCAGACTCCACTGTAAAAAAAGGGTCGCCAGCTTAGCACAGCGCTTTGTCCCGGCAGGAACGACGTCCTAGGAAGGTTGCTTTCTGGCTGTAGGTAATTTCTCGAATTTTCGACGAAGTGTCTGGTAAGCTGGCGCCAATTCGCTGGCGCTCATTCGTCAGCCCTGTAGCGACCGCCTTCAGCGCCTCATAAAAACATCACCGTGCAGTCTTTTCGGGATACAACCATGGTTGCTATTACCCCCACACCCAAAATCAAGAACATCGACAAACTGTTGATGCATTGCCAGCGCCGCCGCCACGCAGCCAAGAGCAACATCATCTGCGCCGGCGATCGCTCGGACACGCTGTTCTTCATCATCAAGGGCTCGGTCACCATCCTCATCGAAGACGACGATGGTCGCGAGATGATCATTGCCTACCTCAACGCCGGCGACTTCTTCGGCGAACTGGGTTTGTTCGAGCAGGCCGGCCACGAACAGGAACGCAGCGCCTGGGTGCGGGCCAAGGTCGAATGTGAAACTGCGGAAATCAGTTACGCCAAGTTCCGCGAGTTATCGCAGCAGGATCCAGACATTCTTTACGCGCTCAGCGGACAAATCGCACAGCGCCTGCGCAACACCACGCGCAAAGTCGGCGACCTCGCGTTCTTCGACGTCACCGGCCGCGTCGCCCGCTGCCTGCTGGAGCTCTGTAAACAGCCGGACGCCATGACTCACCCGGATGGAATGCAGATCAAAGTCACCCGTCAGGAGATCGGTCGAATTGTCGGTTGCTCGCGAGAGATGGTCGGCCGCGTGCTCAAGGATCTTGAAGAACGCAACCTGGTCGATGTCAAAGGCAAGACCATGGTGGTCTTCGGAACGCGCTGAGCCCGTCAATCAGGCGCTGTAGATCTGCGCCAGCATCAAACGAAACAATTCATCGAGACGCGCCAACGCCTGTGGCGCGTTGAATTTTTCATGCAGGGCGATATGACTTTGCGCTCGCACCCGCTGCTCCAGGTCGCAGGCTTCATTGAAGCGATTGACCGCGGCGACCATCGCTTCACGTTCGTCATCCATCAGCATCGCACCATGCACCAACCCCACCGGACGTTGGCCGCCCTGACTTTGGCGCCAGCGCTGGGCGGTGCCGACCATCTTGCGACCGTCGAGATTGACGTTGAAACGTCCGTCACAGAATGCGCCGTCGATTTCGCCGACCGACGAGGCGCCACCCAATTCATCCAACAACTGACAGATCGGATCGCACAGACGGCGGTAGCCGGTTTCGATGCGGTTCAGGTCACCTTCGCTGCGGGGCGGGGCATACACCAAGGCAATGTTGATGGTTGCAGCGGATTGCGGGACAGGTTCGCCGCCGGTCTCGCGCAACAGCACCGGCCAGCCGGCCATAGCAGAGACTTCGCAGGCGTGGTCGAAGTGCGGGAGTCGGTTGAGGCGACGCGGCATCACTAGCGCGCGGTCGGTGGGTTGCCAGAACAGCAGGCCGAATTCGGCGTCACCGGCGCAGACCGAGGCCAACAAGTCCTGTTCGGCTTGCAGGCCGGATTCGATGGTCAGCGGGGTTGGCAGCGACATGGTGGGCTCCGGCGAATCTGCAATCTGTGGGGGTTTTGAGGGTCTCTTCGCGAGCAAGCCCGTTCCACATTTGGAATGCATTTCCCTTTGGGAGCGGGCTTGCTCGTGAATGAGTCGACTCGGTCTGGAGCGAATCAGTCGAGGGTCGAACCGCTTATTACCGGACCGCCACGTTCCGGGAAGAACAGGCGCTGCAATTCAATGCCCGGATTTTCGGCGCGCATGAACGCTTCCCCGACCAGGAACGAATACACGTCGCTGATTTCCATCAGTTCGACGTCGGCCCGGTTGAGGATGCCGCTTTCGGTGATCACCAGGCGATCGCGCGGGATGCGCGGCAGCAGGTCGAGAGTGGTTTCCAAGTTGACGTCAAAGGTGTGCAGGTTGCGGTTGTTGACGCCGACCAGCGGCGTGTCGAGGGTCCTCAACGCGCGCTCCAGTTCGTCACCGTCGTGCACTTCGACCAATACGTCGAGACCGACACCTTTGGCCACGGCGGCCAGTTCGGCCATTTTCACGTCGTCCAGTGCGGAGACGATCAGCAGGACGCAATCGGCGCCCAGCGCGCGGGCTTCAACGATCTGGTACGGATCAATCATGAAGTCCTTGCGGATTACCGGCAGTTTGCAGGCAGCGCGCGCCTGTTGCAGGTAGGCGTCGGCACCCTGGAAGTAATCGATGTCGGTCAGCACCGACAGACACGTCGCCCCCCCCTTCTCGTAGCTTTTGGCGATGTCGGCTGGTACGAAGTCTTCGCGAATCACGCCTTTGCTCGGCGAAGCCTTTTTGATTTCGGCAATCACGGCCGGTTGTTTCTTTTTCGCTTGCGCCAGCAATGCCTGGGCAAAACCACGGGGTGCATCGGCCGCCTTGGCCAGACCTTCCAGCTCGCTCAGGCTGACCCGAGCGCTGCGCTCGGAGACTTCTTCAACCTTGCGCGCCAGAATCTTTTCCAGAACCGTCGGTACACTCATCCTTCATTCTCCACTTTGAATACCGCGGTAAAGGCACCCAGCTCCTCGAGCTTTTCCCGAGCGAGGCCAGTGTGCAGCGCATCGTGCGCCAGCTCCACACCTTGTTTCAGACTGCTTGCCAGGTCGGCGGCATACAGCGCCGCACCGGCATTGAGCACAATCATCTCGGCAGCTTTCTGGCCGTTGTCGGTTTTGCGCTTGCCGAGGGCATCGCGGATCAGCGCCAGCGACGCTTCCGGACCTTCGACCGAGAGACCGTGCAGGCTCTGGCTCTTCATGCCGAGATCTTCCGGTTCGACCCAATATTCAGTGATCTGGTTGTTTTTCAGCTCGGCGACAAAGGTCGGCGCGGCCAGGCTGAATTCGTCCAGACCGTCCTTCGAATGCACCACCAGCACGTGTTTGCTGCCCAATCGTTGCAAGACCTCCGCCAATGGGCGGCACAGCGTCTGGGTGAACACGCCCACCACTTGATGCTTCACGCCGGCCGGATTCGTAAGCGGGCCAAGCATGTTGAACAGTGTGCGCAGGCCGAGTTCGCGGCGCGGGCCAGCGGCGTATTTCATCGCTTTGTGGTGAGTCTGGGCGAACATGAACCCGATACCGACGCTGTCGATGCAGCGCGCCACCTGAACCGGCGTCAGGTTCAAGTAGATGCCAGCAGCCTCCAGCAGATCGGCGCTGCCGCTCTTGCCGGACACCGCACGGTTGCCGTGCTTGGCAACGGTGCAACCGGCCGCAGCGACAACAAAGGAGGACGCAGTCGATACGTTGAAGATGTTCGCACCGTCACCGCCAGTACCGACGACATCGACTACGCCGTCGAGGGTTTTCAGCTCGACCTGATCGGCGAGCTCACGCATCACCGACACGGCGCCAACGATCTCGTCGATGCTCTCGCTCTTCATGCGCATGGCCATCATGAACGCGCCGATCTGCGCTTCGGTGCATTGCCCGGTCATGATTTCGCGCATCACATCGCGCATTTCATCGGTGCTGAGGTCGAGGTGTTCGACGATACGGCTCAGGGCTGTCTTGATATTCATGGGAAGTCCTTAGCGCGTGCCGCCGGTTTGTTTGAGGAAATTGGCAAACAGTTCATGACCCTGCTCGGTGAGGATCGACTCGGGGTGGAACTGCACACCCTCGATATTAAGGGTCTTGTGACGCAGGCCCATGATCTCGTCGATCGAGCCGTCATCGTGCTGGGTCCACGCGGTCAGCTCCAGGCAATCGGGCAGGCTGTCGTGCTTGACGATCAGTGAGTGATAACGGGTAACGGTGAGCGGATGATTGAGACCGGCAAACACACCCTTGTCCTCGTGGAATACCGGGCTAGTCTTACCGTGCATGACCTGACGGGCGCGGATCACGTCGCCGCCGAAGGCCTGGCCGATGGACTGGTGGCCAAGGCAGACGCCGAGAATCGGCAGTTTGCCGGCGAAGTGTTTGATCGCGTCGATGGAAATGCCCGCCTCGGTGGGCGTGCACGGCCCAGGAGAAACCACGATGCGCTCGGGATTCAGCGCTTCGATTTCGGCGATGGTCAGTTCGTCGTTGCGCACCACTTTGACCTCGGCACCCAGCTCGCCGAGATATTGCACAACGTTGTAAGTAAAGGAGTCGTAGTTGTCGATCATCAGCAACATGGCGTTTCGAACCTCTTGAATTCTGACTTGATGACAGCCTTCAGATGACTTGCCCGCAGGGCGCTGCGCGATGTCGGACGCGCAGAGGGCGCCAGCACAGCGGCATTTCAAACAGACAAGGAAGGCAAAGCGATACAGATCCGGCGAGGCCGGCAGAGAAGATTCAGGCGCGCCAACGCCAGCGGGCGTGAGCCTTGATGACTTGATCCAGAAGTTTGCTGGTGATCAACACGGGGAAGGTCTCGTTCATACGTTCCGGCACAGTAACTTAGCTGGGCGGAGCGTGCAATATGGCGGGGCCTGCGGGTTATAAAACGGCGGAAGGATTCGCGACCGATGGCAAAATGCCGAACGTTTTTGGTACTGTCGTTTCGTTCACCTACAACAATAAATAAACGGACTTGCTCATGATCAGACAGACGTTGTTTGTACCGCTGGCCAGCTGCGTGCTCGCACTCGCGTGCGCCCAGGCCAATGCAGCGCCCAATCCTTATTCCAGTTTCATTGTGTTCGGCGATAGCCTCAACGATGCCGGCACCTTCGCCGACACAGGCGGCCCGGCGGGTTCCACCGAGCGCTACACCAACCGCACCGGGCCGGTGTATCAGGACGGCAGCGGCGAAGTGTATTCATTGAATTCCACACAGCTGCTTGGCGGGCGCCTGGGCTATTCGCCGGACCAGACAGCCTCTTCCAGTTCCGCCGTGCGTGCGGAAAACGGCCAGCCCGACGGCAACAACTGGGCGGTCGGCGGCTATCGCACCGACCAGATTCTCGACTCGATCACCACCCAATCGGCCACCGGCGAACGCACGCGCCCCGGTTATCTGCCATCAAACGGCTTTCGCGCCGACCCGAATGCGCTGTACTACATTTCCGGAGGTGGCAACGATTTCCTCCAGGGCCGCATTTTGAGCCTGCCCCAGGCCAACGCCGCAGCCGATCGCCTGGCCGACAGCGTGCAGACGCTGCAGACCGCCGGCGCGAAATACGTGATGGTCTGGCTGCTGCCAGACGTGGGCCTGACCCCGGCACTCAACGGCACGCCGCTGCAAGCGTTCAGCAGCACCCTGGCCAACCAGTTCAACAGCCAGTTGGTGACGCGCCTGCAAGGCATCAACGCCGAAGTCATTCCGCTGAACATTCCGGTGCTGCTCTCGGAAGTCTTCGCCGACCCGGGGCGCTTCGGTCTGGCGACTGACCAGAACCTGACCGCCACCTGTTTCAGCGGCGGCGGCTGCCCTGAGAACGCCCGATACGGAATCAACAGCGCCACGCCAGATCCGACCAAACTGATCTACAACGATGGCGTGCACCCGACCGAATCCGGACAAAAACTGATCGCCGATTACGCCTACTCCCTGCTCGCAGCACCATGGGAATTGAGCCTGTTGCCGGAAATGGCTCACGGCACCGTGCGCGCGCATCAGGATGAATTGCGTAACCAGTGGCAGGCGGATTGGGAAAACTGGCAGGCGGTCGGCCAATGGCGCGCTATTGTCTCGGCCGGCGGACAGCGTCTGGATGTCGACAGCCAAAACAGCGCCGCCAGTGCCGATGGCAGCGGTTATAACCTCAATGTCGGTGGCAGCTATCGTCTCAACGAAGCCTGGCGCGTGGGCGTGGCGGCCGGTTTGTACCGGCAGAATCTTGAGGCCGGCCACAACGACTCCGATTACAAACTCAACAGCTACATGGCCACCGCGTTCGCCCAGTTCCAGCAGAACCGCTGGTGGGCCGACGCCGCGCTGACCGGCGGCAAACTCGACTACGACAACCTCAAGCGCAAGTTCGACCTCGGCGCCAGCGAGGGTGCGGAGAAAGGCGATACCGACGGCAGCCTGTGGGCGTTCAGCACGCGCCTGGGTTATGACATTGCGCAACCGGGCAGCCAATGGCATCTGTCGCCGTTTGTAAGCGCCGATTACGCCAGTGTCGATGTCGACGGTTACTCGGAAAAGAGCAACCGCGCCACGGCGCTGACCTTCGACGACCAGAGCCGCGATTCGAAACGTCTGGGCCTGGGGATTCAGGGCAAGTACAACTTCACCGCGCAGACTCAGGTGTACGGCGAATACGCTCACGAGCGTGAGTACGAAGATGACGTGCAGAAGGTCAATATCGCGCTCAATACCCTGCCGGCCAATGACTTCACCCTTGAAGGCTACACGCCGGCCAGTCACCTGAACCGCTTGAGCCTGGGTGTCAGTCACAAGCTGACGGCGGATCTGGCGTTGCGTGGGGGTTATACGTTCCGTAAGGATGATGACTTCAAGCAGCAGGGATTGAATGTCGGGGTTGTGCTGGATTTCTGAGTCGTAGATGCAAAAAAGCGGCGCCTGTCAGGGCGCCGCTTTTTTTGGCTACACACAAATCGAATGGGGGAGCGGGCTTGCTCGCGAATGCATTCGGTCAGTTGATGTAAAGGTCGACTGATCCACCGCTTTCGCGAGCAAGCCCGCGCCCACAGGGGTCGGTTGTGGGCTCAGGCGTCCGGGGTCTGCTCGGCCAGGGCGACGGCGCGGAACATCGCGCGGCGTTTGTTCAGGGTTTCTTCCCATTCCAGCGCCGGCACCGAATCGGCGACGATGCCGCCGCCGGCCTGCACGTGCAGTTCGCCGTTCTTGATCACCGCCGTACGAATGGCAATGGCAGTATCCATGTTGCCGTTCCAGGCAAAGTAACCGACCGCACCCCCGTACACACCGCGCTTGACCGGCTCGAGCTCGTCGATGATTTCCATCGCGCGAATCTTCGGTGCCCCGGACAACGTACCCGCTGGCAGAATCGCCCGCAGCGCGTCCATCGCGGTCAGGCCCGCCTTCAACTGGCCGGTGACGTTGGAGACAATGTGCATGACATTGGAATAACGCTCGATGACCATTTTTTCGGTGAGCTTCACCGAGCCGATTTCCGAGACGCGCCCGGTATCGTTGCGGCCCAGATCGATCAGCATCAAGTGCTCGGCGATCTCCTTGTCATCCGAGAGCAGATCTTGCTCCAGCGCAGCATCGGCTTCTTCGGTCGCGCCGCGTGGGCGCGTGCCGGCGATCGGGCGTACGGTGATCAGGTTGTCTTCGACGCGCACCAGCACTTCCGGCGAACTGCCAACGACATGGAAATCACCAAAGTTGAAAAAATACATGTACGGCGTCGGGTTGAAGCAGCGCAGCGCGCGGTACAGATCGATCGGCGCTGCCTTGAAGTCGATCGACATACGCTGCGATGGCACCACCTGCATGCAGTCGCCGGCAAGGATGTATTCCTTGATGGTGTCGACGGCTTTTTCGTAATCGTTCTGGGTAAAACTCGAGCGGAACACCGGATCGGCCGATTGCTGTTTGCTGAAGTCCAGGCCACGACGCGGGGTGATCGGCTGGCGCAGTTGCTCAAGCAGTTCCTGCAAACGCGCCTGACCGTGTTCAAAGGCATCGGCCTGCGCCGGGTCGGCCAGCACGATCGCATGCATCTTGCTGGCGAGGTTGTCGAACACCACAACAGCGTCGGAGACCATCAGCAGAATGTCCGGCACGCCCAGCGGATCGGGATTCGGGCATTTGCCCAGACGTTTTTCGACATAACGCACGCAGTCGTAACCGAAGTAACCGACCAGACCACCGTTGAAACGCGGCAGACCGGCAATGGTCGGCACGTTGTAGCGCGCCTTGAAGGTTTCGACGAAGGCCAATGGATCTTCAACGTCGTGGCTTTCGGTTTCGATGCCGTCAACGGTGATGCTGACATGATGGTCATGCACACGCAGAACGGTGCGGCACGGCAGGCCGATCATCGAGTAACGGCCCCATTTCTCGCCGCCCTGTACCGATTCGAGCAGGTAGGTGTTGGGCTGGTCGGCCAGTTTCAGGTAGATCGACAGCGGCGTGTCGAAGTCGGCCAGGGTTTCACAGGCCAGTGGAATGCGGTTATAGCCGTCAGCGGCCAGACGCAGGAATTCTTCGCGGATCATGAGGTGCCTCGTGGAATGAGGTGTAATCGGTCAGGTAGGCAAACGCGCCGGCAGGCCGGCCAGAATCAGTCAGGCGCGCCAACGCCAGCGGGCCAGGGCCTTGATGACTTTCATCCAGAGTTTGCGGGTGACCACCACGATGGCGTTTCCAGAAGGGGGTTGAACAGCGTCGGGCAACGTTATCCCACCGGCCAGATCCAGGCAACCGGGAATTAGTTTGCGCAAATCGTCGATCACCAGCGCTGGGGATTCCTCGGCAATCGGCCGGCCATGGTTGTAGCCGTAGCTCAGCGCCACACATTTGACCCCCGCCGCTTTTGCCGCCTGCACATCGCTGCGCGAGTCGCCGACGAACAACGATTGCGAGGCCGGAATGTTGGCCATTTTCATCACGAAAAACAGCGCCGCCGGGTCAGGCTTCTTCTGCGGCAAGGTATCGCCGCCAATGATCCATTTGAAGTAGCGCCCGATCTTCATCTGATCGAGCAGCGGCGCGACGAAACGCTCCGGCTTGTTGGTGATCAGCGCCATGGCCACGCCTTGCTTGTGCAGCCACTTGAGCGTGTCGCGCACACCGGGATAGACCACGGTCAGCTCATGGCTGGCGCCGTACGCTTCCATAAAGATTTCCAGCGCGCGCTCGGCCTCGGCATCATCCACCGCCGAATGATCGATGCTACCGGCCAAGGCCCGACGCACCAGCACTGGCGCGCCATTGCCGACCCACTCGCGCACCGCTTCGATGCCCGCAGGCGGGCGGCCGAGAGAGAGCAGCATGGTGTCCACGGCCGCTGCCAGGTCGGGAACCGAATCGATCAGCGTGCCATCCAGATCGAACATCACCAACCGTGGCAGTTGCCCCGGGAACAACTGCTCAAAACCGCTCATGGGCGCGCCAGTGCCAGTTCGGAACGCATCTTGTCGATGACTTCCTGATAGTTCGGCGCGTTGAAAATGGCCGAGCCGGCGACAAAGGTATCAGCACCAGCAGCAGCGATTTCGCGGATGTTGTTGACGTTGACGCCGCCATCGATCTCCAGGCGGATGTCACGCCCCGACGCATCGATGATCGCCCGCGCTTCGCGCAGTTTGTCGAGGGTACCGGGAATGAACTTCTGCCCGCCGAAGCCTGGGTTGACGCTCATCAGCAGGACCATGTCGACCTTGTCGATCACATACTTGAGCACGTCCAGCGGGGTCGCCGGGTTGATTACCAGGCCGGACTTGCAGCCGCCTTCACGGATCAATTGCAGCGAGCGATCGACGTGCAACGTGGCTTCCGGGTGGAAGGTGATGTAGGTGGCGCCGGCTTCGATGAAGTCGCCAACGATGCGATCCACCGGGCTGACCATCAGGTGCGCGTCGATCGGCGCGGTGACGCCGTACTTGCGCAGTGCTGCGCAGACCATCGGGCCGATCGTCAGGTTCGGCACGTAGTGGTTGTCCATGACGTCGAAATGAACGAAGTCGGCGCCGGCGGCGAGAACGTTGTCCACTTCCTCGCCGAGGCGGGCGAAGTCGGCGGAGAGGATCGACGGAGCAATTACGAAGGGCTGCATGACGCACCTGTGCTGAGCTAAATCACGATGGCGCGCATTGTATACCTCAAGTTTCCACGCGCGCACCGGGACCGCGATGATTGGGTTGTGCCATGAGCGCTCAGCGAGCCTAGCTCAGTAGGCTGCGCGGTAGATCTTTTCGATGTCGACGGCGCTGAGCTGGCGCGGGTTGTTGCGCATCAGACGCTCGATGCCGGCGGCCTCCACGGCCATCGCCGGGATCGCTTCCTCCGGCACACCAAAACTGCGCAGCCCGGCGGGGATTTCCACCGCCGCGCACAAGTCGGTCATGGCCTGCACGGCTTGGTCGGCTGCTTCGGCCGCACTCAGATGCGCAGTCTTCAGCCCCATGGCTTCGGCAATATCCTGCATCCGTTCGAGGCAGGCCATTTTGTTCCAGGTCATCACATAGGGCAGCAGCAAGGCGTTGCTGACGCCGTGGGCAATGTTGAAGCGCCCGCCCAGCGGATACGCCAGCGCATGCACCGCGCCCACGCCAGCGTTACCGAACGCCATGCCGGCCATCAGGCTGGCGGTGGCCATGTCTTCACGCGCTTGCAGATTGGCACCGTTGGCATAGGCCTTGGGCAGCGCCCTGGCGATCAGCTTGATCGCACCGATGGCAAGGGAGTCGGTGATCGGCGAGGCATTCACCGACAGATAGGATTCGATGGCGTGCACCAGTGCATCGACACCACTGGCGGCGGTGACGCTGCGCGGGCAGGTCAGGGTCATTTGCGGGCTGACCAGAGCGACGTCCGGCAACAGATAGTCGCTGACGATGCCTTTCTTCAACTGCGCGACCTTGTCCGAGAGGATCGCCACATTGGTGACTTCGGAACCAGTTCCGGCGGTGGTGGGAATGGCAATCAGCGGCGGGCCTTTGCGTGGCACCTGATCGACGCCGAACAGGTCCTCCAGTGCCCCGTGGTAACCGGCGTAAGCGGCGACACTCTTGGCGATGTCGATGGCACTGCCGCCGCCGAGACCGATCAAACCGTCATGCCCGCCGTCGCGGTAGGCGCGCATGCAGTCTTCGACAATGGCGATTTCCGGGTCGGGCAGCACTCGGTCGAAAATCTCGTAGTCACGCCCGCCAAGTTGCGCCAACGCCAGCTCGACGGTACCGGACTGGACCAGCGCGGCGTCGGTGACGATCAGCGGATTGTCGATATTCAGACGCGTGAGCTCGGCGGCCAGTTGTTCGATGGCTGCGGCGCCGGTGATCAGTTTATGAGCGATTTTGAACTGGGACAGACTCATGGTGCGCAGCCTCTTATAGATGTGGGAGCTGGGCGCAAGATTAGCTGGGGATTTGAGGTTGTCTGCTATTCACTCCATGAATGACCAACAACTACCCCTGTAGGAGCTGCCGAAGGCTGCGATCTTTTGATCTTTGTTTTTAAGATCAGGATCAAAAGATCGCAGCCTTCGGCAGCTCCTACAGGGAATGCGTCAGACCTGAGCAGTACGCAGTTTTTCGCTGCGGCCACGCAACCATTCCAGCGTCAGCAGCAGGATGACGGAGAAGGCAATCAGCAACGTCGCCGCAGCGGCGATCGTCGGGCTGAGGTTTTCGCGAATCCCGCTGAACATCTGCCGAGGCAATGTCGCCTGCTCAGGCCCGGCGAGAAACAGCGTCACCACCACTTCATCGAAAGAAGTGGCAAAGGCAAACAGCGCCCCGGAAATCACCCCCGGCGCAATCAGCGGCAAGGTCACCCGGCGAAATGCGGTCAGCGGCGAAGCACCGAGACTTGCAGCCGCGCGCACCAGATTGTGATTGAAGCCCTGCAACGTCGCCGACACGGTGATGATTACAAACGGCACACCGAGCACCGCGTGCACGACGATCAGCGAAAAGAAGCTGTTGCCCAGGCCCAGCGGCGCGAAGAACAGATAACTCGCCACGCCGATGATCACCACCGGCACCACCATCGGCGAAATCACCAGCGCCATCACCAGCGATTTGCCGGGAAAGTCGCCCCGGGTCAGGCCGATCGCCGCCAGCGTGCCGAAGATCATTGCCAGCACCGTCGCGGCCGGAGCGACGATGATGCTGTTCCTCAGTGCGCGCATCCACTCCGCCGAGGCGAAGAAGTCGTGATACCACTGCAGCGAGAACCCCTGCAGCGGGTAGACCAGAAAACTCCCCGAGTTGAACGACAGCGGAATAATCACCAGCACCGGCAGGATCAGGAACAACAGGATCAGGCCGCAGAGGATCCGCAGGCTGTAGAACCACACCCGTTCGATGGGCGACATGTAAGGACTCAGCATCGCAAATTCCCCTTAGCTCAGGCGCAGGCGACTGGCGCCGACCAGCCAGCTGTAGATCAGATAAAGCACCACGGTCGCCAGCAACAGCAGCCCGCCGAGCGCGGTGGCCATGCCCCAGTTGATGCTGGTGTTGGTGTAGAAGGCGACGAAGTAGCTGACCATTTGGTCGTTCGGGCTGCCGAGCAGCGCCGGGGTGATGTAGTAGCCAATGGCGAGGATGAACACCAACAGGCAGCCGGCGCCGACGCCGGCGTAGGTCTGCGGGAAGTACACGCGCCAGAAACTGGCGAACGGGTGGCAGCCGAGGGAAATCGCCGCGCGCATGTAGGTTGGCGAGATGCCTTTCATCACGCTGTAGATCGGCAAAATCATGAACGGCAGCAGAATGTGCACCATCGAGATGTACACGCCGGTACGGTTGAACACCAGTTCCAGCGGTTTATCGATGATGCCCATCGCCAACAGCGCACTGTTGATCAAGCCGCCCGATTGCAGCAGTACGATCCATGCCGCCACCCGCACCAGAATCGAGGTCCAGAACGGCAGCAGCACCAGAATCATCAGCAGGTTGCTCTGCCGCGACGGCAGATTCGCCAGCAGGTAGGCCAATGGATAAGCAAGCAGCAGGCAGATCACCGTAATGACCAGGCCCATCCAGAAAGTGCGAGCGAAGATGTCGAGGTAGATCGCCTGATCAGGCGTAGCCGGGGCCAGTTCGCCGAGGTCGTCGATACGATGGTCGACCGCCGCCAGCAGGTAATAAGGAGTGATGCTGCTGGTGTTGCGCTTCACCGCTTGCCAATAAGCCGGATCGCCCCAGCGTTCGTCGAGCGCTTCCAGCGCTTCTTTATAAGAAGCCGGTTCGCTGGCGAACGGCAGCGCCCGGGCAGTTTTGGTCAGCAGGCTGCGATAGCCGGCCAACTCCATGTTCAAGCGCTTGGACAGATCGCCCAGCGTCTGGTTTTTACGCGCCTCGGCGAGGTCTTCGCTGGCAGCCTTGTACACCGGCTCGGCAGGCAGGCCACGGCCGTTCCAACTCGCAATGGCCGTGACGGTGCGCGGCATGCCGCCAACCACTTCGGGGTTGCCGACGCTTTTGTAGAGCAGCGCCACGATCGGCACCAGAAACACCAGCAACAGAAACAGCACCAGCGGCGCAATCAGCGCCTGAGCTTTCCAGCGGTTGACCCGCTCGGCGTGCCTGAGCTTCTGCTTCAAGGTGGGGCTGGCGCCCTCGTTCAGGGGAACGGCGATGGCCATGACGTACTCCGTAAATCTTTGGATGGGCGGCATCACACATAGCGATACCGCATTACATCAACACACAAGAAACACATCGCACCTGTAGGAGCTGTCGAGTGCAACGAGGCTGCGATCTCTTGATCTTGAAAGGCAAAGTCAAAAGATCGCAGCCTGCGGCAGCTCCTACCGGGCGAAGGATTACTTCGCGGCCCAGGAATTGAAGCGCTGTTCCAGTTGCTCACCGTTGTCAGCCCAGAAGCTGACGTCGATCTGCACCTGGTTGGCGATGTTTTCCGGGGTGGTCGGCATGTCCTTCAGGACGTCCTTGGCCAACAGCGGTACGGCTTGAGTGTTGGCCGGGCCGTAAGCGATGTTTTCCGAGTAGGTCTTCTGCTGCTGCGGCTGCACCGAGTAGGCGATGAATTTCTTCGCCGCTTCGGCACGCTTGGCGTCCAGACCTTTCGGGATGGCCCAGGCGTCGAAGTCGTAGATGCCGCCGTTCCACACGACTTTCAGGTTGGATTCTTTCTGCACCGCAGCGATGCGACCGTTGTAGGCCGAGCTCATCACCACGTCACCGGAAGCGAGGTATTGCGGCGGCTGCGCGCCGGCTTCCCACCACTGAATGCTTGGCTTGAGCTCATCGAGTTTCTTGAAGGCGCGATCCTGGCCGCCCTTGCTCGCCAGCTCTTTGTAGACATCTTTCGGTGCCACACCATCGGCCATCAGCGCGAATTCGAGGGTGTACTTGGCGCCTTTGCGCAGGCCGCGCTTGCCGGGGAATTTCTTCGTATCCCAGAAATCCGCCCAGCTTGTGGGTGCGGTTTTCAGTTTGTCGGCGTTGTACGCCAGGACGGTCGACCAGACGAAGAAGCCTACGCCGCACGGCTGAATCGCGCCTTTGACGTAGTCTTCGGTCTTGCCGAACAGCGCCGGGTCGAGTTGTTCGAACATGTCTTCGTCGCAACCACGGGACAGCTCTGGCGATTCCACTTCGACCAGATCCCAGGACACGCTCTTGGTGTCGACCATGGCTTTGACCTTGGCCATTTCGCCGTTGTACTCACCGGCAACGATCTTGCCGTTGCCCGCCGCTTCCCACGGTGCATAGAAGGCTTTGACTTGCGCTGCCTTGTTCGCCCCGCCAAACGACACCACGGTCAAATCCGGGCCGGCAGCCATCGCGCCGCTCGCACCCATCAGGCCCAGGGTCAGGGCGGTGAACTTCAGGGATCTCAACATTTATTGTTCTCTCCACGTGCAGGGTTGGTGTTGGTATTGCCGGGGCGCTTAGTGCGCCTCTAAAAGCGGATCGAGCGCACGAACGTGCTCAACCTGCCAGCCAAGCGGTACCACGTCGCCGACGCTAAGCGCTGGATCAAGCTCGGCAATCGGTTGTTTCACGAAGAAGTCGGTCTTGCCGCAGACTTCCAGGCGCACCCGGACGTGGTCGCCCAGATAGATGAATTCCGCCACCCTCCCTGAGAAGCGGTTGACGCATTGATCGCTCGAACCGTTGAGGCTGACCCGCTCCGGACGGATCGAGAGGGTCACTGGCTCGCCGGTCTGGCCGACATTGACCGCCAGCGCCTCGACCTTTTCGCCACGGCCCAGCTCGACCACGCAGCGCTCGCCGCTCTGGCTGAGCAGACGACCGTTGAGGCGGTTGTTCTCGCCGATGAAGTTGGCGACGAAGGTGTTTTTCGGCTCTTCGTAAAGCGTGCGCGGCGGCGCGATCTGCTGGATCTCGCCTTGATGGAACACGGCGACACGATCAGACATGGTCAGCGCTTCACCCTGATCGTGGGTCACGTAGACCACCGTCACGCCGAGGCGCTGGTGCAGGTGCTTGATTTCCATCTGCATGTGTTCGCGCAACTGCTTGTCGAGGGCGCCCAACGGTTCGTCCATCAACACCAGTTGCGGCTCGAACACCAAAGCGCGGGCCAGTGCCACACGCTGTTGCTGACCACCGGACAACTGCGCCGGATAGCGCGAAGCGAACGCGTCGAGTTGGACCATGCTGAGGACTTTCTTCACCCGCTCACTGACGTCGCTTTTGTTCAAGCCACGCACGGTCAGCGGGAAGGCGAGGTTTTCCGCCACGGTCATGTGCGGGAACAACGCGTAGTTCTGGAACACCATGCCGATGTCGCGCTTGTGCGGCGGCACGTTGTTGATCGAACGCCCGGCCAAGAGGATTTCGCCGGCGGTCGGTGTTTCAAAACCGGCGAGCATCATCAGGCTGGTGGTCTTGCCGGAACCGGACGGCCCGAGCAGGGTGAGGAATTCGCCTTTGCGAATGTCCAGGTTGAGGTCTTTGACGATCAGGTTCTCGCCGTCGTAGCTCTTCTGCACACCACGAAAGCTGACCAGCACATCACTGGTCCCTGCGCTTGTATCGACCTGGCTCATACCCACACCTTTGTTGTTGATGACTGCTTGTTCATCAAGCCTAGTGGCTGGCGCCAGCCACGCAAATCGGGGCGCAGGAGAGAATGGCTTAAGCGCAATGGAAGGTTGGGTGTAGGGATCGCCCTACAAGGATGGCGCTAATGGATAAAGCAGTGCCAAGCGGTGAACTGCAAGCTGCAAGTACAGGCAAAAGCGTCTGTCGCTAACAGATATGCCAACGCGGTCTCATGTAGGAGCTGCCGAAGGCTGCGATCTTTTGACCTTGCTGTTTATAAGATCAAAAGATCGCAGCCTTCGGCAGCTCCTACAGGGGCGGGCGGGTTCAGAGGAGTTTGTGCTCCATCGCATATTTCACCAGTTCGGCCAGCGAGGTGATGTTGAGTTTCTGCATCAGCCGCGCTTTATGGGTGCTGATGGTCTTGCTGCTCAGGGCCAGTTGTTGAGCGATGTCGTTGACGTTGGCGCCCTGGGCCAGGCGCTCGAACACCGAGAATTCGCGCTCCGACAACAGCGAATGCAGCGGCCGGGTATCGGTCAGGCCAACTTCGAAAACCATGCGGTCGGCCAGCTCCGGGTCAATGTAGCGCCCGCCCGCCGCAACTTTGCGGATCGCCGTGAGCAGCAGCGCCGGGTCGCTGTCCTTGGTCGCATACCCGGCCGCGCCGACCTTCAATGCGCGCGCGGCCATTTGCGCTTCGTCGTGCATCGACAGCACCAGAATCGCTGGCGGATTGTTCAGCGCGCGGATACGCGGGATCGCTTCCAGGCCGTTGACGCCGGGCATGGAGATGTCCAGCAGCACCACCTCGCACGGCACGCTGCGCAGGGTTTCGAGCAGTTGCTCACCGTTGCTCGCCTCTCCCACCACTTGCAGATCCTTGGCCAGGCCGATCAATTGCTTGATGCCCTCGCGGACGATAGTGTGGTCTTCGGCTACCAATACTCGGATCACTTGGATTTCCTCGATATTTGCATGAAGCGAAAAGATCGCAGCCTTCGGCAGCTCCTACAGGGGTCTGCGATCAGTGCAGGAGCTGCCGAAGGCTGCGATCTTTTAGCGATCTACAGGCACCCACACCTTAAGACTGGTGCCCTCCCCCGGCTCGCTCACCAGCTCCAGCCGCCCGCCCATGATCAGCACCCGTTCACGCATGCCGACCAGGCCAAATGACGTCGGCCGACCCTCGGCGGCGACAAATCCTACGCCATCATCGCTGACCGTAAGGCACAATTCGTCGCTCGCAAGCGCCAGCGTCAACTCCACCGTATGCGCCTGGGCATGACGCATCACGTTGGTCAGCGCCTCCTGCAAAATCCTGAACAGCCCCACCGCTTTGGCATCGCTGAGCGCCGGCAGGTTATCCGGCACCTGCACCAGACACGGTATCTGCGTGCGTGCCTCGAAGCGTCGCGCCTGCCACTCGATCGCCGAGGCAATGCCGGCATCAAGAATCGGCGGGCGCAACGCCGTCGCCACATCACGGACCAACTGAAACAACTGCGCGATCAGGCGTTTCATGCTGTTGAGCCGCTCCTGCAGACCCGGATCGAGTTGCGCATAAGCCAGTTCGCACATCGAAGTTTCCAGTTTCAGCACGGTGAGCATCTGCCCCAGCTCATCATGGACTTCGCGGGCGATGCGCGCCTTCTCTTCTTCGCGCACGCTTTCAAGGTGCGCCGACAGTTCGCGCAATTGCTCGCGCGAGGCGGCCAGTTCAAGCTCGATGCGCTTGCTTTCGCTGATGTCCCAGACAATGCCGTCCCACACGTAGGCGCCGTCCTCCAGTTGCCGGGTGATTGCCTTGATCTCGGCCCAGCGCTGCTCGCCCTGGCGGGTGACGATGCGGCCCTGCCAAGACCAGTCGCTGTCGGTATCCAGTGCCTGATCCTGGGTGCGGTGATAACTGGCCTTGTCGTCGGGGTGTACCAGACTGCGCAGGCCCATGTCGCGATGAGCGATGGCGGCCGGCGCGTAACCGACCAGAGTTTCGCTGCCCTCGCTGATGTAGGCAAAATCGATCTGCCCGGTGACCGGCGCCCGCTCCAGCCGAAACACCAGGCCCGGAACGTTGGCGGCAATGCCTTGCAAGCGTGCTTCGCTTTCCTGCAAAGCGGCGAGCGCGCGCCGGCGGTCGGTAACGTCGGTGAGGTAGACCACCAGATATTCACTGTCGCGAAAACGCAGAAAACTCAAAGACACGTCCGCCGGTAACACGCTGCCATCGGCGCGCAGGCAACTGGTTTCGAAACTCAGCGGCCCCTCTTCACTGGCCCGTGCACGCTTCCACAGATTGAGCCAGCGGTCCATGTGCAGGCCGGGCTCGAAATCGATCAGCGGCCGTTCAATCAGCCCGCCCGAGGGATAACCGAGCATGTTTTCCGCCGCGCGGTTGGCGTAGCGCACATGGCTGTCCCAATTGACCCAGAGAATGCCGACGGTGCTTTGATCGATAGAAAACTGCGTCAGCCGCAGCGCTTCTTCACTGGCCGTGCGCATCGCGATGTCTTCGCGGGCGCTGAGCAGGCGCTGTTCAAGGTTGTGCTGTTGGCGCCGCTGCCAGAACACGATCGCCGCGCAACTGAGCAGCATCACCGCGAACAACAGGCTGAGGTTCTGCCAGAACCCCGGCGACTCGGTCAGCCGCGGATATTTTGGCTGCAGCCATTGGTTGTGCAGTTGTTCCAGGTCCTTGGCCGGTATTGCGCGCAAGCCACTCTGGACGATGCCGGCCAGTTCCGGCCAGTCGCGCCGCGAGGCCACGCGCAGCAATTGCGGCAGGCCGATATCGCCGACCACCACCAGTTCGGCGAACTCCGGCTCCACCGACAGCCGGCCCAACTGCGCTTCGTCGATCACCGCGTAGGAGGCCTGCTGACTCAGCAGCAACTGCAAGGCCTGACGCTCCAGCGGCACGCCTTGCAGATTCAGGTGTGGATAGTTGCTGCGCAGATAATCGGCGGTGCTGCTCGGCATGCGTACGGCGACGCGAGTCTGGCTGTCGAGCTTTTCCAGATCGACCGCACCGCTGCTTTTCTGGTCGCTGACCACCAGTTGCGGCACGCGCATGTACGGGTCGGAAAACAGCCAGAGGCGCAGCGCGCTCGGGGTCTGGCTCAGGCCCGGGGCGATGTCGATCTCGCCCTCGCGCAACGCATTTTCCAGTGTACCGAGATCCTGAAAGTTGCGCCAGCTCAGTTCCACGCCCAGAGTTTTGGCCAGCAGTTTCATCAACTCGACATTGGCTCCGGACAATCGCTGCAGGCGCCGATCGTAGGTCGCGTAGGGCGCTTGCAAGACCAGGCCGACGCGCAATTCGTTGTGCTGCGCCAGCCATTGCTGCTGCTCTGGCGACAATTGCGCGGCATGAGCCGGTGGCGCAGGCGCCGCCCAGCCCATCAAGGGAAACCACAAACAGCCGATAACCCACAGGCAGCAAAATCGCTTCATTGAAGTCTCATACACTGACAAATTCTGACCAACCCATTAGGCTGCCGGGATACTTTCTGGCCTGGAATAACCGATGCCCTCTGTCTACCGCCTGGCACTGCCAGCATTGTGCCTGTCGCTGATCCTGCCTTGTGCGTTTTCCGTCGAAGCCGCCGACCCGGCGCCTGCCGCCACGGATAAACCCGCCGAAGAAAAGCCGGCCGAGCGCCAGCCACTGCTTGAGCGTAGCCAGGAAGAGGCCGCCGCACTGCAACGTAAACTGCCGGCGCAAGAGCAGCAACAACTGCAGGCTGGCAGCGACACTTTCCTCGCCCTGTGGAAACCGGCCAACAGCGCCGAACCCAAAGGTGCGGTGATCATCGTTCCCGGTGCCGGCGAAACCGCTGACTGGCCGCAGGCAGTCGGCCCGTTGCGACGCAAATTGCCGGACGTCGAGTGGAGCAGCCTGAGTATCACCCTGCCGGATCTGCAAGGCGACGCCATTGCTCCGCGCGTAATCGAACCGGCCGCCGCGCCGAAAGCCCCGGAAACCGCAAGCAAAGACGCCACCACCGCACAACCGATCGAACAAGCCGCTGGCGGTGAAGCGGAAGTTGCCGAACAGGTGGTCGCCGAAACCAGCGAAGAACAGGCCAAAGCCGATGCCGATCGCATCTTCGGGCGCATCGACGCAGCGATTGCCTACGCCGAACAGCAGAGCGCGCGCAGCATCGTCGTGCTCGGGCATGGCACCGGCGCCTACTGGGCGGCGCGTTTTCTCAGTGAGCGGCAGACGCCGCAGGTGGAGAAGCTGGTGATGGTTGATGCGCAGGCACCGGCCAAGGCCCTGCCGCCACTCGCCGAACTGACGCCGACACTGAAGCTGCCCACGGTAGATATTTTCTACATGGACAAAGCGCTCGATCGCAATGCGGCGCTGGAGCGCATGCAGGCGAGCAAACGCCTGAAGACCTCGGCGTTCAGCCAAGTGGCGCTGAAGGTGTTGCCGGACAAAAAGGCCGAGCAGGAACAACTGTTTCGGCGGGTGCGGGGTTGGTTGAACCCTCAGGCTGTTGACTGACTGTCACACCGAGTCGCCCTGATTCGCGAGCAAGCCCGCTCCCACATTCACCCCTGTTCCTTCAGATAGAACACGGCTAAATGTGGGAGCGGGCTTGCTCGCGAAGGGGCCCTTGCAGGCGCCACATCTTCAAGGGTCAGCGAAAATCCCGCCGCTCGCGAATCAACGTATAGGCATGGTGCAATTCCCGCGTACGTTCGGTCGCCTCACGCACCTGCGCCGGGGTCGCGCCGCTGCCGGCGATCTTGTCCGGGTGATGGCGACTGAGCAAACGTCGGTAAGCGCGCTTGATCTGCGCCGGCTCGCTGCTCGCCGACACCCCAAGCAATTTCATCGCCTCCTGATAACTCACCGCTGCACTGACAATCGGCCGCTTGCCCGGTTCATAATCGTTGGCCAATGCCTGCACCTGCTGCGGCGTCCAGCCCAGCCACTTGCCCCACTGCGCCAGCAACTCGCGTTCGCTGACCCCGGCGCGACCATCGGCCCAGACCATGCGCCAACAGGCGCGCAACACACCTTCGGCTGCATGCGGTTGCGCACTCAAGCGGCGCAGATAGCCGCGCAGATTGTCGCTGCCGGACTTGCCGCGATTGAATGCGGCAATGGCCCGCCGCGTCGCCGGCTCGCTCATTTCCAGTGAGCGCATTTCATTGCGTGCCTGCTGGATATGCCCGTCAGTGACACGCCCATCGCTCTTGGCCAGACGCCCGAGCAACACGAACAGCAGTTCGTCGTTGCGCAGCATCGGCCGGCCGCCGAGCTTTTCGCGTAAGTGTCCCCAGCTCTGCAGGTGCAGGCGCCGATCCAGCGCCTGTCCCAACAACGCCCCAAGCATGGCCCCCGGAATGCTGGCAATCGCATAGCCCACTCCGGCTCCAATCAGAGTCCCTGGCCACAGCATTTCAGCGACTCGCTTCTATCAGGGCTTCAGCTTCGGCCAAGCGTTCATGGGTGCCGACATCCACCCAATGCCCTTTCAGACGCTCACCCGTCACTTCGCCGGCGGCCATCGCTTTGCGCAACAGCGGCGCGAGTTTGAAAGCGCCATCGCTGCAGCCATCGAACAATTGCGGATGGAGCACGGCGATACCACTGTAAGTCAGCGTTTGCGCGCCAGGCTCACCGTCCTGCACCTTGCCGTCGATCAGGGTGAAATCACCTTTCGGGTGGTGCGCCGGATTATCCGCCAGCACCAGATGCGCCAGGCCATTGCCCGGCTGGTGCAACACGCTGAAGTCGTAATCGGTCCAGATATCGCCATTCACCACCAGAAACGCATCGTCACCGAGCAGCGGCAGCGCGCGGAAAATCCCGCCACCGGTTTCCAGCGGCTCGCCCTCCGGCGAATACTGGATGCTCAGGCCGAAACGCGAACCGTCGCCCAGATAATCCTCGATCTGCTGACCGAGCCAGGCGTGGTTGATGACAATTTCGTTGAAACCTGCGGCCGCGAGGGCACGCAGGTGATACTCGATCAGCGGCACGCCACCGGCACGCACCAGCGGTTTCGGCGTCGTCAGGGTCAGCGGGCGCATGCGCTCGCCTTTACCCGCCGCCAGAATCATTGCCTTCATGCCGTCGCTCCAGCACGCAGGCTGCTGAACAGCGCTTGCAGCTCCGCCAGTTCGGGACGGCGCGCGATCACGGCTTCTATATAAGAGAAGAAGCGCGGCACGTCCGCCAGATAGCGTGGCTTGCCATCGCGGTGGCAGATGCGCGCGAAGATGCCGATGACTTTGAGGTGACGCTGCACGCCCATCAGGTCGCTGGCGCGCAGGAATTCTTCGAAATCGGTCTGCACCGGAATGTCCAGCGCCGAGGCTTGCTGCCAATAACTTTCCAGCCAGCCGCGCACGCGTTCTTCCGGCCAACTGAGGAAGGCATCCTTGAACAGGCAAGTCACGTCGTAAGTCACCGGGCCGTACACCGCGTCCTGGAAATCCAGCACGCCAGGGTTCGGCTCGCTGAGCATCAGGTTGCGCGGCATGTAGTCGCGGTGCACCAGCACTTTCGGCTGCGCCAGCGCGCTGTCGATCAGCAGCTCGCTGATGTGCTGCCACTGTTGCTGCTGGGCCGCATCGAACTCGACGCCCAACTCATGCTTGACGTACCACTCCGGGAACAACTCCAGCTCACGGCGCAACAAGGCAACGTCATAACTGGGTAACGGCGCAACCATCGGCAGCTGTTGAAAAGCCAACAGCGCTTGCAAGGCGTCGTGGAATAACGCGTCGGCATTTTCGCCATCGATCACGTCGAGATAGGTCTTGTTGCCCAGGTCATTGAGCAGAAGAAAACCGCGCTCGAGGTCTTCGGCGTAAATTTTCGGCACATTAATTCCGGATTTCGCCAGTAAAAAGGCGATATCCACGAACGGTTTGCAGTTTTCCTGCGGTGGCGGTGCGTCCATCACGACGAAGCTGCGACCGTCGCCCTGCCAGCGGAAGTAGCGGCGGAAACTCGCGTCGCTGCTGGCTGCGGTCAACGTGGCCGGGGGCACGGTGCCCCAGCCCTGCTCGGCAAACAGTTTTGCCAACTGCTCATCAAGCCAAACTTTCAGGTGTTGCAAGCGTACATCTTGATCAGGCATTGCAAGGGTCTCCGACGGCGCTAGCCGTCAAGCGGGTCATGCTTTATTATCCAGCATCTTTTTCAGACCATCGAG
>NZ_JBITTW010000041.1:34717-51620 GCF_044542195.1 Pseudomonas sp. NPDC079367
AAATAAACCACAAACTATATAAGACCAACTAGATGCGTGAGGCACAAAACGAGGTCAGATGTAAATAATGAAGCCAGGAATAATAAGATGGCATTGAAATCCCCCGCGTTTCGTAAAAAATTTCCATTGTTGGTAACCGGCAGTCTGCTGGCTATGCAACCTCTGGCCAGTCAATTCGTTGTTGCCGCCGAGCAGTATGACTGCTCCGTCTCGGCTACGGGTGGTTGGGACTGTGCGCCCAAGTCGCCCGCCGCGGCGTTGCCGCCGCGTCCGGTGCATGACGGCAGTGCCGTCAGCGTCGCCGGCGAGCCTGTGGCCGACAAGGGTTCCGACGCCGACACTGGCGCGAAAACCGCACTGGTCACCGAAGCCAAGGGCCGCGGCCTGAAATCCCGTAGCGAAGACTACAGTCACCTCGACTGGGTTCCGCGCGAGAAGCTCACCGCCGCCCAACTGGCCGAGACCGGTCCTTACTGCTCTGGCTCCTATATCGAACCGATTCGTCCTGGCATGAATGACAAGACGAATAAAAGTGACGCGCCGACTTTCATCGGTGCCAAAGCGTCGCGTTATGAGCAGGACACACAGGTCGCCAGCCTCGCGGGTGACGTGATCATGCGCCAGGGCAGCATGCAGGTCGAAGCTGACGAGGCCAACCTGTATCAGGCCGAGAGCCGTGGTGAACTGGCCGGCAACGTGCGTATCCGCGACAACGGCGCGCTGATCGTCGGCGACCACGCCGATGTGCAGCTCGACACCGGTGAAGCCAAGGTCGACAACGCTGAATACGTGATGCACAAATCGCGCATCCGCGGTAACGCGCTGTACGCCAAGCGTGCCGAAAACGCGATTATCCGCTTGAAGGACGGCACGTACACCACGTGCGAACCGAACAGCAACGCGTGGCAGCTCAAAGGCAACAACATCACCTTGAACCCGGCGACCGGTTTCGGTACCGCGACCAACGTGACGTTGCGCGTCAAAGACATTCCGATCCTGTACACGCCATACATCTACTTCCCGATCGACGACCGTCGCCAATCGGGCTTCCTGCCGCCGACCATCGGTTCGGGCAGCGACACCGGCTTCATGCTGGTTACCCCTTACTACTTCAACCTGGCGCCAAATTACGACGCCACGTTGTACCCGCGCTACATGAGCAAGCGCGGCATGTTGGTGGAAGGCGAATTCCGCTACCTGACCAAGTCCAGTGAAGGGCAGTTCGGTGCGGCGTACCTCAATGACGAGAACGACGATCGCAAGCTCCAGTCCGACTACAAAGACACTCGCTATATGTACAACTGGCAGCACAAGGGCGGTCTCGACTCCCGTGTGCTCACAGAAGTCGATTACACCAAGATCAGCGATCCGTATTACTTCCAGGATCTGCAAACCGATCAAATTGGCGTGCAAAGCAGCGATTTCGTCAACCAGCAGGGTGCTGTCACTTATCGTGGCGACAGCTATACCGCTCGCTTGAACGCGCAGCAGTACCAGTTGGCTACCGTTTCGAACATCACGCCGTATGGTCGTTTGCCGCAGATCACCTTCAATGGTCAGTTGCCCTACCACCCGGAAGGCCTGAATTTCGATTACGAGACCGAGCTGGTTCGTTTTGATCGTGATCTGCGTGACGGTGACTTCATCAATGAGGATGGCTTTGCCGAGCGTCGGCTGGATAGAAACATCACCGGCCTGGCTCGCGCCAACGGTGATCGCTTGAATCTGAAGCCGGGCGTCAGCCTGCCGATGAACTGGACGTATGGCTTCCTCAAGCCATCGTTGAAGTATCAGTACACGCAGTATCAGCTTGATCTGGACAGCACCGGCAAATCGCAGATCGATGCGATGAGCGCAGAACAGAAGAAGCTCAACGGCGAATTCGATAGCAACCAGAACCGTGGCGTTCCAATCGCCAGCATCGACAGCGGCTTGTACTTCGACCGCAACACCTCGTATTTCGGTAAAAACTACCGTCAGACCCTGGAACCGCGCCTGTTCTACCTCTATGTGCCTGAGGTTGATCAGGAAGACATTCCTGTGTTCGATACCAGCGAAACGACGTTCAACTACTCGTCGCTATTCCGTGACAACCGCTTTACCGGCGCCGACCGTGTCGGTGACGAAAACAAGCTGTCGCTGGGCGTGACCAGTCGCTGGATTGAAGACAACGGTTTCGAGCGCCAGCGCATCAGCGTCGGCCAGGCTCTGTACTTCAAGGATCGCAAGGTTCAACTGCCGGGCATCGCGTTCAACGATCGTGACGACGCCAAATCCGACGTTTCGCCTTACGCGCTGGAATACGAATACCGCTGGAACCGCGACTGGCGCACCACCGCCGACTACAACTGGGATCCGGACAGCCGCAGCCCACGCTCCGGCAGTGCGATGTTCCACTATCAGCCGGAAGACAACCCGAACAAGGTGGTCAACGTCGGTTATCGCTATCGCAACGACCAGGTCCGTTACGACCAGAACACCGGTAAGTGGACAGTGGGCGGTGGCGACTACGGCACCCCGGGTCAACCTGGCTACGTGAAGGACTACTACAAGATCCAGCAGCATGACTTCTCGGTCATCTGGCCAATCGTTCCACAGTGGAACGCGATCAGCCGCTGGCAGTATGACTACAACCGCAATCGCACGCTGGAAGCCTTCGGTGGTTTCGAATACGACAACTGCTGCTGGAAACTGCGCCTGATCAACCGTTACTGGGTCGCCTATGACGAAAACAGTCAGAACGCCCCGGAAAACGAAAAAGGCGACCATGGCATCTTCCTCCAAATTGTTCTGAAGGGACTCGGCGGCCTGACTGGCGCCAAGGTAGAGAGCTTCCTCGACAAAGGCATCCAAGGTTATCGTGAACGTGAAGACCAAGCTTTCTGATTGTCTGCGCCCGCTGCTGCTGGGCGCGCTGTTCCTGGGTACGTCGGCCAACGCCGCCGTACAGTCCATCGATAAAGTGGTGGCAATCGTCGACAACGACGTGGTCATGCAGAGCCAACTGGACCAGCGCGTTCACGAAGTTCAGCAGACCATTGCCAAGCGCGGTGGTGGCTTGCCGCCTCCGGGCGTGCTGGATCAACAGGTGCTTGAGCGCCTGATCGTTGAAAACCTGCAACTGCAGATCGGCGAACGTTCCGGCATTCGCATCACCGACGAAGAGCTCAATCAGGCCGTCGGTACCATTGCCCAGCGCAACAACATGACGGTTGATCAGTTTCGTGCAGCGCTGGCGCGTGATGGCCTGAACTATGACGACGCCCGTGATCAGATCAAACGCGAAATGATCATCAGCCGTGTACGTCAGCGTCGTGTCGCCGAGCGCATTCAGGTCTCCGAGCAGGAAGTGAAGAACTTCCTCGCCTCCGACCTGGGCAAGATGCAACTGTCCGAAGAACTGCACCTGGCCAACATCCTGATTCCGACGCCGGAAAGCGCCAACTCCGAAGCGATTCAAAGCGCCGCGCGTCAGGCCATGGAGGTTTACCAGCAGCTCAAGCAAGGCGCCGACTTCGGTCAGATGGCCGTGGCCAAATCCGGTAGCGACAACGCACTGGAAGGCGGCGACATGGGCTGGCGTAAACCCGCACAACTGCCACCGCCGTTCGACCGCGAGTTGAGCAGCATGGCCGTCGGCGACATCACTCAACCTGCACGGACGCCGGGCGGTTTCATCATTCTGAAGCTGCTGGGCAAGCGCGGCGGCGAAGCGCAGATGCGCGACGAAGTGCATGTCCGCCACATCCTGGTCAAGCCAAGCCCGATCCGCGACGAAGCCAAGACCAAGGCGCTGGTGCAGTCGTTGTACGACCGCATCACCGCTGGCGAAGACTTTGCCGAACTGGCGAAAAACTACTCGGAAGATCCGGGTTCGGCGCTCAACGGCGGCGACCTGAACTGGATCGACCCGAACGTGCTGGTACCGGAGTTCCGCGAAGTGATGGCCTCGACGCCACAAGGTCAGCTGTCGAAGCCTTTCCAGACCCAATACGGCTGGCACGTACTGGAAGTCCTTGGCCGTCGCGCCACTGACAGCACCGAACAGGCCCGTGAGCAGCAAGCCATGACCGTACTGCGTAACCGCAAATACGACGAAGAGCTGCAAACCTGGCTGCGTCAGATACGTGACGAAGCGTACGTAGTGATCAAACTCCCTGGTGCAGACCAGGCAGCGCAGTGAAACCCAAGCGTTTCGCGCTGACACCCGGCGAACCGGCCGGCATAGGTCCCGACCTGTGCCTGCTGCTCGCCTCGCAAGCCCAGCCCCATCCCCTGATTGCCATCACCAGCCGCGACCTGCTCCTTGAGCGGGCCGCGCAGCTGGGGCTGGCCATCAACTTGCTGGATGTCGCGCCCGGGCAGTGGCCTGACCTTCCGGCGCCGGTTGGCAGTCTTTACGTCTGGGACACACCGCTCAGCGCACAGGTGATCGCCGGGCAACTGGACAAGGCCAACGCGGCGTTTGTTCTCGAGACCCTGACTCGCGCCGGCAACGGCTGCCTGAACGGCGACTTCGCCGGGATGATCACTGCGCCGGTGCACAAAGGCGTGATCAACGAATCTGGCATCGCCTTCTCCGGACACACCGAATTCCTCGCCGACCTGACCCAGACTGCGCAAGTGGTAATGATGCTTGCGACTCGCGGACTTCGCGTGGCACTGGTGACCACCCACCTGCCCCTGCGCGAGATCGCCGATGCGATCACCCCCGAGCGCCTCGAGCGGGTCACGCGAATTCTGCACGCCGACCTGCAAGAGAAATTCGGCATTGCCCGGCCGCGCATTCTGGTCTGCGGACTCAACCCGCACGCTGGTGAAGGCGGCCATCTGGGCCATGAAGAAATCGACATCATCGAACCGACATTAGAGCGCCTGCGCGGCGAGGGCATGGACCTTCGTGGCCCGCTGCCTGCCGACACTCTGTTTACCCCCAAATATCTGGAGCACTGCGATGCAGTGCTGGCGATGTACCACGATCAGGGCTTGCCCGTGCTCAAGTACAAAGGCTTTGGCGCTGCGGTCAACGTGACGCTGGGCCTGCCGATCATCCGCACATCGGTCGACCATGGCACAGCCCTGGATCTGGCCGGCAGCGGCAGGATCGACACCGGCAGCCTGCAAGTCGCGCTGGAAACCGCCTACCAGATGGCCGAGACCCGTTTATGAACGAGCAATACCAACACAAGGCGCGCAAACGCTTTGGCCAGAATTTCCTGCACGATGCCGGCGTTATCGACCGCATCCTGCGCTCCATTCACGCAAAGCCTGACGACCGCCTGCTCGAAATCGGCCCCGGCCAGGGCGCCCTGACTCAAGGTTTGCTGGGCTCCGGCGCGCAACTCGACGTAGTGGAACTGGACAAGGATCTGATCCCGATCCTCAACCAGCAGTTTGCCGGCATGAGCAATTTCAATCTGCATCAGGGTGATGCGCTGAAATTTGACTTCAACACGCTGAACGCCGCACCGAACAGCCTGCGCGTGGTCGGTAACCTGCCGTACAACATCTCCACGCCACTGATTTTTCATCTGTTGAACAACGCCGGCATCATCCGCGACATGCACTTCATGTTGCAGAAAGAAGTGGTCGAGCGCCTGGCGGCAGGCCCGGGTGGCGGTGACTGGGGGCGTTTGTCAATCATGGTTCAGTACCATTGCCGCGTCGAACACCTGTTCAATGTCGGCCCCGGCGCGTTCAATCCGCCGCCGAAAGTCGACTCGGCAATCGTTCGTCTGGTGCCGCACGCAGTGCTACCGCACCCGGCCAAGGATCACAAGTTGCTCGAGCGCGTTGTGCGCGAAGCCTTCAATCAGCGCCGCAAAACCTTGCGAAATACCCTCAAGCAATTGCTCAGCAATGCCGAAATCGAAGCCGCCGGCGTCGATGGCAGCCTGCGTCCCGAGCAACTGGATCTGGCCGCATTCGTACGCCTGGCGGACCAGCTCGCGATACAGGTCCCGGCAGCTCCCGCCGCCGACTGAGCCGCGATGAACGCTATCGGGCAGCACACCACTCTGGTTTACTGCCCGATACTTGCCTAGACTGATTCCCCATCAGCTACGCCCCGCGTTCCGCTTCATAAGGCCTTCTTGCATGTCCGATTCCCGTTATCAGGTCGATGTCAGCGTCGTCACCCACTATCTGGCAGACCAATCGCAACCCGAACAAGACCGTTTCGCCTTCGCTTACACCATTACCGTGCAGAACAACGGCGAGATTGCGGCCAAGCTTCTCTCCCGGCATTGGGTGATTACCGATGGCGATGGCCATGTAGAAGAAGTACGCGGTGAAGGTGTCGTCGGGCAGAAGCCGCTGATCGCCGCAGGCGAAAGCCACACGTATACCAGTGGCACGGTGATGACCACCAAGGTCGGCACCATGCAAGGCACCTATCAAATGCTCGCCGATGACGGCAAGCGTTTCGACGCGATCATCAAACCGTTTCGCCTCGCCGTACCGGGAGCCTTGCACTGATGACGACATACGCGGTCGGTGACCTGCAAGGCTGCCTCGAACCGCTCAAATGCCTGCTCAAGCAAGTGGCCTTCGAACCGGCGCTGGATCGCCTGTGGCTGGTGGGCGATTTGGTCAACCGAGGTCCGCAGTCGCTGGACACCCTGCGCTTTCTTTACCAGATGCGTGAGTCTCTGGTGTGCGTGCTCGGCAATCATGATCTGCATCTGCTGGCCGCTGCGAAGAAAATCGAGCGATTGAAGAAAAGCGACACTTTGCGCGAGATCATCGAGGCGCCGGATGGCCCGCAACTGATGGAATGGCTGCGCCAGCAGAAGCTGATGCATTACGACGAAACGCGCGACGTGGCCATGGTTCACGCTGGCATCCCGCCGCAATGGTCGCTGCGCCGTGCCTTGAAGTGCGCCGCAGAAGTCGAGGCCGCACTGCGCGACGACAACGTGTTCCCCGCCTACCTCGACGGCATGTACGGCAACGAGCCGGTGAAGTGGGACAACGATCTCAAAGGCATCGATCGTCTGCGGGTGATCACCAATTACTTCACGCGCATGCGCTTTTGCACCGCCGAGGGCAAGCTTGACCTCAAGAGCAAGGAAGGCCTGGACAGCGCCCCGCCCGGCTACAAGCCATGGTTTCAGCACAAGGAGCGCAAGACCCGCGGCCTGCGCATCATCTTCGGTCACTGGGCAGCGCTCGAGGGCAATATCCACGAGCCGGGGATTTCGGCGCTGGACACCGGATGTGTATGGGGCGGCAGCCTGACGCTGATGAACGTTGACAGCGGCGAACGTTTGTCATGCAAATGCGATGAGCACGGCGGGCTAATGCCATCAGTCGCACCACCCTCCCCTGACAATTCGCCCGCCAACGTCTCGCGTTAGACTGCGCCTTCAGTTGAGCAACAGGAACTTAGTCATGACCGAATTCAAACGAATCCCTCCGGAACAAGCGCAGGCCCTGCGTGAACAAGGCGCCGTCGTCGTTGACGTGCGCGATCCGGCAACCTTTGCCGCGCTGCATATCAGCGGCTCGAAGCATCTCGATAACCATTCGCTGCACGCGTTCATTCAAGGCGCCGACCTTGATGCCCCGACCGTCGTGGTCTGCTACCACGGCAATTCCAGCCAGGGCGCAGCCGCCTATCTGGTCAGTCAGGGCTTCTCCGATGTTTACAGCATGGACGGCGGCTTTGAGCTGTGGCGTGCGACCTATCCGTCGGAAACCGCGCAAGGCACCGCCGAATAATTTTTTTGCGCGGCGCAGGCCCCGGCTGCCGTGGGCCCGCGCGCGGCAGACGAACGGTCTGCCATAACTAATTACGTATCTCGCCTTTACCTCTCGAATTCCCAACTATCCTTAAGCGCAGGCCATCCAAAACAGGGGAGAGCCGGTACACCGGCGCGCGGGTCATCGGGAGTAGCTTTTACGGTTTGTCGACCGTGGAAGAATTCTGGGGGGTAAACAGCAGGTGCCATAGCGACTGCTGCCAGCATCGACTGAGTGATCCGGCGTCGGCTCCACGTATCGAGCGAGGTGACGTCATGAGTATCTTTAGCCACTTCCAACAACGCTTCGAATCCACACGCCAGGAAGAACTCTCTCTGCAGGAGTACCTGGAGCTGTGCAAAAAAGATCGCAGCGCCTACGTTTCCGCCGCCGAGCGTCTATTGATGGCGATCGGGGAACCGGAACTGCTCGACACTTCGACCAATTCGAGGCTGTCGCGCATCTTCTCCAACAAGGTGATCCGCCGCTATCCGGCCTTTGAAGACTTCCATGGGATGGAAGAATGCATCGATCAGATCGTCTCGTATTTCCGCCACGCCGCCCAAGGCCTGGAAGAGAAGAAACAGATCCTCTACCTGCTCGGCCCCGTAGGCGGCGGTAAATCGTCCCTGGCCGAGAAGCTGAAGCAACTGATGGAAAAAGTGCCCTTCTATGCCATCAAGGGCTCGCCGGTCTTCGAATCGCCTCTGGGTCTGTTCAACGCCACCGAAGATGGCGCGATCCTCGAGGAAGATTTCGGCATTCCACGGCGCTACCTGAACACCATCATGTCGCCTTGGGCGACCAAGCGCCTGGCCGAATTCGGCGGCGACATCAGTCAGTTCCGCGTGGTCAAACTGTACCCGTCGATCCTCAATCAGATCGCTGTCGCCAAGACCGAGCCCGGTGACGAGAACAACCAGGACATCTCGGCGCTGGTCGGCAAGGTTGATATCCGCAAACTCGAAGAATTCCCGCAGAACGACGCTGACGCCTACAGCTACTCCGGTGCGCTGTGCCGGGCCAACCAGGGTCTGATGGAATTCGTCGAAATGTTCAAGGCGCCGATCAAGGTGCTGCACCCTTTGCTGACTGCTACCCAAGAGGGCAACTACAACAGCACCGAAGGCCTCGGCGCGATTCCGTTCACCGGCATCCTGCTGGCTCACTCCAACGAATCGGAGTGGCACACCTTCCGCAACAACAAGAACAACGAAGCGTTCATCGACCGGATCTACATCGTCAAAGTGCCGTACTGCCTGCGCGTCAGTGATGAAGTGAAAATCTACGACAAATTGCTGTTCAACAGTTCCTTGTCGAAGGCGCACTGCGCACCGGATACCTTGAAGATGCTTGCGCAGTTCACCGTACTGTCGCGCCTCAAGGAACCGGAAAACTCCAACATCTATTCGAAGATGCGCGTTTACGACGGCGAAAACCTCAAGGACACCGATCCGAAGGCCAAGTCGATTCAAGAGTATCGGGATTCGGCCGGTGTCGACGAAGGCATGAACGGCCTGTCGACTCGCTTCGCCTTCAAGATCCTCTCCAAAGTGTTCAACTTCGATCCGCACGAAATCGCCGCCAACCCGGTGCACCTGCTCTATGTGCTGGAGCAACAGATCGAACAGGAACAATTTCAGGCCGAAACCCGGGAGCGTTATCTGCGCTATCTGAAGGAATACCTGGCACCGCGCTACATCGAGTTCATCGGCAAGGAAATCCAGACTGCTTACCTCGAGTCCTACAGCGAATACGGTCAGAACATCTTCGATCGCTACGTGCTGTACGCGGATTTCTGGATCCAGGATCAGGAGTATCGCGACCCGGAAACCGGCGAGATCCTCAATCGCGTGGCCCTGAACGAAGAACTGGAGAAAATCGAAAAACCGGCCGGCATCAGCAATCCCAAGGATTTCCGCAACGAAATCGTCAACTTCGTCCTGCGCGCCAGGGCCAACAACAACGGCAAGAACCCGACCTGGCTCAGCTACGAAAAACTGCGGGTGGTCATCGAGAAGAAAATGTTCTCCAACACCGAAGACCTGCTGCCCGTCATCAGCTTCAATGCCAAGGCCAGCAAGGAGGACCAACAGAAACACAACGACTTCGTTACGCGAATGGTCGAACGTGGCTACACCGATAAACAGGTACGCCTGCTGTCTGAATGGTACCTGCGGGTCCGCAAGTCGCAGTGAGGCAGCTGCAAGCTTCCAGCTACAAGCTGCAAGAAAAAAGCGTGTAAACCGAAGTTTTTTCGGGATCGGCTTCGACTTGCAGCTTGCGGCTCAAAACTTGAAGCTCCCCGGAGGGGCCTATGAGCTATGTGATCGACCGACGCCTCAATGGCAAGAACAAAAGCACGGTGAACCGTCAGCGTTTTCTGCGACGCTACCGTGACCACATCAAGAAGGCTGTCGAAGAGGCAGTCAGCCGCCGCTCCATCACCGATATGGAGCATGGTGAACAGATCAGCATTCCCGGTCGCGATATCGACGAGCCGGTGCTTCACCATGGTCGCGGCGGCAAGCAGACCGTTGTGCATCCCGGCAACAAGGAATTCACCGCCGGTGAACATATCGCCCGCCCCCCGGGAGGCGGTGGTGGCCGCGGTCCGGGCAAAGCCGGTAATTCCGGCGAAGGCATGGACGAGTTCGTCTTCCAGATAACCCAGGAAGAATTCCTCGAATTCATGTTCGAAGACCTTGAACTGCCGAACCTGGTCAAACGCAACCTGACCGGCACCGACACGTTCAAAACCGTACGCGCGGGGATCAGCAACGAAGGCAACCCGTCGCGGATCAACATCATTCGAACCTTGCGTTCAGCCCATGCGCGCCGCATTGCGCTGTCCGGCAGCAGCCGCGCGAAACTGCGCGAAGCCAAGGAAGAGCTGGCACGACTCAAGCGCGAAGAGCCAGACAACTTCGGCGATATTCAGGAACTGGAAGCCGAAATCGAGAAGCTCAGCGCGCGCATACACCGCGTGCCGTTCCTTGATACCTTCGACTTGAAATACAACTTGCTGGTCAAGCAACCGAACCCAAGCTCCAAAGCGGTGATGTTCTGCCTCATGGATGTCTCCGGCTCGATGACCCAGGCGACCAAGGACATCGCCAAGCGCTTTTTCATCCTGCTGTACCTGTTTCTCAAGCGTAATTACGACAAGATTGACGTGGTGTTCATCCGCCACCACACCAGCGCCCGGGAAGTCGATGAAGAAGAGTTTTTCTATTCCCGCGAAACCGGCGGCACCATCGTTTCCAGCGCCTTGAAGCTGATGCAGGAAATCATGGCCGAGCGCTATCCGAGCAATGAGTGGAATATCTACGCAGCTCAAGCCTCCGACGGCGACAACTGGAACGACGACTCGCCGATCTGCCGCGACATTCTGATCAACCAGATCATGCCGTTTGTGCAGTACTACACTTATGTGGAGATTACGCCGCGCGAACATCAGGCCCTGTGGTACGAGTACGAACGCATCGCCGAAGCCTTCTCTGACACATTTGCCCAACAGCAACTGGTCTCGGCCGGAGATATCTATCCGGTCTTCCGTGAACTCTTCCAGCGCAGGTTAGTGACATGACCGCCAAAGAGCAGAAGCGCCAACCCATTTCCACCGGCTCCGAATGGACGTTCGAGCTGATCCAGACCTACGACCGCGAGATAGCCAGGATCGCGGCACGCTATGCGCTGGATACCTACCCCAACCAGATCGAAGTGATTACCGCCGAGCAAATGATGGATGCCTATGCTTCGGTGGGCATGCCGCTGGGCTATCACCACTGGTCCTACGGCAAGCACTTCCTTAGTACCGAAAAATCCTACAGCCGTGGGCAGATGGGCCTGGCCTACGAGATCGTGATCAACTCGGACCCTTGCATCGCCTATCTGATGGAAGAAAACACCATCTGCATGCAGGCGCTGGTGGTGGCGCATGCCTGCTATGGCCACAACAGCTTTTTCAAGGGCAATTACCTGTTCCGCACCTGGACCGACGCCAGCTCGATCATCGATTACCTGGTATTCGCCAAGCAGTACATCATGCAGTGCGAGGAGCGCCACGGCATCGATGCCGTGGAAGACCTGCTCGACTCCTGTCATGCGCTGATGAACTATGGTGTCGACCGCTACAAGCGTCCTTACCCGATCTCCGCCGAAGAAGAGCGGCGCCGGCAGAAGGATCGCGAAGAGCACCTGCAGAAGCAGATCAACGATCTGTGGCGCACCATTCCCAAAGGTGCGGACAAGTACAGCGACAAGGACAACGCCCGATTCCCGGCCGAGCCGCAGGAAAACATCCTCTATTTCATCGAGAAACACGCACCGCTGCTGGAACCCTGGCAGCGCGAGATCGTGCGGATCGTGCGCAAGATCGCTCAGTATTTCTATCCCCAGCGCCAGACCCAGGTCATGAACGAAGGCTGGGCGACGTTCTGGCATTACACGCTGATGAATGACCTGTATGACGAAGGCCTGGTCACCGACGGTTTCATGATGGAGTTCCTCACCTCGCATACCAGCGTGGTGTTCCAGCCCGGGTTCGATAGCCCGTACTACAGTGGCATCAACCCCTACGCGCTGGGTTTCGCCATGTATCGTGACATCCGCCGCATGTGCGAAGACCCTACCGAAGAGGATCGCCGCTGGTTCCCGGACATCGCGGGCTCCGACTGGCTGTCGACCATCAAGTTCGCCATGAGCAGTTTCAAGGATGAGAGCTTCATCCTGCAGTACCTATCCCCCAAGGTGATCCGCGATCTGAAGCTGTTCAGCATTCTCGATGACGACCAGAAAGACGACCTGCTGGTGCCGGCCATCCATGATGAGGGCGGCTACCGGATCATCCGGGAAACCCTGGCCGCGCAGTACAACCTCGGCAATCGTGAGCCGAACGTGCAGATCTACAGCATTGATCGGCGCGGCGATCGCTCGCTGACCCTGCGCCATCAGCAACACGACCGCAAACCGTTGGGTGATTCAACCGACGAAGTGCTCAAGCATTTGCATCGGCTATGGGGCTTCGACATTCATCTGGAAACCCTGCAAGGCGACCAGATCATGAAAACCCATCACGTGCCGCCACGCAGTGAACACAGCGAGGGCGATTACGGCCGGCTCGATCTGGCCGTGATTCATCTTTGATCCGGTTCTGGCCTCCGAAAGTCTGACGCAAGGGTTATCCTGTCGGACTGACGGAGGTTTTTTATGCAGGTTTACAAGGTTGGCGGCGCAGTACGTGATCGCCTGTTGGGTTTGCCGGTCACTGATGTTGACCGGGTCGTGGTGGGCGCCACCACTGAAGAAATGCTCGCCAAGGGGTTTCGCCCGGTCGGCGCGGATTTCCCGGTGTTTCTGCACCCGAAAACCGGTGAGGAATACGCCCTCGCCCGCACCGAGCGCAAAAGCGGTCGCGGTTACGGAGGTTTCACCTTCTATGCAAGTCCCGAAGTCACGCTTGAAGAAGACCTGATTCGCCGCGACCTGACGATCAATGCCATGGCCGAGGACGATCAGCTCAACCTGACAGACCCGTATCATGGTCAGCGCGACCTCGAAGCACGAATTCTGCGCCATGTTTCCCCGGCATTCGCCGAAGATCCGCTGCGAGTACTGCGCGTTGCCCGTTTCGCCGCGCGTTATGCCGGCCTGGGCTTCACGGTTGCCGACGAGACCATGGGCCTGATGCGTCAGCTCAGCGAATCCGGCGAACTGCAGGCCCTGACTGCCGAACGCAGCTGGAAGGAAATCTCTCGTGCATTGATGGAAAACCACCCACAGGTATTCATCCAAGTGTTGCGTGACTGTGGCGCCCTGAGAGTGCTGATGCCGGAAGTCGACGCCTTGTTCGGCGTACCGCAGCCGGAGACCCATCATCCGGAAACCGACACGGGACTGCACACTCTGAGCGTGCTGGAGCAATCATCCTTGCACAAGCAGCCGCTGACGGTGCGCTGGGCCTGCCTGCTGCATGACCTCGGCAAAGGCCTGACTCCGGAAGAAGACTGGCCTCGGCATATCGCTCATGAGCACACCGGTCTTAAATTGATCAAAGCGGTCAACGAGCGCTTCAAGGTGCCCAAGGATTGTCAGGAACTGGCGCTGCTGGTCGGGCAGTACCACACCCATGGGCACCGGGCGCTGGAGTTGAACGCCTCGACGCTATTGGAGTTGCTGCAGAGTTTCGATGTCTATCGGCGACCGCAGCGCTTCGAGGAGTTCATCGCTGCGTGCGAGATGGATGCGCGTGGCCGCAAGGGCTTGGAGCAGCAAAGTTACCCACAGGCGGATTATTTACGCGGAGCCGCAACCGCTGCGCGCGGGGTAGCAGTGCAGCCATTGCTGGCGAAGGGCTTCAAAGGGCCGGAATTGGGCGAAGCGCTGAAGCGTGAGCGGCTGAAAGCATTGCAGATCTACAAAGACAACGCCTGAAGCAAGATCAAAAGATCGTCCGAAGGCTCGGGCCGCGATCGGACGATCTTTTGCTTTAAAGATTCGACGGAGTCAATTGCTGCCCATTCCATTCGAATGCAACCGGCGCCAACACCTGATCAATTTGCGCCTCAGCCCACAACGTCACAAAGCTCTTGCCCACCCCCGGATGCACCCGATCCGGCGCAATCAACGACAGCGGCCACAGCACAAAAGCATTTTTCAGGATTTCCGCCCGCGGCAGTACCAGTCCGTCGAAATTCCCCACCAGATCGCCATACAGCAACACGTCGATGTCCAGCGGCAGGCCCTTGCGATCCGGGGCATAACGACCATTGTCCGCCTCGATGAATTTCAAGCGGCGATCCAGCTCCATTAGCGACAGATCAGTGTAGGCAGAGACAACGAAATTGAAGAACGGCCCGCTCTTGATGCCGACCGGCTGGCTCTCGAACACCGCCGAACATCGGATATCCACCAGAAATTTGGCCAGCGCGTCGAGCCCGGCGCGCAAATGCGTTTCGCGCTCGATATTGCTACCGAGCCCGAGATAGACCTGAGTCAGCGACATCCGCGCTCGATCTCCACACCCACACCGCCCTTGGCCGCCGGCACCGCGCCCGGCTTGGTCAGTTTAAGCCGCACCCAGGTGATCTTGAATTCGGCCATGAGCACTTCAACCAGACGCTCGGCAAAGGTCTCGACCAATTGGAACTGCGCCTGCTCGGCAAAGGCCTGAATGCGCGCGGAGACACTGGCGTAATCGAGCGCCTGGGTCAGGTCGTCACCGGCGGCGGCCGGACGATTGTCCCAGGCAAAGCTCAGATCAAGCCGCAGACACTGACGGATGCTGCGCTCCCAGTCGTAGGCACCGATCACGGTGTCGACTTCCAGGCCCTCGATAAACACTCTGTCCAAGCACTTCTCTCCGCTGCACGACAAGGGCGCGATGCGCCGTTAGAATCAGGGCGTCCTCGCCCGGAATAGTTAGCATGTTTTGGTTACTGGCGATTCTCGCCTACCTGCTCGGCTCGCTGTCCTTCGCCATTTTGCTCAGCCGCCTGACCGGAAATCCCGATCCGCGAATGAGTGGCTCGGGTAATGCCGGCGCCACCAACATGCTGCGCCTGGCCGGTCGCAAACTGGCGATCCTGACCCTGCTCGGTGATCTGTGCAAAGGCCTGCTGCCGGTGCTGATCGCCTCCGGCGCGGGCCTTTCCCTGCAGGATCAGGCCTGGATTGGCGTGTGCGCCGTGATCGGTCACCTGTTCCCTTTGTACTTTCGCTTTCGCGGCGGCAAAGGTGTCGCCACGGCTGCCGGCATGTTGCTCGGCCTGTATCCACCCGCCGCGCTGCTGGCCGGGTGCGCCTGGCTGCTGACGTTCTACCTGACCCGCACCAGTTCACTGGCGGCGCTGATTGCCACGCCACTGACCCTGCCGTTGCTGGCCTGGCAGGAGCCGGAAGCCTTGCTGCCAATGAGCGCGCTGACCTTGCTGATTGTCTGGCGTCACCGCGGCAATCTACGCGACCTGTTTGCCGGGCGCGAACGGCATTTTTAAATGTCGTTCGTGAGCATCGCTGATCACAGTGCCGACAACTGCTCCATCGGCCAGCGTGCCTGCACGGTGATTGCCAGACTTTCCTGCTGGCCGGCTTTCAGGCGCTGGCAACCGGCAAACGCGATCATCGCGCCATTGTCGGTGCAGAACTCCGGGCGCGCGTAGAACACATCACCTTTCATGTCACCGAGCATTTTTTCCAGCGAAACCCGCAACGCCTTGTTGGCGCTGACGCCGCCGGCAATCACCAGCCGCTTCATCCCCGCCTGTTTCAGGGCGCGCTTGCACTTGATGGTCAAAGTCTCCACCACAGCCTGCTGGAACGCCAGCGCGATGTCGCAACGGGCTTGCTCGCCGTCGTCCCCGGCGCTGACACATTGCTGCCAAGTGTTGAGGGCGAAGGTTTTCAGCCCGCTGAAGCTGAAATCCAGCCCTGGGCGATCACACATCGGACGCGGAAAGGTGAAACGTCCTGCGACGCCTTTCTCGGCCAGTTTGGCGATTTCCGGCCCGCCCGGGTAATTCAGGCCCATCATCTTCGCGGTTTTGTCGAAAGCTTCGCCGGCCGCATCGTCGAGCGTCTCGCCGAGCAGGCTGTATTGGCCAATGCCATCGACCTGAACCAGCTGCGTATGCCCACCGGAGACCAACAAAGCGACGAACGGAAATTCAGGCGGTTTCGGCTCCAGCATCGGTGCCAGCAAGTGGCCTTCCATGTGGTGCACACCAAGCGCCGGAATGCCCCAGGCAAACGCCAGCGCCTGTGCGCAGGAAGCACCGACCAGCAACGCGCCGACCAGGCCAGGACCCGCAGTGTAGGCGATTGCATCGATCTCGGTCGGCACGCAGTCGGCCTCGGCCAACACCTGACGGATCAAGGGCAGCATGCGCTTGACGTGGTCACGCGAGGCCAGCTCCGGGACCACACCGCCATAGACGCGGTGCAGGTCGATCTGACTGAACAGTGCGTCCGCCAACAGACCACGCTCACTGTCATACAATGCGACGCCGGTTTCGTCGCAGGAGGTTTCTAATCCCAGTACTAGCATGGGTTTGCGCCTTGTTTAGGCTGAATTCGAAGGCGCGCATGATAGTCGCCACGTGATGCCCCGACCAGCGGTTTTCGATCAGAGGCTTTGCATTCCGAGCGATGAGGGGTTAAC
>NZ_JBITTW010000042.1:0-51207 GCF_044542195.1 Pseudomonas sp. NPDC079367
CCGACTACGGGTTGCCCGATCTCAATGACATGCGCCTGAGCCTGCACGACTCGCTGAGTCAGGCCCGCCTGGCCATCGAAAGCTTCATCGAAGCCTACGAGCCGCGCCTGAGCAACGTGCGTGTCATTTCCCTGCCGCGTGACCACGATCAGCTTCGCCTGGCCTTCAGTATCGAAGGCCTGCTGGAAATTGAAGGGTTCAAGCGTCAGGTCAGTTTTTCCGCGCGCCTGGATGGCAGCGGTCAAGTCAAGGTCACCTAAGGAGATCCCGATGTCTGGCAAACCCGCAGCACGCGTATCCGACCCCACCGCTTGCCCGCTCCCCGGCCATGGCACCAACCCGATCGCCGCCGGTTCCGGCGACGTGTTCTTCGACGGCCTCGCGGCCGCCCGCCAAGGCGATGCCTCGGCGTGTGGTGGTGCGATGTCCGGCAGCTTGGCGACCACTGTGTTGATCAATGGAAAACCGGCCGCCACAGTCGGCTCCGTTGGCTCTCACGGGAACAAGGTTACGGCGGGTTCAGGGACGGTGATTATCGGTAATTCGCATTCGCCAGCGCCATTTTCGGGGCTTGCCGCTATAGCGGTTGTCGCGGCGCTGGATTACCGACTGGGTTTGAAGTCCGGTGGCAACTCGGTACTGACGCCGCTGGAAATTCCAGACTTCGACGAGCTGAAATCAGGAACATCGAAAAACCGTGAGGTGGTCGATTTCGTTGTCGAGAACCGCATGGACGCAGCTGACAGTGTGAAGCTGGAAGTGCTGGACGGCGAAAAGCTGGTTTACGCCGAAGCCAACACCGCGCCGTTCCTGCCACCAGGCAAGCATCCATGGCAATGGGACGGCTACGACACGGCCGGCATCCTTGATACCAAAGTCCTGAAAAGCCCGAACCTGAAAGTGCGCCTCACCGCGACCGGGGCGGGGAAACAGCACGTGACTGAAGTGAAGCTTGATTGCTCGGCTGGAGAGGTTAAGTGGGTCGATGCGCGCATCGACCGCAACGCCAAGACCGTTGAGGTCACGTTACGCCCGAGCTTTTCAGACGGCGGCAGTAGTGGTTCCACACCCGGACTGGTACCCACGCCTTTCAGCACTTTACTCGGCTGGGCCAAGGAAGGTATCGAGTTGTACTGGTCGCGTAATGGCTCACGCGGCGGCGGTATCGCTGAGGGCATCACGACCAGCAAAGGCCTGTACAAAGTCACGGTCAAAACCGAGATCAACGTCGAGCCCAAAGCCGGGGATTTCCCTTTGATTGATTCGCTGTCGGCGGACTTCGGTCGTTCCACCAGTCTTGCGATTGCCAGAAAGGTTTATCACAACGCCGGTTATGCCTATGAAAGCTACGTTGTTCAACGACGTCGAACTCCAGAGTTCGCTAGAGACATTGCCAGAGAAGAGTTCAAAGAAACGTCGGCTCATGAGTTTGGTCATTTGATTCTCAATGAGTACGGTGGGGGAATCATCCCCGGTTACTCCTGGACTCACAAAGAAACATCCACATTGATGCAAAACCCTAAGGACAACCACCCGACGCCGAACGCCGGCGAGGTGGATGTCATGCATTACTTCAGCAGTTACACGCAGTCCTCCGCTGATCTGCAAAAGAGAATGGCGGCGTCTGAACAGGACGTCAAAAGCTTGCTTTGGCTGGCAAGGGTCGAGTTCGATGACTAGGTTGACCGGTCTCATCTTGCCGTTCGTTTCCCTTTATGGCTGTGCTGCTCAGCAGGTGTACAACAACCATGTGTATGTCGAAAACCGCTGTGGCCAGCGCTTGGCAATGAGGGTTTCCAACGGCTCGAACATGTATTCGCAGGATCGCCACATGACTGCCGAACCGGATTCCCGTGCCATGGTCGCGAGTTTTGCTTCCTATGGTGAGGATGTGATGGAGCAGATCCCGCATAACTATCTGTTGAAGATCAACGATGCTGCTGGCACCAGGATCATCGGCGCTCTGGAGTTGAAGAGGCGCCTGAGTGGCGTACAGAAGGTCAGTCAAGGGACACAGCGCGAGTGGACAATCAGCGAGGCATCGGTTTGTCCGTGAAACTGCCAAGGACGATTTTGATGATGAGATGGGTAAGCCTCTTCGCGTGCTTCGTTTCGCTGACTGCATGCGCTGCGCAGCAGGTCTATCGCAATGATGTTTACCTGCTGAACACTTGTGGAGTACCACTGGAGTTGACGCTGGCGAACGACTCCAACTATGACGATCAGCCACGCAGTTTCACGTTAAACCCGAACCAGCGCAGTTCCATCGGCAACTACCAGTCATTCGGTGAAGACGTATCGGTTCAGATCAGCGACCAGTACAGCCTGTCGATCAAAAGCCAGAACGGGACTAAGTCCATTGACGCACAGACCTTGCGAAAGGCAGTAGCGAGCATCAAAAAAACCGAAGAAAAAGCTGTCCGTTCGTGGACGGTCGACACGGGGGCTTTCTGCCCATGAAGCACTCGTTCGGGTTGGCTCGATGAAACTCAGAGCCTGGCAATGCCTCATCGCTTTTCTCAGCTCGGTCGGTTTGCTGACGATTGTGGTCGGCTTGACGTTGCTTTTGCGAATGGAAAGCTCAACCGAACCAAAGCTGTTCGCTCATCCCCACGCGTTGTGGATTGGCGCCGAGGATGGTGGGGTATTCGTCGAGATTACCAAGTACGAAGCACCGGATTATTACGTGGAGATTCGCCACGAAAATGGCGGGATGTGGACTGAGGGCTGGGTTCGATATGGCACCACGGACAGCCATCCACTCAGCGCTGCGGCGATTGGTGGCTACGGCGGTGAAGAGCTCTATGTGTATACGGGTGTCGCGATCACGCCGCAAAAACAGGGAGTTGGGCAGCGATGAACAAATATGTGCCAGCGACCCCGGGGCAGGAGACGGACGCATGACCAATTCAGGTCGCTTTGGAATGATTTGGCTGCAGCGCTTGCTACTCGTGGTGGGAGCGTTCGCCTGCATGCTCTATTTTTCTGCGCATGCGCTTTCCAACGCCTTGATGTTGTTGATGGAGCGCGAAAATTTTATCCCCGCGCAGTCGTCCATCTGGACATTCGAACCTTACGAAATCAATCAAGGTTCTTCGTCTTACTGGCTCTACGGTGAGGACGGAGACAACTATTACTTTTTTGCGTACGTCCCCGAAGATTCGTATCGCTTGATCGCAAAAGACAATCGGTGCGCAGGCTTCGACAAGCGTGATGTCCGCACATGGTGCTCGGATTACGCTGTGGAGGTTCGTCGATGACCGACTCAGTAGACGAAATGCTCATGCTCAGTCGCGCACAACTTAACTTCTTCATGGCTGCATTGTGGCTGCCACTGCTGGCGGTGTTGGCGATTACTTCCTATGACCTGTGGAATGGCGAGTATTTAACATCCGAGTCGTCCGGAATTTATTGGCAGTACCTGTTGTGGTGGGGCGTTCCCGGGCTTCTGGGTTTCTCGCTGTGGATGTCCCGATCGGCGCAGCGCCGGAACGAGCAACAGGCATTGCGGATGGTTTGGTGGGCGCCAGTGAAGTTCATCCCGTTCTATGCCGTGCCCTGGATGCTGTATGGCTTGTTCAGTCTGATCGTCCGTCCGCTGAGTGATGCTTACATGGCGTACGGCTGGATCTCGGTTGTGCCGTTCCTGCTGATTGGCGGCTATGTCTGTGCCGGCGTAACGGTCGCGCTCTACAGGATATTTTTTTGATGAGTTCCACTACCAGGCAGGTACCCCGTGTCCTTTAACCACTACTACCAAAGCGAACTCACCGCACTGCGCCAGCTCGGTCGCCGTTTCGCCGAGCGTAGTCCGGCGTTGGCACCGTATCTGGGGCAGGCCGGGCGGGATCCGGATGTGGAGCGGTTGCTGGAAGGCTTCGCGTTTCTGACCGGGCGCTTGCGCCAGAAGCTCGATGACGAGCTGCCGGAGCTCAGCCACTCGCTGATGCAGCTGCTGTGGCCCAACTACATGCGCCCGCTGCCAGCGTTCAGCATTTTGCAGTTCGACCCGCTCAAGCGTTCCGGGCCGGCGCTGCTGGTCGAGCGCGATACGCCGATCGAGAGCAAGCCGATCGAAGACGTGCGCTGCCGTTTCCGCACCTGCTACCCGACCGAGGTGCTGCCGCTGGATCTGGCGGCGCTGAATTATTCGGTGAAGGGGGATGGCTCGCTGCTCAGCCTGCGCCTGGAAATGAGTGCCGACGGCCACCTCGGCGAATTGGAGCTGAGCAAATTGCGCCTGCACTTTGCCGGTGAGCGCTACATCAGCCAGATGCTCTACCTGAGCCTGCTGCGCAACCTCGACGGCATCGAGCTGATCCCGCTCGACGGCGCTGGTAAGCCGATCGATGGCGTCAGCGGCAAGCCGATGGCGTTCAAGATTCCCGGCGACCGGGTCAAACCGGTGGGCTTTGCCGAAGAAGAAGCGTTGATCCCGTATCCGCTGAACACCTTCCGTGGCTATCGCTACCTGCAGGAATACTTCGCCTTCCAGGACAAATTCCTCTTCGTCGACGTCAACGGTCTGGACATTCTCAAGGCGCTGCCGGAAGACACGCTCAAGCAGATGCGTGGTCTCGAACTGCGCTTCGACATCCGCAAGAGCGGCATCATGCGCATGCGCCCGACGCTGGATAACGTCAAGTTGTTCTGCACGCCGATTGCCAACCTGTTTGCCCACGATGCACTGCCGATCCGTCTCGACGGCAAGCAGGACGAATACCTGCTGCTGCCGGCGGAATACGACCTGGAAAACTGCGGTGTGTTCTCGGTGGAAACCGTGACCGGCTGGAAGCCCGGCGGCCTCGGATATCAGGAGTACGTGCCGTTCGAATCGTTCGAGCACGACCCGAGTTTCGACGTCCCCAACAGCCGCCCGCATTACAGCATCCGCCAGCGTTCGTCCTTGCTGCACGACGGCCTCGACACCTACCTGAGCTTCGGCATACGCCACACCGAAGCCCACGAAACCCTGTCGATCGAGCTGATGTGCACCAATCAGAACCTGCCGAAAAAGCTCAAGCTCGGCGACATCTGCATGGCGAGCGAGCAGACCCCGGAATTCCTCAGTTTCCGCAACATCACCCCGGCCACGTCGAGCTTCGCGCCGCCGCTGAACCGTGACTTCCTGTGGAAGCTGATCAGCAACATGTCGCTTAACTATCTGTCGCTGGCCGACGTCAATGCGTTGAAGGTGATTCTGGAAACCTACGACCTGCCGCGTTACTACGACCAGCACGCGGAAAAGGTCAGCAAACGCCTGCTCGGCGGCCTCAAGCACATCAAGCATCACCACGTCGACCGACTGCATCGCGGTCTGCCGGTGCGCGGTTTGCGCACCGAACTGACCATCGACCCGGAAGGCTATATCGGCGAAGGCGACCTGTTCGTTTTCGCTTCGGTTCTCAACGAGTTTTTCGCGCTTTACGCCAGTCTCAATTCATTCCATGAGCTGCGGGTAAAAAGCACACAGGGAGAGGTGTACCAATGGACACCACGTATGGGCCTGCAGCCCCTGCTCTAAGCGGGCTGACCAAGGTAATACGCGAGTACTCGCTGTTTCAGGCCGTGCTGCTGGTGATCGACCGGCTGCGCGTAGCACACCCACATCTGAGCGAAGACGATCTGTACGACCAGGTCGAGTTCCAGGCCAACCCGAGCCTGGGCTTTCCGCGCAGCGACGTCGATCGCGTCGAGTTTTTCGAAGAGCACGGCAAGATGCGCGCGCGCATGCGCTTCAACCTGATTGGCCTGGTCGGCTCAGGTTCGCCGCTGCCGGCGTTTTACGGCGAGCAAGCCTTGGGCGACAGCGAGGACGGCAACCCGACACGCAATTTCCTCGACCTGTTTCACCATCGCCTGCAACGGCTGATGCTGCCGATCTGGCGCAAATACCGATATCGCGCAAGCTTCCAGAGTGGCGCGATTGACCCGTTCTCCTCGCAGCTGTTCGCCCTGATCGGCCTGGGCGGCGACGAGATTCGCAAGGCCAAGGAACTCAACTGGAAACGCCTGCTGCCGTACCTCGGCCTGCTCAGCCTGCGCGCGCACTCGGCGGCGCTGATCGAAGCCGTGCTGCGTTACTACTTCAAGCACGAAGACTTGGTCATCGAGCAGTGCATCGAGCGCCGCGTAGAAATTCTCGAAGAGCAGCGCAATCGATTGGGCCGCGCCAACAGCCTGCTCGGTGAAGACCTCGTGCTCGGCGAACACGTGCGCGACCGCAGCGGCAAATTCCGCATTCACATCACCGAACTCGACTGGCAGCGATTCCATGAATTCCTGCCGATCGGTTTCGGTTACCAGCCGCTCTGCGCGCTGGTGCGGTTCACCCTGCGTGACCCGCTCGATTACGACATTCGCCTGGTCCTGCGCCAGGAAGAAATCCGCGAACTGCGCATCGGTGAGCAGAACGCCTGTCGCCTCGGTTGGACCAGTTGGCTGGGCCGCGAAAAAGCGGACGGCGTGGTAACCCTGGGCAGCAAAATTCATTAAGGACGTGAGCCATGATCAACGTAGACCTGCAACAACTCATCCAGGCGCTGGACGCCGAAACCCGTCGTGATCTGGAACGTTCGGCCGAGCGTTGCGTGGCCCGTGGCGGCAGCAAGATTCTGGTCGAAGACTTGCTGCTGGGCCTGCTTGAGCGCCCGAACGGCTTGCTGTCGCGCGCGTTGCAAGATGCTGACGTTGACGCTGGAGAGCTGAGCGCCGCGCTGCAATCGCGGATCGAGCACAGCGCTTCGCGCAACCCGGTGTTCGCTCCGGAACTGGTGCAATGGCTGCAAGACGCACTGCTGGTGGCCAACCTTGAACTGGGCCAGACCCAGGTTGAAGACGCCGCGCTGATTCTCGCGCTGCTGCGCAACCCGATGCGCTACGCCGGCAGCCGTTATCAGCCGCTGCTCGCCAAACTGAACATTGATCGCTTGAAAGAATTTGCCCTGTCGCAACAGGAGCAGCCGGCGGCCAATGGCAAACCGGCCGCGCAAGGCGAATCGCTGTTGCAGCGCTTCACCCACAACCTGACCCAGCAGGCCCGCGACGGCAAACTCGACCCGGTGCTGTGCCGTGACGGCGCGATCCGGCAGATGGTCGACATCCTTGCCCGTCGCCGCAAGAACAACCCGATCGTCGTCGGTGAAGCCGGTGTCGGTAAAACCGCCATCGTCGAAGGTCTGGCCTCGCGCATCGCTGCCGGTGAAGTACCGCAGGTGCTCAAAGGCGTTGAATTGCTCTCGCTGGACATGGGCCTGTTGCAGGCCGGCGCCAGCGTCAAAGGTGAGTTCGAGCGTCGCCTCAAAGGCGTGATCGACGAAGTCAAAGCCTCGCCGAAACCGATCATTCTGTTCATCGACGAAGCTCACACGCTGATCGGCGCGGGCGGCAATGCCGGTGGCTCCGACGCAGCCAACCTGCTGAAACCGGCGCTGGCCCGTGGCGAATTGCGCACCATCGCCGCGACGACCTGGGCCGAGTACAAGAAATACTTCGAGAAGGACCCGGCGCTGGCCCGTCGTTTCCAACCGGTGCAACTGCACGAACCGACCGTCAGCGAAGCGGTGACCATCCTCCGTGGTCTGGCCCAGGTTTACGAGAAGAGCCACGGCATCTATCTGCGCGATGACGCGGTGGTTTCGGCGGCTGAATTGTCCGCGCGTTATCTGGCCGGTCGGCAGCTGCCGGACAAAGCTGTCGATGTGCTCGACACCGCTTGCGCCCGCGTGCGCATCAGCCTCGCCGCCGCCCCGGAAAGCCTTGAGCGCCTGCGTGGCGAACTGGCTGAAGGCGGCCGTCAGCGTCAGGCCCTGCGCCGCGATGCCGAGGCCGGTCTGCTGATCGACCACGAAGCGCTGGAAGCACTGGAAGCGCGTCTGGACGAAGCCGAAAGCGAGATGGTTGCGCTCGAGACCCTGTGGACTGAGCAAAAAGAACTGGCCGAGCGCCTGCTGGAACTGCGTCAGCAATTGGCCAAGGCCCGCGAAGCCGCAGCGGTCGAGCCAACCGTCAACGTTGAAGAAGACGCCGAAGGCACCGTGATTGAAACCGTGGTCGCTGAGGTTGAAGAAGGCCAAAGCGTCGAAGCGCTGGAAGCTCAGCTTCACGAAACCCACACGGCGTTGACTGCTGCGCAAGTCAAAGAGCGTCTGGTCAGCTTCGAAGTGTGCCCGCGTCTGGTTGCCGAAGTGATCAGCGCCTGGACCGGCGTGCCGTTGGCGCAACTGGCCCGCGAACACAACGCCAAGGTCGCCAGTTTCGCCACCGATCTGCGCACGCGCATTCGTGGTCAGGAACAAGCGGTGCACGCGCTGGATCGCTCGATGCGCGCCACTGCGGCCGGCCTGAACAAGCCTGACGCACCGGTCGGCGTGTTCCTGCTGGTCGGCCCGAGCGGCGTCGGCAAGACCGAAACCGCGCTGGCCCTGGCTGACCTGCTGTATGGCGGCGACCGTTTCATCACCACCATCAACATGTCCGAATTCCAGGAGAAGCACACCGTCTCGCGCCTGATCGGCGCGCCTCCGGGCTACGTCGGTTACGGCGAGGGCGGCATGCTCACCGAAGCGGTGCGGCAGAAGCCGTATTCGGTGGTGTTGCTCGATGAAGTCGAGAAGGCTGATCCGGACGTGCTCAACTTGTTCTACCAAATCTTCGACAAAGGCGTGGCCAACGACGGCGAAGGTCGCGAGATCGACTTCCGCAACACGTTGATCCTGATGACCTCCAACCTCGGTAGCGACAAGATCAGCGAACTCTGCGAAGACGGCGCGCGGCCGACCGCCGAAGTGCTCGAAGAAACCATTCGCCCGGTGCTCAGCAAACACTTCAAACCGGCGCTGCTGGCGCGGATGAAAGTCGTGCCGTACTACCCGGTCGGCGGACCGGTACTGCGCGAACTGATCGAAATCAAGCTCGGCCGTCTGGGCGAGCGCCTGAATCGTCGTCAGCTGGATTTCACTTGGTGCCAGAACCTCGTCGATCACCTGTCCGAGCGCTGCACGCAAAGCGAAAGCGGTGCGCGTCTGATCGACCATTTGCTCGATCAACACGTGTTGCCGCTGGTGGCTGATCGTCTGCTCGATGCCATGGCAACCGGCGAAAGCCTCAAGCGTGTGCATGCCACGCTCGACGGCAACTCCAGCGTGACCTGCGAGTTCGTCTGAGGTGGGCGTGATGTTCACTCAAGTGCCGCAGCCACTGGTCTACGCCGAAGCGTTGCTGGCGCAGTTCGCCAGTCTGTCGCGGGCGGCGAACAGCGCCGCGCTGCTGGGTGAATTCGTCCGTGGTCTGGCCGAGCTGAGTGGCTGCGAGCTGACGCAGCTGTATCTGCTCGACGCCACCCACACCTGCCTGGGCATGAACGCCGAGTATCTCGACGGCGCGCTGCAACCGCGTCAGGCGGCGAGCCTGCCGGCGGATTACAACGGTGAACAACTGCTGCAATTCGCCCTGTGCCAGAACCGCGTGGTGTGCCTCGACGACCTGGCCGGCAGCCTGCACGAAACCAGTTTTCTGCCGGCGGCGGGTATGTCATGGCAATCACTGTTGTGTGTGCCGCTGGTCAACCAGCACAAGTCGGTCGAGGGCTTGCTGCTGTGTGCCAGCCGTCGGCGTACCGACCTGCAGGGTTTCGCCGATTCCCTCGGCCAGCTCGGTTCGTTCGTGCTCGGCCAACTGCATCTGCTGCAACGCCTGCGTCAGCCGCCGGCCGAATCGGCCACGGCCACACGCAGCGTGCCGAGCATCAGCGGCTACGGCCTGATCGGCAAAAGCGCGGCGATGCGCCAGACCTATTCGCTGATCAGCAAGATCCTCCACAGCCCGTATACCGTGCTGTTGCGTGGCGAGACCGGCACCGGCAAGGAGGTGGTGGCGCGGGCAATTCACGATTGTGGTCCGCGTCGCTCCCAGGCGTTCATCGTGCAGAACTGCGCGGCGTTCCCGGAAAACCTGCTGGAAAGCGAACTGTTCGGCTATCGCAAAGGCGCTTTCACCGGCGCCGATCGCGATCGCGCCGGGCTGTTCGACGCGGCCAATGGCGGCACGCTGCTGCTCGATGAAATCGGTGACATGCCGCTGTCGTTGCAAGCGAAGATTCTGCGCGTGCTGCAGGAAGGCGAAATTCGTCCGCTGGGCTCCAACGACACGCACAAGATCGACGTGCGCATCATCGCCGCGACGCACCGTGATCTGGCGGCGCTGGTCAGCGAAGGCAAATTCCGCGAGGACCTGTATTACCGCCTCGCGCAGTTCCCGATCGAGCTGCCGGCCCTGCGTCAACGCGAAGGCGACATCCTCGATCTGGCCCGGCACTTCGCCGAGAAGACCTGCACGTTTCTGCAGCGTGATCCGGTGCGCTGGTCGGACTCGGCACTGGAACATCTGTGCGGTTACACCTTCCCCGGCAACGTTCGCGAACTCAAGGCACTGGTCGAGCGCGCGGTATTGCTGTGCGAGGGTGGCGAGTTGCTCGCCGAACATTTTTCCCTGCGTCTGGAGCCGATGCCCGAAGACAACAGCGGCTTGAATCTGCGTGAACGGCTGGAGCAGGTCGAGCGCACCTTGCTGCTCGATTGCCTGCGCAAGAACGACGGCAACCAGACCCTCGCCGCCCGCGAACTAGGCCTGCCACGGCGCACGCTGCTGTACCGGCTGGGACGCTTGAACATCAATCTGGGCGATTTCGATGGCTAGGCAAAGAGCCCGCGAGATGTCCGCAAATACCCATTTCAGCGCCGCCCGCAAGGGCCGGCGCTTTGTGCTTTGTCTACACCTGGAGACCCTCTGATGTCTGTTCGTCACTGGCACGCTGTCCTGCTGACCCTCGTCGTTCTATGCGGCCTTGGCGGCTGTAGCGGCAATTACAAATTCAACGACAACGACTATCGCCCGTTGGGTGATCCGCAAGCGGTCAATCGCGGCAAGTGACCGCAAGGAGCATCAAACATGGAATTGGTTTTCGAAATGCTGAACACCAAGCAGTTCGTGCCCACCGAGTTGTGCCAGCGAACCTTCAAGCAGGCCGGTGGCGTGATCGGGCGCGGCGAGGACTGCGACTGGATCATCCCTGACCGCAAGCGTCACCTGTCCAATCACCACGCGATTGTCAGCTACCGCGAGGGCTCGTTTTTCCTCACCGATACCAGCAGCAATGGTGTCCAGGACGGCAGCAGCGGCGCACGCCTGCACAAGGGCGAACCGGTGCGCATCGAGCACGGCAGCACCTACATTCTCGGCGACTTCGAGATTCGTGCGCGGCTGGTCCGCGATCCGGCCACGTTCGACGGTGAAGTCGGCCGTCCGCGCGCGGCCGGCAGCATCATTCCGGATGACGCGTTCCTCGACCTCGACCCGCTCAATGCGCTGGAACAGCAGGAGCGCGTCTACTCGGAAATCGACGAGCTGCTGGCACCCACGGCGAAGCCGGAAGATTCGCGTCAGCGTGCCGACTACGCGCGCATCGACATGGAAAGCCTGATGGTCCCGGAGCTGATCGCCGCCCCGGCCGAACCTGAGCCGGCGCCTGCACCGAAAGCCGTTGAGCGTCAGAGCGAAGGTTTCTGGGAGCACTTCGGCGCGGCGCTGGGCATCGACGTGAAAGGCCTCAGCCACGACGAACGTGAAGCGCTGGCGCTGAACGCTGCGCGCCTGCTGCGCCAGAGCGTCGGCGGTTTGCAGCAGAGTCTGCGTACTCGCTCGGAGCTGAAAAACGAATTGCGTCTGGCCCAGACCACCGTGCAAGGCACCAACAAGAACCCGCTGAAATTCGCCGTCGATCCGAGCGAAGCACTGCAGATTCTGTTGCAGCCGAGCAAGCCCGGGCACCTGCCGGCCGAGCAGGCGATATCCCGCGCGTTCCGTGATTTGCAGGCGCATCAAGTGGCACTGCTGACCGCCAGTCGCGCCGCCGTGCGGGGCACGCTGGAGCATTTCTCGCCAGAGCAACTGACCTTGCGTTTCGAGCGCGACAACAAGCCGTTGATCGCGACATCGGGCGGGCGCTGGAGAGCGTTCGGCCGCTATCACCAGGCCCTGCGTCAGGACGATGACTGGAGCGAGCGCCTGCTGGCCCGCGACTTCGCTCAGGCCTACGAAGAACAGATCCGCCTGATCTCAACCCTCCACACCGACCACCAAGGATGATGCGCATGTCTCGCCGCTCGACCGCTTTTTTCAAGACGCTGACTGCGCTCACCGTGCTGGTGCTGCTTGCCGGTTGCTCGTCGCTGTCGCCGTACTCGAAAGTGACCAAGATCAACCTGAAACTGACCGGCAGCGATCAGCTCAATCCGGACCTCAACGGTCGGCCGTCGCCAATCGTCGTGCGCCTGTTCGAACTCAAGCATCCGGTGACTTTCGAGAACGCTGATTTCTTCAGCCTCTACGAGCGCGCCAAGGAATCCCTCAACCCGGATCTGGTGGCCAGCGAAGAACTCGAACTGCGCCCGGGTGAAACCGTGGAGATGAAGCTCAAGGTGGAAGAGGGCAGCCTTTATGTTGGCGTTCTTGCCGCTTACCGCGACTTGCCGGACACCCAGTGGCGCCACACGGTTCAGATCACTGCGCTGGAAGTCACCGACGTCGACCTGACACTGGACCAGACCGGCATCCGTAACACCCATCAAGTGCTCGCCAAGGCGGATGACTGATCATGAACACCCATAAAGTCATTTGGCAGGAAGGCATGCTGCTGCGCCCGCAGCACTTCCAGCACAACGATCGTTACTACGATCACCAGATGAAAACCCGCACGCAGTTGCTCGGTGGCTACACCTGGGGTTTTCTCAATCTGGAGATCGACCTGCAATTCCTCAACATGGGCAAACTGGTGATCAGTGAAGCCTCGGGGATTCTGCCGGACGGCAGCCTGTTCGAGCTCGGTGGCAACACCGAACCGCTGGCGCTGGACGTGCCGCCGAACACCGGCAACACGCCGATCTATCTGGCGCTGCCACTGGTCACCGGCAACCACATCGAGGCCCGCCGCCCGGAGCAATCCGACGTGCTCGCGCGCTACACCGCGTACGACGCCGAAGTTGCCGATTCCAACGCCGGCGACGATTCCGCCAGCCAGGTCAGCTGCGGTCGTCCGGACTTCAAGCTGTTGCTCGGCGAGCAGCAGAGCGACCAGGCCTACGTCAAGCTGAAGATCTGCGACGTGCTCGATACCACGCCCGACGGCGTGATCAGCCTCGACCCGGATTTCGTCCCGACCTACATTCAGGCCCACGCCTCCAGCTACCTGCTGTCGTGCCTGAAAGAAGTCATCAGCATGCTCAGCCACCGTGGCGACACCATCGCCGAGCGGATTCGCTCCAACGGCAAGGTCGGCGGCGCTGAAGTCGGCGACTTCATGATGCTGCAACTGATCAACCGCACCGAACTGCTGCTGCGCCATTATCTGGGTCTTGAGCAGGTGCATCCGGAAGAGTTGTATCGCACGCTGCTGACCATGCTCGGCGATCTGGCGACCTTCTCCGGCGAGAGCAAACGCCCGCGTCTGGACAGCCGCTATTCCCATGCCGATCAGGGCGCAAGCTTCCGCAAACTGATGGAAGCGATCCGTCAGGTGCTGTCGATGGTGCTCGAACAGCACGCCATCGAGCTGATCCTGCAGGCGCGTCAGTACGGCATCATCGTTTCGCCGTTGCACGACCACAAACTGCTCGGCTCGGCCTCGTTCGTGCTGGCAGCCAGTGCCAACTGCGACTCCGAAGAACTGCGTCAGCGCTTGCCGCAGCACCTCAAGGTCGGCCCGGTGGAGCGCATCCGCCAACTGGTCAACCTGCACTTGCCGGGGATCAAGGTCAAACCGTTGCCGGTGGCCCCACGGCAGATCGCGTTCCACTCGAACAAAACCTATTTCATCCTCGAACTCAGTTCCGAAGACCTGGCACAACTCGAGCGCTCCGGCGGTTTCGCGTTCCACGTGTCCGGCGAATTCGCCGAGCTTGAACTGAAATTCTGGGCCATCAGGAACTGACCGACATGATCAAGGAAACGGATTACAGCCAGGACGATAAAACCGTCCTGCTCGATCGCCAGGGCCACGGGCCGGCGTCGAGTCCATTGACCGACTTCGCCGCGCCGCCGCGCTTCGAGCAACTGGAAGAACGCATGATCTACGCCGCGCGCCTGCGCCCGGCCGAAGCGTTCAACATCAGCCTCAACTCGCTGGTCGCGGCCTCGTCCGACCTGCTCTCGGAAGTGGTGCGCCTCAAGCACAGCGAAACCCGCGAAAACCTGTACGCGCTCAATGAGCGCCTGACCGCCGGGCTGAAGTTGTTCGAAGTGCGCGCCCTGCACAACGGCGCCGAAAGCAGCCAGGTAATGGCCGCGCGTTACGTGCTCTGCACCGTGGTCGACGAAGCCGTCGTGACCACGCCGTGGGGCAACGAAAGCGAGTGGTCGCAGATGAGCCTGCTGAGCAGCTTCCACAACGAAACCTTCGGCGGCGAGAAGTTTTTCCAGTTGCTCGATCGGCTGTCGAAAAACCCGGTCAAGCACCTGCCGATGCTCGAGCTGATGTACCTGTGCCTGTCGCTCGGTTTCGAGGGCAAGTACCGCGTTCAGGCGCGCGGCATGCTCGAACTCGAAGGCATCCGCGACGCCTTGTACCGGCAGATCCGTCAGTTGCGTGGCGACGTGCCGCGCGAGCTGTCGCCGCACTGGGAAGGCCTCAACGATCAGCGCCGCAATCTGGTGCGCATCGTGCCGGCGTGGATGGTGGTGCTCTTTACGCTGGTCTGCCTGGTCGTGATGTATTCGGGCTTCGCCTGGGTTTTGGGCGAGCAGCGCGACACCGTTCTGCAACCTTATCAGCCGCTTGATCCAGCCGCGGTACAACCGCAGGCGCAGCCGTAAAACAGGGACGTGTGATGAAAAAGTTTTTCAAGAAAGTCGGCGCCTTCCTGCGCCAGACCTGGGTCTGGACTCTGCTGCTGGTGCTGTTCGTGGCGCTGCTGGTGTGGTTCGTCGGCCCGTTGTTGGCGGTCGATGATTACAAGTTCTGGGAAAGCGCGACCTCGCGCCTGCTGACCATCAGCGTGCTGTTCCTGATCTGGGGCCTGACCATGGTCTTCGTCAGCTGGCGCGCGGGTATTCGCAAGAAAGCCGAGGAAGAAAGCGAGGACGGCCAGGACCGCATTCGTCGCGAAGAGTTGATCGACGAAGAACAGAAGGAGTTGAAGGCGCGCTTCAAGGACGCGCTGAAAACCCTGAAAACGTCGAGCCTGTATCGCGGTCGCAGCGAGCGCTGGCGCAGTGACTTGCCGTGGTACCTGCTGATCGGTCCGCAGTCCTCGGGCAAGACCAGCCTGCTGGACTTTTCCGGTCTGGAATTTCCGATCAACAAGATCGACCGCAAGCTGACCCGCGACACCCTCGGCACCCGTCACTGCGACTGGTACTTCGCCGACCACGGTGTGCTGATCGACACCGCCGGGCGCTACACCACTCAACCGGACGCGGAAGTCGACGGCAACGCCTGGACCACCCTGCTGGAACTGCTGCGCAAGCGTCGTCGCGGCCGCCCGTTGAACGGCGTGCTGGTGACCATTCCGGTGGAAACCCTCACCGGCGGCAGCGAGCAGGACATCGAGACACTGGCGCGCCAGGTGCGCAGCCGACTGCAGGACGTGCATCAGAAACTGCACGTCGACGTGCCGGTGTATCTGGTTCTGAGCAAGGCTGACAAGCTGCTCGGCTTCGACGAGTTCTTCGATCAACTGACCCGCGAAGAAAGCGATCAGGTGCTCGGCACCAGTTTCCGCAAGGATCAGGTCGGCACCGATGTCGCGGTTCTGCGCAGCGAGTTCGAAGAGCTGCTGCGCCGCTTGAACAGCCAAGTGATCATGCGCATGCACTCCGAGCGCGATACTCAGCGCCGTGGGCGCATCCTCGACTTCCCGCATCAGCTGGGACAGATCGGCGAGCGTCTGTGCCTGTTCGTCGACATGGCGTTCACCGGCAACCGCTATCAGCGCGCCACGCAACTGCGCGGTTTCTACCTGACCAGCGCGCCGCATCTGACCCAGGAAATGGATTCGACCACCGCCGGCATCGGCGCCAGCCTGGGCCTTAACGCCGGTGTGCTGCCGACCCTGCGCAGCGGCCGTTCGCGGTTCATCCACCACTTGCTCAGCCAGGTGATTTTCCCCGAGGCCGATCTGGCTGGCCTGGACAAGCGCGAGCGCAGCCGCATTCATTGGGGCCAACGTGCGCTGTACGTTGGCGCACTGGCGGCGCTGGCACTGTTCGGCATGCTCTGGGCCGGCGGTTTCTCGGCCAACTACGAGCGTCTGGAAAACCTGCGCACGCTGGCGCAGAACTGGACTCAGCAACGCTCGGCGGTGACGCCGCGCGATGACGCCATGGGCGTGCTGAAAGTCCTCGACACCAGCTACGCCGCGACTCAGGTGTTCCCGAGCAAAAGCGACGTGTCGTACCACGAACGTGGCGGCCTGTATCAGGGCGAAGAGATCAACCCGGTGGTCAAAACCGCTTACGAGCGTGAGCTTGAAGCGCAGTTGCTGCCACGGGTGGCGACCATGCTCGAAGGGCAGATCCGCGCCAACATGAAGGACCGCGATCGCCTGCTCAACAGCCTGCGCGCCTACCTGATGCTGAACATGAAGGATCGTCGCGACGCGGCGTGGCTCAAGGACTGGGTCGCCACTGACTGGTCGCAGCGCTACACCGGCAACACTGCGGTGCAGAACGGTCTGAATACGCACCTGGAGCGTTTGCTCAAGCAGCCGTTCATCTACCCGCTGAACGATCAGTTGGTGACGCAGGCGCGTCAGGTTCTGCGCAGCGAATCGTTGGCCAACGTGGTTTACCGCATGCTCCGCGAGCAGGCGCGCAACCTGCCGGACTATCGCTTCAGCCAACATCTCGGCCCGCAAGGCTCGTTGTTCATCGGCACTGAATACGTGATCCCGGGTTTCTACACCCAGCAGGGTTATCAGCAGTATTTCTCGGTACAGGGTGCAGCGCTGGTCACCGATATCCTGCGTGACAACTGGGTGCTGGGCGAAGGCGCGGGCATCAGTGACATGGATTTGCGTCGCCTGATGGTCGAGCTTGAGCAGCTGTACTTTCGCGACTACGCCAACTACTGGAGCGAAGCCGTTGGCCAGGTCGCATTGCCACCGATCAGCGACGCCGGCGAAGGCGCCGAGCAACTGGCGGGCCTGACGTCGGCCAACTCGCCGGTCCTCGCATTGCTCACCGAAGTGCGCGAAAACACGCGCTTCGAAGCCGCTGCTGATCCGGTCGATGAAGCCGGCGAAGCCGCCGATGCGCTGGCCGGGCAGAAGGGCAAACTGGGCAAGGTCGGCAAACTCGCCGCGGCTGCCGCCGACAAGGCTTCGGCGCTGAACGTGGCGAAGAACCTGCCGGACACCGCGAAGAAATCCCTGCAACGCCGCTTCGAACCGCTGCACCGTCTGCTCGATGACAACAACGGCCCGGGCGCTGACCTGACGCCAGCGTTCAGCGCGCTCAACGACCTGCAACTGCAACTGGCCGGTCTGGCCCGTTCCAGCACGCCGGAGCAAGCCGCGTTCGAAATGGCCAAGACGCGCATGAGCGGCCAGCGTGATGCGCTGACCAACCTGCGCAATGCCTCCGGTCGTCTGCCGCGTCCGCTGAGCGTGTGGTTCAACGTACTGGCCGAGGACTCGTGGCGCCTGGTGCTCAACGATGCCTATCAATACCTGAACGGCCGTTATCAGAACGAGCTGTACAGCGTGTACGGCAAAACCATCAGCAAGCGTTATCCGTTCAGCGCCAGCAGCACCAGCGATGTGGCGATCAGCGACTTCCGCGAGTTCTTCCGTGCTCAAGGCACCGTCGACCGCTTCTTCGACAGCTACATGCGTCCATTCGTCAGCGGCGATCCGGGCAACTACCGCATGCGCAGCGTCGATGGTCACAGCCTGCCGGTATCGAAGGTCTACCTCGATCAGATGGCGGCGGCGCAGACGATTCGCCAAAGCTTCTTCTCGATCAACCCGGCCGAGCCGACCGTGCAGTTCAAGCTCGAGCCATACACCCTTGATCCGGCGGTCAGCCGTTCCGAATTCAAGTTCGGCGACAAGACCATGGAATACCGTCACGGCCCGATCCTGCCAATGACCTTCAAGTGGCCGACCGATGCTGAAGACGGTCGCACCAGTCTGGTCATGGACAAGATGGCCGGGCGCCCGATCGGCATCGAGAAAAACTCCGGCCCATGGTCGCTGTTCCGTCTGTTCGATCTGATGCAGACCGAGTACTTGAACGGTCGTGACGTGCTGGTGCTGAAAGCGGACGTGGGCGGCCTGCGCGCCAACTACCTGCTGACCAGCCAGCGCACGCCGAACCCGTTCGACATGGGCGTGCTGCGCACCTTCCGTATGCCGGTGCAGCTCTGATGCTGGTGGCCAGTCCCTGGCGCAGCGCGGCGCGTACCGACCCGGGCAAGGTGCGGGCGCGCAACGAAGATGCCTTCCTCGACTCGCCGCAGCATGGGCTGTGGGTGGTCGCGGACGGCATGGGCGGTCATCAGGGTGGCGACATCGCCAGCCAGTTGATCGTCGCCAGCCTGGCTGAGTTGCCACAACACGAGGACTTCGACGAACGCCTCAAAGCCATCCGCCAATGCCTGCACTGGCTGAACCGGCGTTTGGGGCAGGAGTTGACGGTCACCGCCGGGCGTCACGACAGCATCATGGGCAGCACCGTCGTCGCGCTGCTGGTGGAAGGCAATCGCGCGGCCTGCATCTGGGCCGGCGACAGTCGTTGCTACATGTGGCGTGGGCAGCGTTTGTATCAGCTATCCAAGGACCATTCGCTGCAACAGCAACTGATCGACGAGCAGCAAATGAGCGTCGAACAGGCGGCAGCGCACCCGGCGGCTCAGGCACTCACCCGAGCCGTCGGCGCCGCCGAGACACTGACCCTGGATGTGCTCGAACTCGAGGTCTATCCGGGCGATGTATTTTTGCTCTGCAGCGATGGTTTGTATCAGGGCCTGAGCAGCGATGCCCTCGGCAACGCCCTCAGCCTCAGCGCGCCGCACGTGGCGCTGGAACGTTTGTTCGACGGCGCTCTGCGGGGCGCCGCGCGCGACAACCTGACTGCCGTGGTGATCCGCCAATGAGTGAACTCGAATCGCCCATCGATGACCTGCTGATCAGCGAAGAGCAGGCCAGCAACCTGACCTACTTCGCCTTCGCCAAGGGCAACAAGGCCGAACCGTTGCTGGCGCCGACCAAGGCCAGCATCGGTGCGCTGCCGGATGTACTCGCCGGTCGCTACCACCTCGAGCGTCTGCTCGGGGCCGGTGGCATGGGCGCCGTTTACCGGGCGCGGGATCTGCTGCATGAGCAGTTCGGCGATCCCGACCCTTACATTGCGCTGAAAATCCTCAGCGAAGAATTTGCCGAATCGCCGGATGCCAGTGCCTTGCTCTACAGCGAGTTCGCCCTGACCCGACGCCTGCGCCACGACAACGTTGTGCGTGCACACACCTTTGAAGTCGACACCGATTGCCAGCGGGCCTTCATCACCATGGAATACATGCGTGGCCTGACCCTGGACAAATTGCTCTGCGAGCGGCCCCTCGGCCTGCCGTGGCAAGAACTGCGCGACATTGTCCTGCCGCTGCTCGACACGCTGGCCTACGCCCACCGTCGCGGCGTGCTGCACGGTGACCTGAAACCGAGCAACGTCATGCTCAGCGAAGACGGCCTGCGCCTGTTCGACTTCGGCCTCGGTCAGGCAGAGGAGGGCACCTTGCCCGGTCTGCCGCACCTGAGCCGCGAGCGTTTCAACGCCTGGACCCCGGGCTACGCCGCCCCCGAACTGCTTGAGGGCCAACCGTTGTCGGCCAGCGCGGACGTGTACGGCGTGGCCTGCGTGATCTATGAACTGGCGGGCGGCAAACACCCGTTCCGCCGCTTGCCCTCGACCCAGGCCCGCGACGAGCATCTGGAGCGCGAGCTGCGCGCCCCAGCGAATCTACCCCAGCACGGCTGGCACGCGCTGCGAACCGCGCTGAGCTTCAACCCGGCAGAACGCACCATCACTGCCCAACAATTGCGTGACGCCTTGGGCGCCACTTCGTCCTGGCTGCAACGTCTGCGACTTCGGGCGTAACGGATGACATTCGAACAGGGAGCACACGATGTTCAACTCAGCTAACGAAACCCACTTCAGCCTCAAGGTCGAAGACTACGTCGGCGACCTGCAAGTGCTGTCGTTCACCGGCACCGAAGGCATCAGCCAGGCGTATCGCTTCGACCTCGAACTGGTCAGCGAAAACCCGGATCTGGACCTGGAAAAACTCCTGCACAAACAGGCCTTCCTGGCGTTCGATCCGCGGGGCAGTGGCATTCACGGGCAGATCTACCGCGTCGCCCAAGGTGATGCCGGCAAGCGCCTGACTCGCTACAAAGTGTCGATGGTGCCGCAACTGCAATACCTGCATCACCGCACCAACCAGCGCATCTACCAGCAGATGTCGGCGCCGAAAATTATCGCGCTGATCCTCGAAGAGCACGGCATCAAGAGCAACGCCTACAGCTTCCAGCTCAGCCAGCCGTGCCCGGATCGCGACTACTGCGTGCAGTACGACGAAACCGACCTGCATTTCGTCCAGCGCCTGTGCGAAGAGGAAGGCATTCACTACCACTTCCAGCACAGCGAAAAAGCGCACCTGCTGGTGTTCGGCGACGACCAGACCGTGTTCCAGAACTTGGGGCAGCCAACTGCTTATGTGCAGGGCAGCGGTATGGTCGCCGACGAGCCGGTGATCAAAGCCTTCAAACTGCGCCTGGAAACCCGCACCACGCGCACCACGCGCCGCGACTACGACTTCGAAAAACCGCGCCTGCAAATGGAAGCCGCGTACAAACCTGACGGTGAGAGCACTGAGCCGGATCTCGAAGATTACGACTACCCCGGCCGCTTCATCGATCGCGCGCGCGGCAAGTTCCTCAGCCAGCGCGCCCTCGAACGCCACCGCGCCGACTACCGCCAGGCCGAAGGTCGCGGCGACCAGACCAGACTGGTCAGCGGTCACTTCATGGAAATGTCCGACCACCCGCGCAGCGAGTGGAACGACCTGTGGCTGCTCACCGAAGTCTTCCACGAAGGCAAACAACCGCAAGTCCTCGAAGAGGGCGTGACCAGCGACACCACCGACAACAAGGACGACTTCCACCAGGGCTACCGCAACCGCTTCCTCGCCACCCCGTGGGACGTGTTCTACCGCCCGGCGCTCGAACACCCGAAACCACGCGTGCTCGGCAGCCAGACCGCCATGGTCACCGGCCCCAAAGGCGAAGAAATCCACTGCGACCAGTACGGCCGCGTCAAAGTCCAGTTCCACTGGGACCGCGAAGGCCAGGCCGACGACAAAACCAGCTGCTGGCTGCGCGTCTCCAGCTCCTGGGCCGGCGACCGCTACGGCGCCATCAGCATCCCGCGCATCGGCATGGAAGTCCTCGTCACCTTCCTCGAAGGCGACCCCGACCAACCACTGGTGACCGGCTGCCTGTACCACAAGGAAAACCCGGTGCCGTATGCACTGCCGGCGAACAAGACTCGCAGCGTGTTCAAAACGCTTAGCTCGCCGGGTGGTGGTGGGTATAACGAACTGCGCATCGAAGACAAGAAAGGTTCGGAGCAGATCTACATCCACGCCCAGCGCGATTGGGATGAAAACGTTGAGCATGACCAGAAGATTCGGGTCGGTAATGAACGCCACGACACGGTGGTGAAGAACACCTATACCGAGCTGAAGGCTGAAGAACACCGCACCACGATCTCCGATCGCAAGATTGAAGCGAAGCTGGATGATCATTTGACGATTGGGCAGAACCAGCATGTGAAGTTGGGGACTGCGCAACTGACCAGTGTGGGCAAAGAGATTCACCTCAAGGCTGGGGACAAGATTGTTATCGAGGCGGGGACGGAGCTGACCATCGTGGGTGGTGGGAGCTTTATCAAGCTGGATGGTGGTGGGGTTACGGTGGTTGGGCCGGTGATCAAAATCAATGCCGGTGGCTCGGCTGGGTCGGGGACTGGAATCGGGATTAAACCGCCGGTGCTGCCGGGGGCGGCGGATAAGGATAAGGCGGGGAGTTTGATGGATCAGGCGTTGGGGAATGCACCAGAAGAGCCAAAACCTAAAACAAAGTACCTGTTATCGCTGTGACGTCAGCGCTCAATGGATTTGAAGAATTTATTAAATATGGATCACACCTATGTTGATTAGCCCTCCATTTCTTCCAGCTCCGACGGCCGGAGAGACTGACGAAGCGTACTTGAATCGAGCAATGCTGTGTGGAGAGCCGGGTGATGGCTTTTTCCCGATCAGCTTTGATTTGAATTGGCACGGGGGGACTCACCTAAAAGCGCCCCCTTTGGCTGGTAAAGTACTTCCGGTCCGGGCCATTGCTGACGGAAAGCTAGCCTATTTCCGTCAACCAACTCCGGTAGATACTGCCGACGATGCGCCTTTGAACTATGGCGGATGGACAGATAACGGCTGTATTGTCCTGCGACATGAAACAGAAATTGGCGAAGGTGAAAGTTCGAAGGTCGTTTTTTATTCAATTTACATGCATCTTTCGAAAATATCGTTGGTAAATCCAAAAGTTGATATGCGGGTTTATCGGAAAGATATTATTGGTGAGTCCGGAAAAATATATGGCGTGCCAAACAAGATTCATTTTGAGATCATTGCGGATGATACTCAGATACCACATCTGTTCGGTCGAACTGAACGTGAGCTAATGTATCAAACCAAAGCTGGTCGCACAGATAGCTGCTGGGGCGATATGCATTTTTATTTACCGCCAGAAGTAATAGGCTATTCACAGCCCGCAGCTAATTGGACTGATCAGAATAGTGCAGGCGATTGTCTGGCTCGGCCACCAGAAGACTTATTCGTACGTATGCATTACGAAAAAGGGCAATGCGTTTTGAGTACTTACACGCTTGAGGGTAAGTGTATTGGTGAACATAAAGAGAGCGAAGGCTTCGAATACGACCTGTTTGAAATTGCTGGCTCTCGCTACCCTGCTTGCCCAAGCGCAGGTTATGAAATGCTGCGATTCGGTCGAGTACTAGGTCCCGATTCCCTTACTCCAGCCAATGCGGCACATTGGAGACAGGTAGCACTACCAACAGGGGTGGCTTGGTTCAACTTAAACGCTAGCACTGTAACCTGTTTCAGCGACGCGGATTTTCCGCATTGGCTAGGTTGGAAATTAATTGATGACGATACCGATGAAGACAGCCACTGTCAGTCGCCCTATCTAAGAGCATTGTTGAAGCTAGATGAGGATCCGCTATTTCCCCCATCTCGTAGTATTGTAGAAATTTCCAAGTCGCCAGATTTTAAACATGCACCAGCAAAGCCAGAGGAAGAGCACGTTTATAGTAAGAGTTTTAGGATTAAAAAGCACAATCAAGAAATAATTCAAAAGGAAGAGTCTCGAAAGCAATTGGAAAAATGCATTTTTAAGTTTCCAAGCGAGTGGGGGCGTGAAAATTTTGATACTCGATATGGCTGGCTTTTGAGCGACTCCGAGCTAGGGCCAGCGATGCCTAAAATTGATTACAATCAGTTAAAGGAGCATCAAAAGGCGATGGCCTTCTGGGAGGATGCAGGCCTGAAGGATATTAAGGCAAAACACTGGCACTTCCCTCCAAAGGAATTTATTCATGTGTTTAGGAAATGCGGTTGGTTGAGTGGTGAGGAACTAACTCAATTGCTTCCGACTAGCGCTCTGCGGATAAAGGATTCAAACTTGGTCTCAGAAGGCGTTACGTTGAGTGCAGTAGCGCAACAAAATATTGGGGATCTGAAACGTCCTTTAAATAAGGCTTTGCAGAAGTTTTTGGTTGCCAATAGTACATTGCGGATGGCTGCTTTTTTTGGGAATGCCACTCAAGAAACCCAATGGCTAGGGAAAATGCATGAAAATAATAGTAGCGCGAAATATTTTCCCTGGGATGGTCGTGGGTTACTGCAGTTAACATGGCCTGGAAACTATGTAAAGTATTGGAAGTTCCGTGGTCGCAAAGTGCCCTCTCCATTAGTAAGCGCGCTTACAGCCGCGCATAAGTCTGCGGATAATACCGGTAGTAACAGCCACCTTGCTGATAGTCAGCTGACGCCCAAAGGGCTGACTGCAGAAATGATTCGTTGGCGTGACGATGTAGAAAAGAAACCAGTTGATGCTACCAACAGTGCGGGAGCTTATTGGGCTTGGACGCAGGCAGCCAAATTGGCTGATAAAAGTCCTGTGATGGTACGAGTTGTTAGAGAATCCGGCGGGAAACAATTTGTGTACTATAGTTGTGAGGTTTTTGGACAGGTTGCCGCAACTGTGAATTTTGGTAGCCCGGTTCATGATGTAACTAAAATCAACAAAGTGAACGGAATAATTGCCCGCAACCAAGCGTATACCAACGCTTTGGTGGTTTTAACTGAGCAGATGAACTTTCCAGACGCTAGTGGAAAAATTAGTGAGCTCCCAGATCCGTTTAAGGCGAGGAGACAGTGATGAAGGTTTGGTTGATTGTTTTGGTTCTTTCATTTTCGTCGATCTCGTTCGCTAATGAAGCAAATGTGAAGTCGTCGGTCATATTTGCAGATCTCAATGTGTGCAAATTTAAAATGAATAATTTGTACGGAGGTGATTATGAGGTGGATAAGGAAGAAGTGCCTGCGCTCTTATTTTATTCGAAAGTTATTAAGCCTAATTCTAGGCGGCCGATAGAAGTCGATTTGAAATTTCGATGTGTGGATCCCGCCGATGCCCAAACTTTTGCTAACTTTTCGGGTGGGAAAATGACTGACAAAGGATGGGTCATGAGTTTGGATCCAGATGTTGAGGCTGACACGTCCATGCATAATACTTTTTATGTATTAAAAGGGAAGAACTGGGAAGGTCCAGCGATATCTCAGGACGTTACAAATGGTGAAGAGGAGGACCGAACACGTGGGTTTGGATTCTGCATCCCCCATGGATCTGCTGCACTTTGTGGAGGTGGAAATGTGGCCTACTTGAATGATCTAAATGGCTCTGCGTTGAAGGAGGTCATTAAGATGGTTGAAACTATTGAGTTTGTTGAGTAAGGCTCTAAGGTAGAGGAAGGATTTGTTTTCATCTGAATTTGTTAATAATCAAAGGGGGCGGATTTATTTTTTGCGCTCGACCGCTTTGAATTTAGTTGAGAACTTAAATAGATCTGACCCGTTTGTCGGTTCTGACTCTATCTTCTGTCGCAGGCCCGTTCAGAATTGAACGGATCACTGAGTTTTTTACGGACGCCAAGGAATGGCGGAAATGGGGACAGACCACGGTTTTAGTAATTGCCCGAAAAACTTGGTCTGTCCCCTTTTCTATGGATGTGTAACTTATGAAATATTTTTTGCTGTTGATTGGTTTGCTACCCGGAATTGCATGGTCTTCTGTGGGAGATATCTGTAATCCAGAACAAGACTCGAAAAGTTTTATTTCTGATTGGAATCTTGGTAATAGTAAGACAAAAGTATTGTCAATGCAGGATGGAAAAGACTTTTTAGTTGATCACGGCAGTATTGTATATGCCGGTGACTTGAATAATGACGGTAATGACGATTTTATTTTTGAAGCGTCAACAGGCGTTGGTTCAAGTGGTGATCGAGTGTTTAGCTTCCTGCTTCAATGTCATGGCTATCTTAAACCACTCGGTGCTTCGTACTTTGCCAAAGTTGAAGTCCTGGAGCCGGAAAGTGAGCAAAAAAACGTTAAAGACATAAAAATTTATTCTTATAAACGAAACTCAAACGGGAGTATCCAGCGAAAAGGTGGTGAGACTCTGATGGCACCTCATATTTGGCACTTCAATCCTGATTCTCAAAAGTATGAGGGGGAGTCTGAATAAGGTAGCGGTATTCTGAAACCAAAAAAGGGAGCAGGTTTATTTTAATGCGCTCAGCGGCTTTGATTTTGGTGAGATGTTTAAATAAATCCCTCTCGTTATGGATAGTTTAAATGGGATTTTTCTGGGTGCTCGCGCTTTTTGCGAATACTGCCAACGCTGCCCCTGTAGACATATGTACTCCGGCAGATGGTGCTAAATATTTCTTATCCCAGTGGACGGAAGGTATACGTAATTTTGATTTGCTTTCTCGAATTGAAGATGAAAAATTTTCAATTGAGGAAGGAAAGGTTGTCACTAGTGAAGATATCAATGGTGACGGAGTGAAAGATTTTATTTTTCTTTCATATTCAAGTGCCGGGTCGAGCGGTGATTTTATTTATGAATTTCTAATTCAATGTCGTGGCTTTTTAAGAAACGTTGGTGGTGAGTATTTTGCTGATGTGAAGGTTCTCGATACTCATCCAAAAGATAGTCTATTTAGAGATATTAAAATCTACTCTTATAACAGGGATAAGCAAGATCAAATTATGCACAGGGATGGTAAGCCACTAACAACCTCTCACATTTGGCATTTTAACCCGGAAACTAAGCTGTATGAAGGTGAGTCACGGTAGCGCATAGAGAAAATGGACTGTTGTATTCTATGTAAATAGTTTGAATAAATTTGATAGATTTGTTTGTCGAGTGAAAGGCAGTGAAAAAAATGAGGGATCTAATCGTCCCTCTTTTTGCTGCATAAATAAATTTGTCCGCTCGTTGATAACAACTCTGCATTTTTTACTTGAGAGGTCGTTCATCGTTAACGAGTTTTGATAAATATGAAAAGTCATGCTTTTGTATTTTGCGTTATTCCCTTTCGCCGTCCACAGCGCAGTCACCAGCGAATCATTCTGCTTCGAACCATCCGTGTGGGAAATGGGGACAGACCACGGTTTTAGTAATTACCCGAAAACGTGGTCTGTCCCCTTTTTTCTCACTATGGTGAAGATGAGGTAAAGCAAGCTGTGAATAGGCGAAAAAAATCGCTGGCGAAAAGACATGGTGCACTAGATTCTTTGCGGCTTGAGGCTTAAACAAAAATGAATAGAAGGCAGCCGTTTATTACAGAGGCGTATTATAAAAACCTTGTGGGCTTTTATGATGCTTCGGAATCGTATTGGAGTACGCACAATCTGGAAGAAGATTTTCCAGGCCAGGAAGCATTTTTGAAAGCCTTTGAGGTTAAACAGGATTCTCTCGGCGCTTTGATAATCAGGTATACAGCTGGAGAACCTATTTCAGAGTTGTTTGAACCGCTTGAAAGAGTCGTGCGAAATTTTGAGTTGTATCAAAATGCCTTGGCTGAGTATGAGGGTGTGCCGAATATATCGCCACTAGATCTTGAAGATTCTCCAGCGGATTTTGAGGAGTTTGTTCAGGTGGCCAGCCTGTGCATCCTGTTGCATCGGAATGATCTATTGGCCAAGTTTGTAAGTTTGACAGATGCGGCAGGCTTTAATAGTGAGGATACGCTGTACGAAGATTTGCTACGTAAAAATTTGGCAGGGAGGGCTGATATAGATGAGTGGTTTCACCCAGTATATACGAAGCTGATCAGATCAATTTATGCCTCTAGCAAAACCGAGGCATCTAAGCTTTTAAATGAATATTGCGGTCAGTGGTATGAATCTTTTGGCGAACTCCAGGCGAGTTGGCACGACTCGCATTTAAGTATTGATGGTGATGATGGCAGCTACATTGGTTACTGGGCCTTTGAAGCAGGTGTTATTGCATTTCTTTATGGGATTGATGATAGCAAAATAGATCATATGGTTTATCCCAAGGACTTGGTTGAGTATGCTAGAAACTATACCGGGTCCAGCATCTCACAAGTTGGTCGTGTTGACTCGGGGCAGCCATGTAGTAAACAAGGTTATTGGTTTACTCCCGCGCAAGCTAACTCTCGGCGATATTTTAAACAGGGAGAAATTATGCCGAATGTAGATGATTCGCGATGGGGTGATACGATTTGGTATTGGTCAGGGGAGTAGAGGTTTAATAAATTAAATGGGTACAGACCACTTTTCAGGAGTTGTCAAAAAACGTGGTCTGTCCCCGGTTTCTTCAACATCCTGAAGAGCTTCGGTCTGCAACCTGGCATGGACAAGCTGACCGGTAAGTGAAAGCAATCTTGCGGTGCGCAAATAGAGCAGATCTGTTCAATGCCTGACTTGGAGAATCTGCTCAGCACGGCAGCAATTTAGCAGTCGAACGAATATGCTATACAAGCCCCGTTAATGGTGATCAGCAACTGGATACGGAAGCCTCTGATGCATGCCACTCACTTCTTATATGCCTTATTTACTTCAGCGCTAGGTAAAGGGACGGTAAAGGGGACGGATTTATTTGTTGCGCTTACAAATGCGATTTTGTACGGAACTAACCTTCCTCAAGGTGCCGTAAGGCCTGGCAGGAACACCTTTATTATAGATGTTTGATATGAAATATCTAAGTTTTTTTCTGATTGGTATTCTTCCTGGTTTAACTTGGGCTTCTGAGGGTGAGATATGCGATGTTCAGAAAGATTCAATAAGCTTTATTTCTGATTGGAAGGTTGGCGAAAGTAAGGTTAAGGTTTTTTCGACACAAGACGGCAAGGAGCTGTTAGTTGATCACGGAACGACCGTTTTTGTAGGCGATCTGAATAACGATAATATCGATGACTTTATATTTGAGGCATCAACGGGTGTCGGATCTAGCGGCGATCGGGTTTTTAGTTTTTTACTTCAATGTCACGGATATTTAAAGTTGGTTGGCGCTGACTATTTTGCGAAGGTGGAAGTGCAGGAGTCGGGAAGTGGGCAGGGGGGCGTTTTTAAAGATATCAAAATTTTTTCGTACAAGCGGGAATCAAACGGCAGAATCAAATACGAAGGCGGAGAGCCGTTAACTACTGCGCATGTTTGGCGATTTAACTATGAGTCTCAGAAGTATGAAGGGGAGTCAGAGTAGCTGGAGTTGACAAGCGGGGGTGAAATGGTGACAGGTCACGGTTTTAGTAGATACCCGAAAAGCGTGGTCTGTCCACTTTTTTTCTGTAAAAAGGCAGAAAATATGAGTAAATTTATTTTTTTGTATCTGTTAAGTTCGTTTTTGTTTGTGCATGCTAGTGATAGCGTAGTTGTGCAAAGTAAAGGTTGTGTCATGGAGGTAAATGAATCTCCTGGTGTTTTGTTTTTCAAGACTGATGATGATATTTCATTTGTTAAGTACAAATATAAAGATGGTAGAACAGAAAATGTAAAGATGAACTGCGTAGCGATGAGTTTTTCAGACGCGGTAGCTAGCGGCTTTGTACAGCAGGCCGACGGATTGAAGATTGGTACGGGAATGCAGCCGCTGTCAAAGGCTAGTCGTGTTTCTGGGGTTAATTGGTCCGGCTGGGAAGGAATATATTATTCTAATTCATACTGCTTTACTGCCGTATTGGAGGCTGGCACTGATCATGTTTTTATGATAGAGGCCTGTGGCGACGAAGAAGATGTTAAAACTACCAGAAAACGTATGCTGTCGTTACTTAAAGGCTCAAAAACTTATCATGTTGAATATGAAGGTGGATAGGTAATGAGTGATACAGGGGCAGACTACGTTTTAGTGTTGGACAGTGAATCATGGTCTATCCCTATTTTTGCTTTTGGATTATTTTTAATGTCGGTTTTTTCGGTGGCTCAGTCACAGCCTTCAAATATATGTGGAGTTTCAATCCCAGATATCCCAGGTTTTAAATTGAACGTAAAACTTGAAGATGGTATTTGCTATGGAGAACTGGTCTCGAACCTAAGCTTAAGGCCAGATATTTTGACAGAGGAAAATGTTTTTTTAATTGAGCCTGTTGAGTTTGAAAAAAGCTTGGCTGCATCTGGCCGCTTTGATAGCAATGGTAAATATAAATACAGCTACGCTGCTGATGAAGTTTTGCAACAAGGGTCAGAAACGGGAGAGGTGGATCTTGCTCATTCGTCAGCGTCGGGCTCCGCCGCAGTCAGAGTATTAATGTCGCCTTTTATGCTTTGGGACTCTGAAAAAGACAGAGCTGCAGCTGAGAGTAAGTACTCGGTGAGAACAAAGGGGCTGTGGTTCGACTGTTTCTATGGGTTGAAAGGCGTGAAAGGTGCAACGGTCAAGTTTTCTGCATGTGTGCCTAGGTCAAACCTCAAAAGTGATCCTAAGTTATCTGATATTAGATCTTCATTTGGGGCTATGACACCGAGCAAAAATTAGTAGATACAGCGGGGTAGGGGGACGGGCTGGCAACTTAATCCGTCCCCCTCGTTCCGTTTACGTTTTCGCTTCCTGCCTCGCCACTATCAACTCTTCCAGATGATCCAACGCACGTTCCACCATAAGCTGCGCACCATCGGTAATTCGGCTCAGTGCCAATGCCACCGAGCGGTTTGAGCCTTCGACATCGTCGGCTAATTTGGCAGCGATGGCGCTGATGGACAGCATGTCTTCGGAGGCGTTGGCCATGAGTGCTTCGGCGTCCGTGCCGGGGAGAGGCTAAAGAGGCCGGTTTCGCATGTCGTGTTTGTTCGGTGGGCAGTTTGACGTGGTGGTCGATGGCGCGTTCGGCGGCTTTGTGGAATTTCTTGGATTCAGCGATTCTATTGAATGTATTTGAGCAGGTGGCACTCAGTGAATGGAAATGCGTACAGGGGCATTCAGTTGAGCTTGCCCCAATCTTGTTTGAGGTGGGTGTTCGCATTCTGCACGACACTTCTATCACCGACATTGTTTGCTCAAGAGTCCACCTGCGAGTTTCATGACGTTCAGCCAATGCTGGAGCTCGTCAGCTGTGTCAGCAAGGGCGCAATTGAAGTCCTGAAATTTTCGCCACTTCATCAGTCAACTTATGAAGGTGATCTAGACGGCCTCCCCACGTTTATCGTGCGGGGTAAGGACCTCGCCGAAGTCACGAAAACCGTGGGAATGAGCTCTTTATCGTCGCCATACAACTTGCTCGTCAAGCTGCCGAATGCTGAGGCAATCATGCACTTCGATGGACTTCCTGAATCAGCCAGGACGAAATTGGCAATGGCAGGCTGGGTGCTGACGGATGCGCGGGATGTCGTGTATGGAAGGCAGGATGGCGGGGAAGGTCCGGGGATTGTATGCAGCACCCATGAAAAAGCGACCGGCTATGAATATGTGGTCGTGACGCAATGTAATGCCTTTTATGAGGAGGATATTGCTAGGTTGAAGGAGCTGCTCGTCTTGATTGACGCTCACTCAGTGCGATAGCGACAAAACGTATTGTGTTCGAGCGACTGAAAACCCCCATTTTCCTTTAAACTCCCCACCCCCAAGGAATGCGCTCAGGACACGGAATGCCAGCCCCCTCGAACTCCCTTCGCCCAGCATTCGTGCTCTGGCTATACGCCGCCGCAATCGTGCACATTCTCGCCGGTCTCACCCTGACCTGGGCCGGTCATTCCGGATTACTCGACGGCTACCTGCACAATCTCGAACTCGCATTCTGGGGCACCGACGCAGTACCCACCGCCGGCCACGAACAACAAGTCTGGTGGCTCGCGCTGTTCGGCGCGACGCTGCAAAGTTATTCGCTGTACATGCTCGCGCTGGTGCACATCGGCAATCGCTTGAAAGCCCCGGCGGTGTGGGGCTGGTTGATCGCCGGCATCCTGTTATGGGCGCCGCAGGACATGTGGCTGTCAGCGCAACAACAGGTCTGGTCGCACCTGTGGCTCGACGGTTTTGCGCTGCTGATGCTGTTGCCGCCGCTGGTCTGGCTTTATCGCCATGACCGCCGAAAGTCTCCTGCAGTAAAGACACCGAGCCAATCCAACCCGTTTGCTGATGGCGCCCACAAGCGAGTGCTAATCACCGGCGGCACCGGGTTCATCGGCGAAGCCTTGGTCAATCGATTACTCGACGCGGGCCATTCGGTCAGCGTACTGACGCGCGATCCGTTGAGCGCGGCCAATCTATTCAATGGCCGCATCCGCTGTGTGCATTCGCTCAGCGAACTCAGCCACAACGAAGCCTTCGACGTAGTGATCAATCTCGCCGGCGCCCCCGTCGCCGGGCCGCGCTGGAGCCCCAAGCGTCAGGCGCAACTGCTCGCCAGCCGAGTCGGCACAACCGAAGCACTGATGACCTGGCTGAAGAACACCAAGCAAAAACCAACGCTGTGGATTCAAGCCTCAGCCATCGGTTTTTATGGTGTGCGCGATGCCAGCGAAAGCCTCGACGAACGCGCCAGCAAGGGCGACGGCTTCATGGCCGAACTCTGCGCGCGTTGGGAAGCCGCCGCGCAACCGGCCACTGAGTTTGGCGTGCGTCAGGTGGTGCTGCGTCTTGGCGTAGTGTTCGGCCCGGGTGGTGCGTTGACGCCGTTGCTGCTGCCGTTCCGCCTGGGTTTCGGCGGGCGCATGGGCGACGGTCGGCAGATCATGAGTTGGGTGCATCGCGACGATGTGCTTCAGGTGATCGCGCGGGCTTTCAACGACGACACTCTGCGTGGCACCTACAACATGGTAGCGCCCGAAACGGTCACTCAGGCCGCGTTCGCCGAGCAGGCCGGCAAGGTCCTTAAGCGTCCGGTGTGGTTGCACATTCCTGCCGCGCCAGTGCGTGCAATGGCGGGGGAAATGGCGCAGCTGTTCTTCGACGGTCAGCGCGTGGTGCCGCAGCGTTTGACCGAGGCCGGTTACACATTCCGCTATCCAACCCTCGACGCCGCTCTGCGCGATCTGACCTGAGGATCGCTCATGAGCAAGCCCTTGATGTACCTGCTGGCCGGCAACGGTAGCGCTGCCGATTGGTGGGACGACGCGCTGCCACACTTCCAGCGCTACGACCTGGTGCCGCTGGAGTTGCCGGGCTTCGGCGCGAATCCGCAGCTGCCTTGCGAGGATCTGGCGGACTACGCGCAGACCTTGTTGGCGATGACTGAGCAGGGCAGCGCGATCATGGCGGTCGGGGTCAATGCCTTGCTGGTGCTGCATGCGCTGCAACGTCGGCCCGGGCACTTTTCGCGCAGTGTTTTGTTGGCGCCGGTCGGTGCGTTTTTGTGGCAGCGTCGATTGCCGGCGCTGATGTCACCGCTTCCGATCCGCAAGACCATCCACTGGCTGCTGTCGAACAAACCCACGCTGTTCGCGCGCAAGTTCTCCAACCAGACCTGGACGCCCGCGCAGTACCAGCGCATGGGCGCCGGCTATGCGCGCTGCCGTGCGTTTGTGCCGCACTGGGATCTGATTCGCGCCGACACCGCGTTGCCGCTGCTGGAGTGGATCACCGATCCGGTCGAGTTGGTTTGGGGCGATCAGGACGCTGTACTCGGGATCGAGCAAGCGGCAGCGTGGTCGGCGATTCTCGCCCGCGCCGATCTGAGCATCAGCCTGAAACCCGGTTGGGGCCATTACCCGTGGATCGACGCGCCCGCCGAATTCGCCGAGTGGCTGGAGTCGGGCGAGCGCGGGTTTGTCGCCCACACCAAGGGCGGGCGTTTGCGTCTGGCTGAACTGGCGCGGCAAGCGGTGCCGGCAGCGCTGACGCTCAACGAGTGCAGCGACCCGCGTCTGCCGGTATTTCTTGCCGCCCAACCTGATGTGATCTGGGCGGTGCGCTCCTCCAGTTATGGCGAGGATCAGGCCGATTCGGCGAATGCCGGTTTGAGCACCACCTATCTGCGCGAGCCGACCGCCAATGTGCCGAAACGCATCGCCGAACTGACGGCCGAAGGCGTCGAGGAAGTGGTGGTGCAGCGCTTCATCACCCCGGTAGTGTCCGGGATCGCTTTTGTGCGCCATCTCTCGGTAGAACTGGAATGGGTGGAAGGCCATCTCGAATCGCTCGCCGACGGTCATGTAAGCCCCTCACGGGCAACACTTTCGCGGCTCGGCGATGCGTGGCGCAGCGGCACGTTCACACCGTCCCACGGCTTGACCGAAGACCTGCTCTGGCGCTTTCTGCAAGACGTGCTGCGCGTGTTCCACTACGTGCCCGGCGACGTCGAATGGGCCTGGGACGGCGCGCAACTGTGGCTGCTGCAATACCGGCCAATCAGCGATTACGGCTGGCGCCGCCACCTGACCGCCGCCAACATCGCCGAGATCCTGCCGCCGCAACCGAGCGTGCTGGTGGAGTACGCCCAACGCCGCGCGGCAGCGAGTATCCCGGCGATCATGGCGCGTTGGGATGCGCGAGTGTTGCAGGACAACGAGCCGTTCACCGCTGTGTTCGGTGGCGCGTCCTATATCAACAATGATCTGTTTCTCGCCCGGCTGGCCGACTGGGGCATCAGCGCCGATAACTACGCTGGTGAAGTCGGTGGTGCGACGCCGCATTTGCCGTGGCAGCCACTGAAGATGTTGCGTTCGTTGCCGCTGTTTTTGCGCATGCAACGCAAGGCTCGCGGCCATTTGCTGAGCCTTGAAAATGGCTTGCAGCGCTTTGATCGGGAGCTGGCCGAACTCGTCGCCCAGAGTGCCAATGGCCAACAACTTGCGGACTGGTTCACCCGGTTTTACGTGTTCGTGGTGCAAGGCAATCTGTGCATCGCCACGGCACTGGCCAGCAGCGGTGGCGATTGGCTGGGCCGCCCGCCGACCGCGTACGACAACCTTGAAAACAGTCCTCACCGCTTGCCGTGGGAAACCGATCCGGCCACCCCTCGACCCGCGTCGAGTGAGCTGCCATTACAACCATTTCCGCAATGGCCAGGTCTGATCCGCCTCGCCCATTCGAGCGGCCTGCCGGGCTTGCGTGGCTACTACCTGCAAGTGCGCGAGTGGTATCGCGACAACCTGATGCGCATCTTCTTCCGTCTGCACCACGCCATGCCGCTGGCGGACCGCGAGCATTGGTTCGCGCCGCACCCGGATGTGCGCACCCGCGATGGCGGCTTTTGGCAGGACGGTCGTGAAGGTGCGGAGCAGGCCACCGGGTTCATGATTTATCCGGGGCAGGTGCAAGGCATCCTCGGCGAGGACATCTTGCTCGAAGACACCCTCGATCCGGGGCGACATGCGCATTACCAAACAGCGCGTGCGGTGATTGCGCGGATGGGTGGGCGCTTGTCGCATGGCTCGACGTTGTTGCGCGAATTGCGCAAGCCGTCGGCGGTGATGCCGCAGGTGGATCCGGCGTGGGTGGGGTGTGAGGTGTTGTATCGGGATGGTGAGTTGCAATTGATTAATTCGAAGGATACGAAGTGAAACGATTGCTGGTGTTATGTGTGAGCTGGTTGCCGATAGCGGTTATGGCGGCAGATGTTTGCAATCAGGAAACTGACTCAAAATATTTCTTATCGCAATGGTCGCAAAGCGGTGAACATCCGGAAGACATACTTTCCAGTCTTGATGGAAAAGAATTTTCTATCGATCCGGGCCACGTGGTTTTTCGCGGCGATCTAAATGGCGATGGCATCGAAGACTTCATCTTCAATTCCCGCGTCGGCATTGGCTCATCAATGGATAGCACATTTGCCTTCCTGATCCAGTGCCGTGGTTATTTGAGGTATTCGGGCGGCGATTACTTCGCCGGGGTCAAAGTTCTGGACGGCCCACCCAAGGGGGGAGGTGAGTTCAAGGACATCGAGATCTATTCCTACATCCGCGATAAGCGCGGGCAGATCCGCTACAAGGGTGAAAAGGCCATGACCCGACCACATCTGTGGCAATTCGACCCGCAGGCACAGCGTTATGAAGGGCAGGCTGAGTAAGCCGACGGTCCCCACTGCATTTACGGAGTTACTACGTGAAAGGATTTTCGATTCTTCTCGGCAGCTTGATATTGGCTGCCACGTCCATGGCATTCGCTGCCGATCCAGCCTTCAAGGATTACACCGTCACGCCAGTTTTCACCGGCCCTAACCATAAGCTGGTGCCGCAAGAGAACAGCAGCCCAATGATGGATCAGGCACGGGTGCAAGCCCTGAACGGCAAGGTCAACTTCGCCGGCCATTACATCCTGCACAGGCTCGGTTGTGGCGGCAGCGCCATTTGCGGCGAAGTGCTGGACGCCCAGACCGGTGAAGTGGTTGGCGGTCTGCCGAATGCTTACGACGGCAGCACGTTCGGCATGGTTTACAAGCCCGACAGCCGTTTGGTCATCGTTTCCGGCATCACGCTCGACGGCGAAGAAGATGCGCAGGGGAATGCGTTGGAAAGTGGTAACCGGGATCGTTACTACGAGTTTGTGAACAATGATTTTCGGCTGCTGAGCATGACCGACGTGGAATCGTCGCCGATGGATGAGGAGTGAGTGGATGAACGGGTTTTTGATTCGGCCTGTGCTGATTGCGCTTTTGTTTTTACCTCATTCGCTGCCCGCGACTGCCAGTGAAGGGAGTTGCTACGGCTACCTTACGGAGCTTGTCAGGAGCAGCGATTTTCCGTTTCGTTATGTCGGCAAGGACAAGGTCAATTTGCTGATTGACGAGGATGACGGTGAAGTAGTGCGCGCTCAGCTGTTTTTCGACACCGACGGCAGCGGCACGATTGGCTGGATCAAATACACCACGGCTATTCACGAATTGCTCAACACCTCGGCCGAGTTGGATGAGCCGGTGGCGTTGTCATTCGACACCAAGTTTGCGGACGGCTATGCAAAGTGCCTGGCAAAACAAAAGGCCGGCTAACGGCGGAAAGGATTTCTCAATGAATCAGCTTTTGTTCGCCGGGAGCGTGGCATGGTTGTTCTCTTCCCCAGCCTTCGCCGCGCCGACGGATGCTTACACCCAACGCGATGTCATGCAGTGTGGCGGTGTTGAAGTGGTGTTGGTTTCGTCCTGCCGATCCGTGACAGTGCAGGACACGGAAACCCACGTCATTCCGGTCTGCTCCGACCAGACCATCAACATCGGCGGCAAAGTGCTGCGGCGTGACATCGGCAAGGTTCTACAGCGTACGTCCGACGGTGCGAAAACGAAGATGCTGAACAACGTGGTCGTGGCGATGGATTGCGTGACAGGCAGCAAGGGCAGCCTTGTTTCGATCGGTGGATACGGCGGATGCGGTGCCTGCCCGGAGTGGCACGGCTATTACCTGCCAATCAGGGAATGAAAAATTGAACATGCTTGTGCGTTTTATCGCGTTGTCCTTTGGATGCCTGTTTGCCTCTTTTGCAATGGCCGAAGACGACTGCAAAAAAATCACCGTGAGCGCCCAGGTCGATCGGTGTGTGGAGGCGGCCCGCAAGGAAGCCGACACGCAACTCAATGCCAGCTACAAGAAACTGTTGGGACGGTTTGAGTCTCAACAGCGGCGCGACCCTGAGCAGGGTAAGGCGCTGGTCGCCATGGCCAGAGAATCCCAGCGCGCCTGGATCAAGCTACGCGACACCACGTGCCCGCTTGAAGCCACGGAAATCGAGCCTGGGGTGGCAGCGCATGTCACGACGATCAACAACTGCATGGCAAGACTGAGTCTGGAGCGTGCGGCTTACCTGGACACAATCGTCGCTGATGAGCCGGGTAATGTGGTCGATCTGAACAAGGTGTACCTTTCCGGCTCCCAGCGCTTTGGCGATGTCGTGGCACGTTATGTCAGCACCTTTGGCAGCCCATGCCTGACGGTCCAGATATTGGCGCCCAACGGCGGTTGGAGGGCGCTGTCCTCCAAGCGGTTTTGCAGTTTCGAGGGCAAGGCTTTTTGGACGGACTATGCCGATGCCGGGTTTGAGGATCATGTGTTTGCCGAGGATGGGTTGCACGTGACGCTCAGTTTGACTGAGCTTCGTGGGCTCGGAGAAAAGCGCCTTGCCTGTGTGATTCCGATCAACAACGAGCAAATCAAAGAGCTGAAGTGCGGCGCGCCTGAACCCGGTGCCTAATTGGACGAGCTCTATTGGGGCGTATTTGGACATCATTTGATTGAATCAAGGATTGAAGAAAGTGAAACGCGTATTGCAGAGCGTTCTCTGCGCTCTAACTTGTTGTGTCGCTGTACCGGGTTCTCCCGCGCTTGCTGCGCCCCAAGTCCTGAAGGAAATCTCGGCTAGCTTGCTGGGTGATGCATCACGGCAAAAGGTGTTTGTGCTGGCGGGTGATGCGGACGACGTTTCTAACCGATTGTTGATTGCGCCGGTACAGACACGTGACGAGGACATCTTGCTCGATACGTCGAAGGCGCTGCCTCTGATCAAGAGTCAGTACTCGTCTGCGCTTCAGGGTGTATTCAGCGTCCATGTACTTAAAGGTCGCCCCGGCGTCATGACTGTCATTGATCCGCAGGTTGAGGAAGCTGTGGTCAAGCAGCCGTTCGTTGAGGCAGGGGATTACATCGCGCTGGTAACCAGCGAGGAAGATAACGCGGTTTACAACTTCAACCTGTTGTTCGCCTTCAATAGAAGTTCAAGGCAGTTTGAGCTGAAAGCTCTGCTGGAAGTGGCGAACAACGACTCCTGTGACCGGTCGCTTGTCAGCGTAGTGCAGTTGCCGGTGCAGACATTGGGCACAATCACTCTGGCCTCTTTCGATGGACGTGAGGCGCTGCAGAAACTGCAGGTTGCTCGTACTGGCAGGATTGAGGGCGTTAGAAAGAAATTGATGACCGTCAATTCGGCTGATTTGCTGGATATGGCGCTGGCAGCCTACCGAAAGGGTGATGACTCTTCCTTCAAGGATACGATGAGCTACGCGTTGATGGGCGGTGGCTCGCATGACACTTGTCCCCCGGATAGCTATATCGTCGCAAAGTACTACTACCCGCAGCGTCCCGGCTGGTCCAACGACCTCGGTTTTCTGCTCGGCGAGGCGGGTTACTACGCTGAGTCGATTGAGTTGCTCAACGCAGTGATTGCTGACCACCCAAACAGGACGGTTGCTTACCTGAATCTCGCTGACAGTTATTGGGCCGTGAACGATAAAGAGCGGGCGGTGGCGGCGTACAAGCAATACGCATCGCGAATGTCTGAAGCGGGAAAAGCTTCGAAAATCCCGGCGAGGGTGGGTGAGCGCAGTGCTGGAGTCTCCAAGAAATGATCCGGCCCTATTCCCGTAAAGTTCGCACAAATGCACTTTCAATTGCCCATAAGTCGCTAAGGAATGATCGGTTTGAAATCGTCGTTTGCGTTTATTTCTGCGCTTCTTCTAATACCGCTGACTGCCCTAGGTGAGGTTACCACCGAGGTTTCCTGCTTCCGTTCGTTGGAAGGCAAGAACATCAATTTCGAGTTTCGATCCTATTACGACACCGTCTCACGGTGGAGCGGAGCAGGGGTCAAGTACACGAAGTCCCGAAAGGTCATTCCCCTTGTCTATCGGAGTGTCGAAGAGGAAGTCATGGCAGAGGGGCGGCCTTCTCAGTTCACGACAACTTGGGTAGAAGTGTCCGAAGACTCGCTGACAGGCGAATATGAAATGGTCAGCCAGGGTGCTCGAATTTACGGGATGACTTACACGAACTACAAATCCGGAAAGAAGTATTCATTTGAACAAGACATCACCATGGATGCATCTCCAGAGACAGGCTGTCGGTGGTAAGACAGGGATCATCGAGAAAGGGGACTCAACGCCCCCACTTTTCTTCCGCGAATCTCGCTAAGATTTGGCAGCCAGGTTCCGCACTTCAATATGGTCAAGCGTCCCTTCCACCATCAATCGCACCCCGTCCGGCATTCTGCTCAGGGCCAGTGCAACTGAGCGGCGGGAGCCATCTATGTCGTCCGCAAGATCCGCAGCGATGATGCTGATGGATAGCAGGTCTTCCGAGGCGTTGGCCAGGAGGGCTTCGGCGTCGATGTCCGGGTTCAGGCTGAACAAGCCTTCGCGGCGTGGGACCGGTGGATGGCCGGAGTTGCCCAAATGGTGATCGAGGACGCGCTCGGCGGCTTCATGTAGTTTTCTTGAATCGAAGGATTCGTAGGGGGAGGTGTCCTCGGTGTCGGTAGTTGAATTGGTCATCGGTGTAAATCCCTTGGAGTAAGAAGAAATTGCTCCCGAATTCGGACTTGCACATCCGGTCACCGAATACCCGATGACGCAGAAAGCCTATCGGTGATCTTCAAGCTCGCCTAGTTCATGGACAGCCCCGCACTTTGCAGGAAATTTCCCATAGATTCGCGGGCCGGAAGATCAAAAGATCGCAGGCTTCGCCAGCTCCTACAGGGATGTGTTTCAACAGGTTAGGAAAGGTGAGTGGTGAGACGCGGAGCGTCTCGGGATGCATTCCCACGCGGAGCGGGGGAACGATCAGTGGGCGAGCGCTTAATCGTGACTTGGCGGTCATCGTGCGGGAAATGGTCTGCATCCTCTTCCAATGGAGTCAGATACTGGCGTTATCATCCGAATCCCTTACACTGCCTCGGCCGTTCATTTTTCTTTTGAGGCTGTGCGCATGAAATTTCGTTTTCTTCTGTGGATGATGGGTTTGTTGATGGGTAAGGCCAGCCGGACAAATCCTGCGTTCCAGCAGCAGTTGGGTGACAAGGATCTGGTGTTTCAGCTACAGACGCTGGACGGGAAAGTGGCGCGGCATTTCGTGGTCAAGGATCAGCGCATCACCAGCAAGTCTGGCGTGGTGGCGGAGCCGGCGTTTGCGATTGCGTTTAAGGATGCCGGTTATGGCTTTGCGACGATGCAGGCAAAGAACAAGCAATTGGCGTTTATGCAGGGCATTCAGGACAAGTCGATCCAGCTCAAGGGTAATCCGGCGCTGGTAATGTGGTTTCAGGGGTTGATGAAGTATTTGGTGCCGAGGAAGGCTAAGCCTAAAGCTTGAGGTGGTCAGTTAGACCGAGTTGGATTCTTCGCGAGCAGGCTCGCTCCCACAGGGATTTGTGTAAATCCTGGGGGAGCGGGCCTGTTTTTTTATGCCTGGCTGAACTGCGAGGCCAGTTCGCGCAATAGGACTTCGGCTTCCAGGACTTTGCTGACGACGTCATTGGCTTTGTCGCGTGTCAGGCCGACACGCTCAAGCAGGGCGTCGGGAATGTCTTCATCCGGGCCGGAGCCAATCCCGCGACCGCGCAACAGGCGCACGGCCAGGCAGACGAGGTTCGGGTATTCGGCGTAGGCGCCGTCGTAGCTTGGGTCGTGCTGGAAGCGCAGGGCGGTGGCCAGCTCGTCGGGCATGTCCCAGTAGCGCATCAGCCACGAGCCGATCTGTTCGCGGCTGATGCCCAGCAAGTGTTGCTCGATGTAGCTGTGGCACAGGTGCGGGTTGACCTCCAGGTGGCGGCAGATCAGCGAGAAGTGCGGCGGGAACACGTGGGCCAGCAGCAGGTAACCGAAGTTGTGCAGCAGACCGGCCAGATAGGTCAGGCCGGCTTCCGGGCGCTGGGCGCGTGGCATGGCGCGGGTCAGGCCTTCGATGACGGCGGCGGTGTAGATCGATTGCTGCCAGTACGGTGTGGTGTGTTGCGGGTGGTCTTTCGGCAGGCTCAGGGTCTTGCCGAGGGCCAGGCCCAGCGCAAGGTTGATCACCAGATCGAAGCCGAGTACGCGGACGATCGCGTCTTCCACCGAACGAATCTTGCCCGGCGAGGCATAGTACGGCGACGCCGCCCAGCTTACTACTTGCGCAGCCAGCGCCGGGTCGGTTTCAACCACGCCGGTGATGTCGTCGATGGTGGCGTTGGGGTCGACGCGCAGTTTGATGATTTTTTGCGCGGTCTCGGCCAGCGGCGGAATCTCGATGGTCGCTTCCAGACGCTGCTGGATGCGCCGCGCGGTGAACGCTTGCACGGCCTGGGTGATTTCCTCGCGGTCATCGTCCGGGCGGTCGAGGTTCGGGCGAATGCTGCTCAGGGCTTCGCCGAAGTTGGCTGCGCTGGCTTTGGTCAGCATGGTCTTGATGTCTTCACTGCTGATTTCCAGCAGCAAGCCCGGCTCGCCGGAGTTGATCAGCAGCTTCGGCTCGCGCAGCAGGCTTTCTTCGTAGAGGCACGGCGAACTGGTCAGCGCCGGCAGCCCCGGCAGCAGGCTCAGGTTGTGTTTGCCGAGCATCTTTTCCAGGCGTTCGGTGGAGACGGCGGTCAGGCGCCGGCCGGTGAGTTCGGCAAGGCGATTGAGATCCAGCAACTGGCTCTGTGGAAACAGCACCATCAACGCGCCAACGGCATCGTCGAGTAACACGGCCTGGACCTTGCGCGAAGCATTGAGGCCGTGATGATCGAGCACTTCTTCGTAGGCGATACCCAGCTTGCCGAGCAACAGCCGAATCACAGACGGTGCGTGCGGGAGTTCGGGAGCGAGAGCTGCGTCAGTCATGGTCTGTATCCGTTTTTGAAACAATGGCAGGAGTATAACCAGCTTGTTCGCAAGGTTCTGTCAGAAACTGCGACCGTGCTCACACTTGGCCGTATTGCTGCCCATGCCGCAGCCAGCGGTCGAGCAACGGGCTGACGTGGGTCGGCCAGCGTTCCAGCAGGGCTTGCGCAGCGTCGCGCACAGCGGGCAACAGATCGGCGTCGCGCATCAGATCGGCAACCTTGAATTGCAGCAGGCCGGTCTGGCGGGTGCCGAGCATTTCGCCGGGGCCGCGCAGTTCGAGGTCTTTCTCGGCGATGACGAAACCGTCGTTGGTCTCGCGCATGATGCCCAAACGCTGACGGCCGATTTGCGACAGCGGCGGATGGTAAAGCAGCACGCAATGACTGGCCGCGCTGCCACGACCGACGCGGCCGCGCAATTGGTGCAGTTGCGCGAGGCCGAGGCGTTCGGGGTTTTCGATGATCATCAGGCTGGCGTTGGGCACGTCGACGCCGACTTCGATCACCGTGGTGGCGACCAGCAGTTGCAGGTTGCCGGCCTTGAATTCGGCCATGACCGCAGCTTTCTCGACCGGCTTCATCCGCCCGTGAATCAGCCCGACTTTCAATTCGCCGAGGGCGGCGGTGAGGTCTTCGAAAGTGGTTTCGGCGGCCTGGCAGGTCAGCTCTTCGGATTCTTCAATCAGCGTGCACACCCAATACGCTTGTCGACCCTCGGCACAAGCGCCGCGCACGCGTTCGATGACTTCAACGCGACGGGTGTCGGTGACCAGCACGGTGTTGACCGGCGTGCGCCCGGGCGGCAATTCATCGAGGATCGAGGTGTCGAGGTCGGCGTAGGCGCTCATCGCCAGCGTCCGAGGAATCGGTGTGGCGGTCATGATCAGTTGATGTGGGCACATGCACCCGCCAACGCCTTTCTGTCGCAGAGCCAGACGCTGCTGCACGCCGAAGCGGTGCTGTTCATCGATGATCACCAGCGCGAGGTTCTTGAACTGCACTTCGTCCTGGAACAGCGCGTGAGTGCCGACCACCATCGGCGTGCCGCTGGCGATCTGCTCCAGCGCGGCGACGCGGTTCTTGCCCTTGAGCTTGCCGGCCAGCCATGCGACGTCGATCCCCAGCGGTTCGAGCCAGCGCTTGAAGGTGATGAAGTGCTGTTCGGCGAGGATCTCGGTCGGCGCCATCAGTGCGACCTGATAACCGGCCTCTAGCGCTTGTAGGGCGGCGAGGGCTGCGACCACGGTTTTACCCGCGCCGACGTCGCCCTGAATCAGCCGCAGCATCGGTTCGTGCTGGCTGAGGTCGTAGGCGATTTCGTTGCCGACACGCTGTTGCGCGCCGGTCGGGTTGAAGCCGAGATTTTTCAGGTATTTCGGCGGCAGCCTGGTGGCTTTCGGCATGGCTGGCGCGCGCAAGGATCGCATGCTTTCGCGCAGACGCTGTTGCGACAGTTGATGGGTGAGCAACTCTTCGAACGCCAGACGATGCTGCGCCCAGTGATGACCGAGGGCGAGCTCATCGACATCGGCATCGGCGGGTGGGTTGTGCAGATAGCGGATCGCATCGGCCAGCGGCGCCAATTGATAGTCGCGGGCCAACTCGGTCGGCAGCCAGTCGGGCAGCGTGCTCGGCTTGAGCAGCGTCAGGGTCTGCATGCACAACTGGCGCAAGCGCTGCTGGGTCAGGCCTTCGGTGAGCGGGTAGACCGGTGTCAGGGTTTCGTCTACGGGCGGCGGTTCGTCGCCGGTGATCGCGCGGTATTCTGGGTGATAGATTTCCAGACCCGACGCGCCGGGCCGCGCTTCGCCGTAGCAGCGCACCCGCGTGCCGCGTTTGAGACCCTCTTTCTGCGCGTTGCTGAAGTGATAGAAGCGCAGACTCAGACCGCCGGTGCCGTCCTGCAAGCGCACGACCAGACTGCGGCGACGGCCCATGACCACGTCGGCACCGCTGACGGTGCCTTCGACCACGGCGTCCTGCCCCGGCCGCAATGCGCCGATCGGCACCACGCGGGTGCGATCCTGATAGCGCAGCGGCAGGTGGAACAGCACGTCCTGCAAATTCTCGAGGCCGACCTTGGCCAGCTTCTCGGCCATGGCCTCGCCGACACCCTTGAGTGCCGTCACCGACACTTGCGACAGCTCCGTCATGACGCTCGCTTAACCGGCCGAAACCGGCGCGGCAGGTTTGGCCACCGAGCACAGGCGAATGGAGTCGGCGAGGATCTCGATGGCTTTCGGCCGCGGGAAGCTGGCGCGCCAGGCGATCGCCACCGTGCGGAACGGCACCGGCGCGGTCAGTGGACGCACTTCAATCACGCCGGGGGCGTAGTGATGGCTGTCTACCGCGGACAGCGGCAGGATCGAGATGCCCAGGCCGGACGCGACCATGTGCCGAATGGTTTCCAGCGAGCTGGATTCCACCGTGGTGTGCTTGGCGCCGTCGTTGCCCTTGGTCAGGGTCGGGCAGGCTTCGAGCACCTGATCGCGGAAGCAGTGGCCTTCACCGAGCAGCAGCAGGCTCTTGTCGTTGAGCAGGCCGGCGTCGATGGACTCTTTCTTGGTCCACGGGTGCTGGGCCGGCATCAGGACGTAGAACGGCTCGTCGTACAGCGGCAGGGTCAGCACGTCGGCTTCGTTGAACGGCAGGGCGATGATGATTGCATCGAGCTCGCCATTGCGCAGTTTGTCGCGCAGCACGTGGGTGAAGTTTTCTTCGATGTACAACGGCATCTGCGGGGCGACCCGGTGCAGTTGTGGAATCAGATGCGGGAACAGGTACGGGCCAACGGTGTAGATGGCGCCGACTTTCAGCGGCGCGGTCAGCTGATTCTTGCCGGCCTGAGCCAGTTCGCGAATGCCTTGGGCCTGTTCCAGGACTTTCTGCGCCTGAGCGACGATGCCTTCGCCGACCGGGGTCAGGCGCACGGCGCTTTTGCTGCGCTCGAAAATCAGCACACCGAGTTCGTCTTCAAGTTTTTTCACGCCCACCGACAGCGTCGGCTGACTGACGTGGCAACGCTCGGCGGCGTGGCCGAAATGCTGCTCTTGGGCGAGGGTAACGATGTAGCGTAATTCTGTGAGGGTCATAGCAAGCGTCCATGAAGTTGCGCGCCAAGCATACCGGCTGCAATCGATAGACGCACGTTATCAGACTGAGGGCTGAGTGCGACACCGGGCGATGTGGGTTTGCCGCTCGTGAATAAGGAGAAAAGCAAAAGATCGCAGCCTTCGGCAGCTCCTACATTTGGAAATGCGATTCCCTGTAGGAGCTGCCGAAGGCTGCGATCTTTGGATCTTGCTCTTTAGCGCCGACGTTCGAGGGAATAAACAAACGGCGCAACAATTTCGATCGAGCCGTTGTTCAGCATGTCCGCCGGCGGCTTGGGCAGCGGTTGGGCACGGCGGATCATGTCCAGGGTGGCCCGGTCCAGATCAGCGTTGCCGGAGCGGCCCACCAGTTCGAACGACAACACATTGCCTTCGCCATCAACCACGAAACGCAGACGATTCAAGCCTTCCTTGCCCCGTGCCTGTGCGCTTTGCGGGTATTTCTTGTACTTCTGCAAATGCGCGAGCAGGGTGCCTTGCCAGCTGGCCTTGGCCGCCAGTTGCGCTGGCGATGGGCCCGGTGCCGGCTGGGCGGATTTCTCCGTCGGTGCCTGGGTCGGCTGAGTGTCGGCCGGTTTTTCCTCGGAAGGTTTCTCTTTCGGCGGATCAGGCAGCTTCTTCTCGATCGGCTTCGGCGGTTTAGGCTTTGGCTTCGGCTTGGGTTTCGGCACCGCGATTTCCGCTTTTGGTGCTTCAGCCAGTTTCGGAATCGGCAACTCTTCCACCGGAGCCGGTGGCTGCGGCGGTGTGACGACTTTCGGCGGTGCCGGCGGTGGCGGGGCAGGTAACGGGGCCAGCTCGACCATCATTGCCTGCGGCGGCAATTCGATGGGCGGGCGGGCAGTCCAGTTCAGCGCCAGCGCGATGGCCAGCGCATGCACGCCCAGCACCACGGCCAGGCTACCGCTGTAACGCGTCAGCTTATGGCGCGTCGTGATCATTTCTTGGCTGCCGTCTCGAGACCTACCAGACCGATCTTCAGGTAACCGGCGGCGCGCAGGCTGTCCATCACGCTCATCAGGTCACCGTAGTCCACGCCTTTGTCAGCCTGGAAGAAGATGGTGGTGTCTTTCTTGCCCTGAGTCTTGGCGTCGAGGGTGGCGCCGAGTGCTTCGGCTTTCACTTCGTCGTCACCGAGAAACAGGCGCTGGTCAGCTTTCACGCTGAGGAACACCGGTTTCTCAGGCCGCGGCGCCGGTTTGGCGGTCGAAGCGGGCAGGTCCACCTTGATGTCCACGGTGGCCAACGGCGCGGCAACCATGAAGATGATCAACAGCACCAGCATCACGTCGATGAACGGCGTGACGTTGATTTCGTGGTTCTCGGCCAGATCGTCGTCTGCGCCTTCTTTCAAATGCAGGCCCATGGCCGATTACCCCACTTTAACCATGTGCGGCTGCGAGCTGCGCTCAGGCTGGTGGTCAAGGTCGCGGCTGACCAGCAGCAGCACTTCTGCCGATGCGTCGGAAACCTGCGCCTTGTAACCGGCGATGGAACGAGCGAACACGTTGTAGATCACCACCGCAGGAATCGCGGCAACCAGGCCCAGTGCGGTGGCCAGCAGCGCTTCAGCGATACCCGGCGCGACGACGGCAAGGTTGGTGGTCTGGGTTTTGGCGATGCCGATGAAGGAATTCATGATGCCCCACACGGTACCGAACAGACCTACGAACGGCGCGGTTGAACCGATGGTGGCGAGGACGCCGGTGCCGCTGCTCATGTTGCGACCGCAGGCAGCTACCAGACGCTCGAGGCGGAAGCTGACGCGTTCCTTGATGCCTTCCTTCTCGCGGCTGTTGACCGACAGGCGCATCTCTTCGAGCGCATCATGCACCAGCACGTTGGCGAGTGTGCCTTCCTTGCCGGCCGTGGCGCTGGCTTCTTTGAGGGTGGTGGCTTTTTTCAGTGCGGCAATTTCGCCTCGCAGACGACGCTTGGCGCCCATCAGCTCGAAGCCTTTGGCGATCCAGATGGTCCAGGTGATGATCGACGCGATGGCCAGACCGATCATCACGATTTTCACGACGATGTCGGCGTTCTGATACATGCCCCATGGCGACAGGTCATGGGCCATGCCCAGGGTGTTGTCGGCTTCGAGGACTTCAGGCGCTTCGGCCGCATCGACAGCCTGCACCGGATCGGTGGCGGCGGGTGCAGCCGGAGCGGCAACGGGTGCGCTCTGTTCGGTGGCGGTTGGGGTTGCTGGCGCTTGAGCGTCGGCGAAGGCGGCGGTCGGTGCCAGCATCAGGCTGAGCAACAGAGCCGCGACAGCGCTCCAGGCGCGAGGTCGAATGGTTGGCGAAGCGGGAGTTTGATTACGTGTCATGCTGGCCGGACCTGAGATAGAAAAACGTTGTTGCTCTTCCAGGCCTCGTGAGGCCGAGAACAAAAGTGGCCTGCATTATTGCAAGTAATTCTTGTTAACAAAAGTAATAGAGTAACTTTTTTTCCTTCATTGCTAGCCGTTCGTCCTTTGCCGGAGCTAGTCTGTGCCTTTCCGATAGGAGTTTTTTGATGTCCGCGCCTTCTGTTTTGATTGCCGGCTGTGGTGATGTCGGCAGTCGTCTGGCCACGCAATTACTGGTCGCTGGCTGGCAAGTCCATGGCCTGCGCCGGGACGTTTCCAAGCTGCCGGAGGGTGTCATCGGCGTCGCCGGCGACTTGTTCAACGAAGAATGTCCCGCTACCTGGCCGGTGGGGGCTGTGGATTATCTGGTGTATTGCGCTGCGGCCACCGACCACGATGAAGAGGGCTATCGCAAAGCCTACGTACAAGGCTTGCAGAATGTCCTGAGCTGGCTGGATGACTACGGGCAAGCGCCTGAGCGAGTGATTTTCGTATCCAGCAGCAGCGTGTATGGCCAGCAGGACGGGGCATGGGTCGATGAGACTTGCGAGACTGTCGCGACCGGTTATTCAGGTCGCTTGATGCTCGAAGCCGAGCAGGTTGCGCTCAACAGCGGCATCCCGGCGAGCGTGCTGCGCCTGACCGGCATTTATGGCCCCGGCCGCGAGTGGCTGCTGACTCAGGTGCGTCGCGGCTACCGCGTCGCCGTCGAGCCGCCGCTGTATGGCAATCGTATTCACGCCGACGACGCGGCGGGTCTGCTGGCGTTTCTGCTGGAGAAAGACCGCGAGGGCGCGAAGTTGGAACAGTTCTACATTGGTGTAGACGATGCGCCAGCGCCGTTGGCCGAAGTGGTGGGCTGGCTGCGCAAATATCTGGGTGTGACTGAATGGGCGGAAGACGCCAGCGTGCGCCGTACCGGCAGCAAGCGTTGCAGCAATGCGCGGGCGAAAGCGTTGGGCTGGGTGCCGACTTATCCGACCTACCGCGAAGGCTACGCGGCGATTCTTGAGGGTCGCTGCTGACCTCCAAACTTCACGAAACAGCTGTGGGAGCGAGCTTGCTCGCGAAGAGGGCTTAACATTCAACATCTACGTTGGCTGTTTTACCGCGTTCGCGAGCAAACTCGCTCCCACATTGGATTTGCTGCAATCCCCGAGGCGGGGTCACTGCTTCTCCAGCAACCACTTGCGCTCACCCGCGGCGAACTGCGGTTGCTCATCCGCCAGCGCAGCGTTAACTGCCTGCAGAATCTCCAGCTCTTTGCCCTTGCGCACGAAGATCCAGTTATTGCCCTGACCATTGAGCTGCAGCCACATGCTGTCGTTGCCGTTGCTCATCGACGCGCAATCGCCAGCCAGGCACAAAGCATAACGATCAACGCCCGGCAGGCCTGTCACCTGGCCATCGGCTTGAAACTGCACGGTGCCGCCTTCGCCCTGACCGCTGGCGATGGTCCAGTTGCCGCCCAGATACGCCGAATACAGCGCGCGCTCGAAGCTCGCACCGATCGGCGCGCCTTCAGGCACCGGGATCTGTGCGCGATCGAAGATTTGTTCGGGTTCGTTATCGCTGGCGGCTTGCTGCAGGCGTCCGCCGTCGCGTTTCAGTTCGCTGGCGGAGCTGCCATAAAAGTCGACTTTCCAGGCGCCGGACTGTTCGCCGAGCAGCCGCCCTTCGACGTTCTCGAAACCGTTGGTGTAGCGGGCCTGACTGGCCTTGGTGTTGACGTCCCATTCCAGATTCGGGCCATAGGCCTGAAGCGCTTCGCGCAGGGGGCCGCCCTTGGCGGCGGCATCGATCGCCACCTGGTTGATCCAGGTGCCGCTGATGTCACGGTCGGCAGGGTCGCTGGCGCAGCCGCCGAGAAACAGGGTGAGCAGCGAGAGAGCTAGCGCTTTGCGCATGGTGGAATCCTTTCAAAACCTTTTCTTGCGGCAGTCGGCGCGGCGTGAAGGCCGCGCCGTGCGCTTCACTCGATGACCAGAATGGCATCCATTTCAACCTGCGAACCCTTTGGCAGGGCCGCCACGCCGATTGCGGCGCGGGCCGGGTATGGCTGATCGAAGTACTTGCCCATGATCTCGTTGACCTTGGCGAAGTGGCTCAGGTCGGTGAGGAAGATGTTCAGTTTGACGATGTCCTTGAACGAACCGCCGGCGGCTTCGGCGACGGCTTTGAGGTTCTCGAAGACCTGCACGGTCTGGGCTTCGAAGTCTTCGACCAGTTCCATGGTTTTCGGATCCAGCGGGATCTGGCCCGACATGTAAACGGTATTGCCTGCCTTGATCGCCTGGGAGTAAGTACCGATGGCGGCCGGGGCCTTGTCGCTGGTGATGACGGTTTTGGTCATGTAGGACTCCTTGTAATGGGCAGGTTATGCACGCATGCGGGTGATACGGATCACCCCGGTCAAGGCGCGCAGCTTCTTGATCACACGGGCCAGGTGCACGCGGTCGTGGACGCTGACCACCAGTTGCACGACGCTGATGCGACCATCGCGTTCGTCCATGCTGATTTTCTCGATGTTGCCGTCGGCCGCGTTGACGCTGCTGGCCAGCAGGGCGATCAGGCCGCGCTGGTGTTCCAGTTCGACGCGCAGCTCGACGTTGAATTCGCCGGTGACATCCTTGGCCCACGAGAGCTGGATGCACTTTTCCGGGTTGTGCCGGATTTCGCTGATGTTGCGGCAGTTGTCCAGGTGCACGACCATGCCTTTGCCCGCCGACAGGTGGCCGACAATCGGGTCGCCAGGGATCGGCGTGCAGCACTTGGCGTAGCTGAGCACCAGACCTTCGGTGCCGCGAATCGCCAGCGGGCCTTCCGGGCTTGGCAGTTGCTCGCCTTCGCCGAGCAGGCGACGGGCGACCACGTAGGCCATGCGGTTGCCCAGGCCGATGTCTTCGAGCAAGTCTTCGATCAATTCGAGGCGGTACTCGGTGAGCATCGCCTTGACGCGTTCGGCCGGGATTTTCTCCAGCGAACTGTCGAAACCGTTGAGAACCTTGTTCAGCAAACGTTCGCCGAGACTGATGGACTCGGAGCGGCGCTGCAGTTTCAGCGCGTGACGAATGTGCGTGCGCGCCTTTCCGGTAACAACGAAGTTGAGCCATGCCGGGTTTGGCCGGGCGCCGGGTGCGCTGACGATCTCGACCGTGGAACCGCTCTGCAGCGGTTCGGACAGCGGTGCGAGACGACGATTGATGCGGCAGGCGATGCAACTGTTGCCAACGTCGGTGTGGACTGCGTAGGCGAAGTCGACTGCAGTGGAGCCTTTCGGCAGCTCCATGATCCGGCCTTTGGGCGTGAACACATAGACCTCGTCCGGGAACAGGTCGATCTTCACGCTTTCGATGAATTCCAGCGAGTTGCCGGCGCGTTGCTGCATTTCCAGCACGCCTTTGACCCACTGGCGGGCGCGGGCATGTGTGCCTTTCGGCTGCTCATCGCCGCTGGACTTGTACAGCCAATGCGCGGCGATGCCGTTGTTGGCCATCTCTTCCATTTCGCGGGTGCGGATCTGGATCTCGATCGGTACACCGTGCATGCCGAACAGCGTGGTGTGCATCGTCTGATTTTCTTTTTTGTTGTTTATTT